>DASRUA010000190.1:0-4014 GCA_035655615.1 Dermatophilaceae bacterium
AGGGCTCGCGCAATATTGTGCTAGGTATGGCCGGTAGTTTGGGGTGGAGTTGTGGTATGAGCCTCGACACGGACGTGAAAGCCCTTGAAACCACAGCGATCTTGGACCGACATGCCTTCCAGGGCGACTGGATACCACACCATGTGCGCCCGCGACACGCCCAAACGACACCCACCTAAATATTCGGCGAGTCCTTAGCTAGCCCGAGGGGCGCTACGTGACCGACCCATCTGGACCGACTCTTCCCGAACTCCGTGAGCTAGCTGAAGAACTCCTAGCGAGCTGGGCGGCACCAAAGCCAGCGTCCATGCAGAATGAAACCTTGGCCCGCGACGTCACGGTCTTCGGGTATTCGCTCCATGCTCACAAGCTCGCTGAGAGCTACCTCAAATTGACTGATCCCGGAGATTGGCAAACGGCCTACCCAATCCTCCGCACTTGCTACGAACTGGCCGTGTCAGCTCAGTGGACATATGCCAGGGAGCATGCCCTACTGGCGTCCCTTCGTGAAGGTGAGAGGCAACGCAAGAACTTCATCGACTCGATAATCGCTACGGAGATCATTCCCAAAGATGAACTGCAAGACGATCTCGAACGGGCACGAGCAGCCTCCCAGGACCATGCAGGGGCCAAGGGTGTGCCAACGAAGTTCGAGGCTATATGCAGGGAGTTTGGCGCCCCGTTCCTCTATTTGGTCTACAGATCCTTGTCCCAGTTCTGTCACGCTGGGCCAGTGGTACCGAATCTATACGTGATGCTCGACGCTCAGAATCAGATCAAGGCATTCATACCAGAGGAGCTTGATGACGCGCACGACAACCACAAAGGCATCAGACTCACTGCCTGCTGGCTCCAGGAGTGAATGTTCGATTCAGATCTCATCTGCGCGCAACTCATATGCATCCAATACAGTGGGAGGAAACGACCTGGGCGACGCGGTGCTCGAGGAATGGTCAGGGTGGCGGCGCACCAGTCCTATGCTCTCTGTCAGACGCCGGTGGTCCCACAGACCGCCGCCGTGGGTGTCGATGTGGATCGGCTGGTGACCGGCGAGGAAGACTCCGGCCAGGATGCGCTGCCATACTCCTGGCAACCCGGCGGTCCCATCACGTTGGCAAGCGGCACGGGAGGGGCCAAGGCCGGAAACGTGAGGCAGGAGAAGCGCAACATGAAGAGCTTTCCTTATAAGGGGCGACTTGGGATCGCGGCGGCCGGCATGGCAAGCCTGTTGTTGGTTGGATGCGGCAGCGGGAGTGGTAGCAGTGGACCGGAGTCCTCAGCTGCGTTGATGACAGGCGATTCGACCGAGACGGCATCAACGGCGGTCTCCTACCAGGACGCGTCGTCAACGGTAACGGGCTCCATGGGGGCAGAGCCGGCTTCCTTCATAGCCGAAGCCGAACTGCACACTCCCGAGGGGGAACAGATTGGCACCGTGGACTTTGCGGTCGATGGGTCGGTGGTCACCGTCACTGCGAAAGTCAGCAACCTGCCACCGGGGTTCAAGGGGTTTCACCTGCACTCGATCGGAAAATGCGAACCCAACAGCGCCGATCCGAGCGACCCGAGCAAGACCGGTAACTTCCTCTCCGCGGGTGGACATCTCGGCGCGAATGACGCGGCGCATCCAGGTCATCAGGGTGACCTGACGTCGCTGCAGGTACGGAGCGACGGTTCCGCGGAGCTCGTCACGACGACGGATGCGTTCGACATGAATGCGGTGTTGGACGCCGATGGCAGCGCTGTCATCGTGCATGCCGGGCCGGACGACTTCGGCAACATACCGAGCCGTTATGCATCTGCCGGGCCCGATGCAAAGACCCAGGCGACGGGCGACGCCGGCGACCGAGCCGCATGCGGCGTCGTGAGGGCGCTCAACAGCTGATCCCGGAGCTGATTCCCTGCAGCTCGATGCCAACCTCCTTGTTTGTCAATCGTCGCGGTAAATGGCGTAGTTTGTGCGTTTGCGCGAGCACTTCCCGGCGTCATCGATTGGTGTCCCTGATTACTCGTCGGAGGGACCCGCGCTCAGCACCCCGCAGACTTCGGCGTTTCCCGGTTCTTCGGACTTGGTAGGGCTCGGGGCCTGATCCGCGCGGCGGCGTGTCGGACAGGTGAGGGGCCCGTGGCCTTCGAAACTGGTTGTTCTCACGCAATCAGATCGAAGAACCACGAGCCATGGACCAGGGTAGTTCGCTGCTGTTGGGGATCGAAGGATTGATCGTCGATCGGGTGCTGATCGACGACGCGGGCCAGCGGGTGGTGCACTGCTCGACCGGCCCCGAGTTGGCGGGGTGGTGCCCGGAGTGGGCGACGCCGCGAGATTCGTTGCCCACGATCACCTGGACGAATCGCCGACAGCCGGCTGAACAATCCGCGGAGGCGTTGCTTCCAAGTTGGGCCGGGGAGCGTCAGTGGCTCGGCGAACGGCAAGGGTGACGCTGGTCGAGAGGGTCAAAGGCGGGCCGCTGTCCGGAGGGAACTCCGGGCTGACGATCCTGGGCGGGAACACCTCGCCCGACACGAGAACGACGACCGACGCGACCACGGTGACGGTGACCCCGTCGGCGTCCAGTTCGGGCGCGACAGCCCCGACCGCGACGGTGACCCAGACCCTCACCCCGAGCACGACCCCGACCGCGGGCTCCAGTACCTCCGCCCCGCCGTCGAGTACCCGGTCCTCTGCCGGCACCGCGCAGTCCAGCCCCCCGGCGTCGACGTCCGCGGCCGGGCAGTCGGCGGCCACCGCGCCCGCGACAGCTCCGTGACCGCGGCTCGCGGCTGGCGGCGCCCGACCGGCCACCGCCCGGCGAGGGTCGCGTCGGCAACGGTCGCGGGCTGTACGGCGGTCGGTGCCGCACCCCGGCCCTGCGGGGGTTGGCCATCCCGACGAACGCAGGCGGTCCTCTCGGGTCCGCGCGGGTGGCCGCTGTGGCCGGCTGCCCGGTGATGGTGCTCTCGATCCGGGCGGCGCGGCGAGCCGCGCCGGCCACCGGCGCGTCCGGGTGGACAGTGATCGACGAGGCGATGCTGGGGGGAGTTGGCGGGATGATCGACACCGACGGGTGGCCGTTCGAGGGTGAACGGCCGGCTGACTGGGACAGGGCCGGCGAGATCAGCCGGGTGGCGATGCTGCTGGCCCGGCAGCAAGCACTGATGCAGCTGTGCCGACAGCGACATGACGCGGTGGACCGTCGCAAGGTCACCCTCCGCGCGGAGTTGACCGAGTCGCTGATCCGGATGTCGGGTCAGTTGACCGTCATGAGGGCCGTGGCAGAGCGGCCGGACCCGACCGTGGCCAAGGTGGCTGCCGCGCTGCGGGCCCGGTACACGCCGAACACCCCGACCTCAGCATGATCGGCCCCGCCAGTAGCGACGGCCGCTGGCCGACAGGGGCCGGGCCGGCATCTCACGCACAGCGGTCAGGGTGCCTCGACCAGTGCGACCCGGCTGGTGAGGCCGCACCGAACTGACGTAGCGGGGACTGGACGCCGCAGGTAGACCGGGAAGCAGGCACACGATCGGCGCGCCCCCAACCGATGGGTGAGCATGGGGACCACGAAGTACCCCTACGCGGGCATCAGCGACGGAGCACCGCGCGGGTCGGTCGTCAGGTCGAGGAGACAGAGAATGGGCGAGTTGTCGTGGTGGCACTGGATGATCATCATCGCAGCCTTTGTCATCCTGTTCGGTTACAAGAGGCTCCCGGACGCGGCGCGCGGGGTCGGTCGGTCGCTACGGATCCTCAAGTCCGAGGTCGCCGCGATGCACGTGGACGAGGACAAGGCCACGAAGCCCGCTGAGACCGACGCCACCGCCGCGGTCCCCACCCCTGCGCCGCAGACCACCGCGAGTCCGGTTGTCCCGGTCGCGCCGCCGACGCCCCCAGTGTCGACAACGTCGGTGCCGGTCGAGGAGCGCAACGCCTGACCGACATCGGACAGTGTGACACCGAGCAAGTCCCAGCACCCGAGCATGCGGTCACCGGGTGCCTGTACGAGGCCGGGTTCCACA
>DASRUA010000191.1:0-3673 GCA_035655615.1 Dermatophilaceae bacterium
CGCCCTGGCCGACGCCGAGAAGGCCGTGATCGTCATCTCCTCCGAGCTGCCCGAGCTGCTCGGCATCTGCGACCGAATCTACGCTCTGTCGGCAGGGCGGATCACGGGTGAGCTGACACGCGCCGAGGCAAGCCAGGAGTCGCTCATGCACCTCATGACCATGGAGAAGGAAGCCGTCTGATGAGCACCACGACTATGAGCACCATCAAGAAGACCCTGGGCGGCAACCTCCGCGAGTACGGGATCATTGGCGCACTGATGGTGATCGTGCTGCTGTTCCAGATACTCACCGGCGGCAAACTCCTCCAGTCGAACAACGTCGCGAGCCTGATCCAGCAGAACGCGTACGTGATGATCCTCGCCATCGGCATGGTCATCGTGATCGTCGCCGGGCACATCGACCTGTCGGTCGGGTCGGTCGTCGCGTTTGTCGGAGGCGTGGTCGCGCTGCTCATGAAGGACGTGGGGCTGCCATGGCTCGTGGCAGTCCTCGCCGGGATCCTGCTGGGCGCGCTCGTCGGTGCCTGGCAGGGTTTCTGGGTTGCCTACGTCGGTATCCCGGCATTCATCGTGACGCTCGCGGGCATGCTCATCTTCCGCGGACTCGCGATCATCCTCGTCGGCGTGACGCAATCAGGCTTCCCGGATCCGTTCGTGCAGATCTCCAACGGGTCGCTGCCCAACTCACTCGGCTTCCTGGCGAACCGCGACATCATGACGCTCACGCTGGGCACGATCACCATCGCCGCGCTGGTATTCAGCCAGGCCCGCGCGCGCCGCTCACTTATCAGGCACGAGCTGCACGCCGAGCCGTTCGGGGCCTTCATCAGCAAGCTGGTGGTCTTCTCGCTGCTGATCGGCGCGATCGCCTGGGTCCTCGCGGGCAGTAGGGGCGGGACGCCGACCGTGCTTCTCATCGTCGGTGCGCTCATCGTCGCCTACGGCTTCCTCATGAGCCACACGGTGTTCGGCCGGCACGTCTACGCGATGGGCGGCAACCTGCACGCCGCGATCCTGTCCGGCGTGAACACTCGGCGGGTCAACTTCTTGATATTCGTCAACATCGGCGCGCTCGCCGGCGTTGCCGCGATCGTGACCACGTCGCGGGCCGGCGCGGCGGTCGCGGCAGCTGGGCAGAACTTCGAGCTCGATGCGATCGCCGCGTGCTTCATCGGCGGCACCGCGGTCACCGGCGGCATCGGGCGGATCTCGGGTGCCATCGTCGGTGCGCTCGTCATGGGCGTGCTCAACATGGGGCTGTCCATCATGTCAGTCGACCCCGCCTGGCAGCAAGCGATCAAGGGCCTCGTCCTACTGATGGCGGTAGCCTTCGACCTCGTGAACAAGCGCCGCGCCGGAACCCGCTAGTCTTTGGTGCCCGTTCCGGGCCCATTTTCGAGCTAGCTAGTCACTCATGGCGGCTGCGCCGCCACCCTGAAGGATGAAAATGGGGGGTGGACCGTCACTCGTGGCGACGTCGGCCCCCCCTTGGCGCCCAGGGGTCCTGACATAGCGGTTGGCATGGGCGCCGCTTCGGCTCGGTGACCAGCAGATTCATGTTTTCGGGGCTCGTCCCCCTGCTTTGGTGTGAGATATACCCATGCGGTGTTTTAGGACGGATCAGAGGCGAAAATGATGAACGTGAGTGTGCCACGAACGCTGGAGCCTGGGTTGTGTAGGTGGGTCCAGGTGCTGGCGGTGCTGTGCAGTTGATGAAGGTTTGGCCCTTCGGAGCCGCCCTGCGGGGGGAGGCTGGGTGTGGCCACGGTCGCGGACCGGATAGCCCAAACGGTGGTAGCGGCAAGGCTGGATGCGAAGGTGGAACCGATGTTCCACCCCGACTCCTACGGCGCATTCGCACTGCTCGTCGCCGCAGGCACCGGAATGGTTCTCGGCACACGAGTTCCACGTCGATGGGGCCGGCCGGGCGGCGCCTTTCTGGTGGGGGGTTTGTCAGTTCTGCTGGCCCGGGACGTGACCATGATTGCCGCAGGCAGCCTGCAACACCTTCGAGTGTTGCCCGGGGTCATGCTGGTCGCCGAGACGATGGCAGCCACCGCCGCTGTTTCAGTTGGGGTGCGGTCATGGCTGGCCGAGCGCAGGCCAGACGGGGGGCCACCGGTGTCCGTGGCCGCCCGGACGGAGAACGTGCTGGCGACGGTCACGTTCGGCATCCACACGGCACGACAGGCGATTTACCTCAGCCCAGGCCAGGGGCAGCGGCTCAAGGAGTCAGGCGCCTGACAAAGCAATCCCGGCGGCCTAGGTGTGGGTCTCATCCCAGTCCCGGCAGTCGCGTCTCGGCTGCCATGCACGCTTCGGCGGATCAACCCCACCGAAGAGGGCGGTGCCGGCAGGAGCCCGCCATTCGTGCTTGGCCAGAGCGCGGACTAGCTAACAACGCGAACGCCGCCAGGACTCCTCGGTCCAGTTGCGTAGTCCCATCCCAAACACCGCGACGGGGACGCGCAGCAGATCTTTGCGATGCCGTTTGAGGAACGATGACCGGACCGAATCGGCGCCAGCCTTCAGTGCCCGCAGGGGATCCTCCCTACGGAGGGTGGAATGACATGGAGCACCTTCAGGTGGTCTGCCGTGCCCACTTGCGCGGGCGCCCGCGCCCTTAAGGTGGCAGGCTCACCGAATGGACACTGAGACCGCGGAGCTGCTCCTGCTGGGGCTGGGCGTCCTACTCGAATTCTGCGGCATCGTGCTAGCCGGACGTGAGGTCGCGGCCCGACTGAGGGGCGCACGGAAAGTCGCGTCCGCACAAAGGGACGCGACTCTCGCGATCACGTCCTCCGACAGCGGTACCTTAAGCCTCAGCGGCACCGGCTACCTCTCTACCGAGGGTGAGTTGGGCGTCATGAAGCAACGTCTCGAGAAGGCCGAGGATGACCTCGATGAACTTCACGGCGATGTCTCTGAAGCGGCTCAACAAGGACGGGCCGCTGCACAGAACGTGCACGCGAGCCTCATGCCGCAGATGGACGCCCTCAGTGAAGCGCTCCAAGACTCGAGCGGCTCCGGAGCGGGCCCCTACCTCAGCGTCGTTCTCATCGGGCTGGATCTGCTGCTCCAGGGCGTCGCATCGGCCATGAGCATCGCCAATGCAGGTGCCTGCCCTTGAGGCGACCCGCTCGGGCTGCCCACGAGCAGCGTGTGCGGACCTAACTGCTTGGCCCCTGCCGCTGTTTCGTGGACACCGGTTATGCGGCTGTTCGCCTGGTCAAGCAGTCAGCACATCAGCATGCAGTTGCTGCTGTCAGACCTCCGCTCACGCCCAGTGATCAGGGCAGGAAAGTCGTCGGGTCTGACCCGGCTAGACGGGAGGGGCTACGCCGTTGTGCGTGTCGACGCACGGACCGATGCGCTTGTTGGGCAGTGCTGGCGCCCCGACGCGCTCTCAGCAGTCGAACACCGACCAGCAGATGTCGTTCCGCAACCGCTGGTCGTCCAGTACGAGCTCGCGAATCGCCTCCGGGAGCTGGTCGCGCTGCCACCGGCACTCGAGTCGCCCTGCGCTCTCGCCCTCTCCTTCCGGCGCGGCAGCACGTGCGGCCTTGATCGCGTAGGCGGCCGCACCGAGCTCGTGCGCGGCGACGTGTGCGACGACCGCCGTCTGGCCGGCAGCGTACGCGGCATGGCCTGCTGCCCCACTCAGGTCTCTGGC
>DASRUA010000192.1:0-6242 GCA_035655615.1 Dermatophilaceae bacterium
GCCGGTGTCGATGTTTCCGGTCATGGCAGCCAGGCTCGCCCGCAGCGTGCTGACCGGGTCGATACCGGGCGTCTGGGAGAAACGACTGTCTTCGGTGGCGATCAGGGCCTGCCCCACCCGGTCCGGCTTGGGCAATGCCACGAGCTCAGGGCTGTCAAAGGCGCTCAGGTGCGCCCGAACCAGTTGGCCGGCGCCTGCCACGCTCGGCGTCAATCGCCACAAGACAGCGACCCCCAGGACCGGCACGACCACTACCGCGGCCAGTGCCCCGGCCACGTAGCGGCGCCATCGATGCTTAGTCCGTGCCACTACAGCCACCTCTTCGCGCGTTCGGGGCAGGCGCGCGCCGGTCCTGCTCACCGACGGTAGGTGCCCTTTCTGAGCGTCAGGGGTGAACAGGCTGGGTGAAGCATGTGCGCAGGGGTATCCCATGCCACGCCCAGAAACATGTGTCAGGTTGGGTCATCATGGATGCCCTCATCGTCGCCGTCTCCCAATATCTTCTTTACTTCATTCTGGCCGCGGCTGCCGTCATCTGGCTCTACCTCCCCCGACCGGACAAGGTGGGTATGGCGACGAAGGCGATCGTGGCGGTGGTCATCATGGTCGTGCTGATCAAGCTGGCGGCGGCCATCTACACAGACCCCCGCCCCTTTGTCGTGGACCCGTCGGTCAAGCCCTTGTTCGCCCACCCTGCTGACAACGGGTTCCCGTCCGACCACACCGCACTGGCTGCGACGGTCGCCCTCGTGGTGATGATGTACCGCCGGTGGCTCGGGGCCGCCCTGCTGGCTGCGGGCATCGTGCTGGGGGCTGCGCGCGTGGCCGCGCATGTTCATCACGCTCCAGACATTGCTGCCGGGGTGCTGATCGCCATTCTTGCCGTAGGCGCTGCTTCGCTCATCTGGCGGTGGGTGCAGCCCCATCTGCCGTCGTCGCTGAGCCGGTCAGGGTCTCGCGGCCCGGGTGGCGGCGGGCACTGATCACGAAGTAGGTCACAGCCCCGGTGAAGACCACCAGGGAGGTCCAGTCGTTGAGGCGAAGTCCGAGGAAGTGGTTGGCGGTGTCGATGCGCAGGGACTCGATCCATGCCCTCCCAATGGTGTAGGCGGCGACGTAGAGGGCGAACGCGCGTCCGTGACCCAGCGTGAAGCGGCGGTCGGCCCAGATCACCAAGGCGGCAACGCCCAGACACCACAGGGATTCGTACAGGAACGTGGGGTGGAACGTGGCGAAGGCGCCGTAGCCCGGTGGCCTGTGTGCTGGGTCGATTGACAGCCCCCAGGGCAGCGTGGTCGGGCGGCCGAACAGCTCCTGGTTGAACCAGTTGCCCCACCGCCCGAACGCCTGGGCCACCGCGATGCCGGGGGCGATCGCGTCCGCGAGCGGCGGTAGGGGCACCCCCGCGCGGCGGGCACCGATCAGGGCGCCGACCCCGCCGAGCAGAACCCCACCCCAGATTCCCAGTCCACCGTCCCAGATCTTGAACGCGTTCCACGGGTTCCTGCCTGCGGTGAAGTAGAGCTCGGGGTCGGTGACGACGTGGTAGAGCCGGCCACCGACGATGCCGAACGGCACCATCCACAAAGACACCGACTCCACGACGCCGGGGGCGCCGCCGCGGGCCTTCCATCGACGCTCGCCCATCCAGACGGCGACCCCGATCCCGGCCAGGATGCACAATGCGTATGCGCGGATGGGGAAGGGCCCCAGGTGCCAGACGCCCTGGGGTGGGCTGGGGATGCTCAACGGGACGATCAAGGGAGGTTGTCCTTTCGTGCAGGCTGGGAAGCAGGCAGCCCCGCGCACCGGTGGTGTGCAGGCGATTAGAGGACGGTGACGACTGCCACTACTGCGCCGACGAGAGTGATGAGGGCGGCGGCGCCCAGCCCGGTGGTCACGGACGCTCGCTGGCGCGTCTCGCCTGCGGGGCTGGTGGACCGGGTCTTGGTGACCTGAAGTGTCTGGACCACTGCGGCCAGGTCGATGACGGCAACCGATACAGCCAGGCCGAGATGCTGGCGGACCATCACCAGGGTCAGGACCGTGACAACAATCTCCCAGACAAGCAACGCCCGCCAGTCCCGCAACATCCCTTGCCACTCGTTCGCTTCGACTTGGTCAGCTGGCATGG
Organism: Dermatophilaceae bacterium; assembly: GCA_035655615.1. Classification (GTDB taxonomy): domain Bacteria; phylum Actinomycetota; class Actinomycetes; order Actinomycetales; family Dermatophilaceae; genus UBA4719. Next base: position 2,135 of record DASRUA010000192.1, read on the forward strand.
TGTCCCCGTTCATGCGGTGCGCGCGGCTTGGGTGCGGGTGGGCGTCTGGGCTTGCTCGTCGATGACGGCGACGAGGCGCTCCAAGACTGGCAGCGCCTCGGTCAGTAGGCGGCGATCTTGTGAGTTCAAGGCGGCAATGGCGGACTGCAGCAGAGCCGCGTTCGTGCTTCGCCACTGCCCGACCAGATGGGCGCCTTGGGGGGTGAGGGTGAACGCCACGGTCCGCTTGTCCGTGGCACCGGGGGAGCGGTCCAACATCCCGGCACTGGTCATGGCGTTGGCCAGGGTGCTCACCGAGTTCGGAGCCAGGTGAAGCAGGCCGGCCAGGTCGCCGGGTCTGGCGCCGGGGTGCTCCTGCACCAGGCTCAACAACTCCAGCTGGGCCACGCTCAGCGGCATGGCCGGCGTCCGGACCCGGGCCGCCTTGCGCATCGCGCGTCGCAACCTGGCGACGAGGTCTGCGACGGCTTCGGGCAGCACGGCCTCGGCTGGAACCCTTTTCATCGACCTCACCTCTTCATGGTGTTGAAGGACGTTGTGCACCGGACGTGGTCGGCCGGCTCAGCGTGGTGGCCGCGAGGGCGATCGAGCACACCGCCAGCGCGCCGAGCACCACCTGGGGTCCCACCCAGTTGTGCTGCGCGGCCACGTGCAGGCCCATGGCCGCCACCGCAACGCCGAACGCCGTGCCCATGGCGCGTGCCACATTGACCATGCCTCCGGTCACGGCGGAGGCGCTGGCTGGGACCGCTCCCATCACTGTGGCATTGTTCGCCGGGATCACCAGGCCCAGGAAGGCTCCCATGAGCAGCAGAAGCACGGCAACCAGACCGGGCGAGCGCCACAGCGCGATGTTGGCCACGACACAGGCGAAGACCCCCATCGCGCCCACCGCAACCCGTTGACGGTTGGACGCTCGAAGGTGCAACACGTTCGAACCGACAGCCGCCAACGCAAAACCGGCAGGCAGGCAGGACAGCACCAACCCGCCGGCGGCCGTGCTCATACCCCAGGTGGCAAAGACGCTCGGATACAAGACCAAGGGGGCGAACAGCAACAGGTACGCCAGAAGTGCCCCCATCAACGAGGCACCGAGCCCGCCGCGCCGCAGCAGGCTGGTGTCCACCAACGGGGCCACCGCACGCCCTTCGGCGCGCCAGAACAGGACCACCGTCACGACCGCCACCACACACAGTCCCACCACCACAGCTGACGGAAGCGGCATACCGGACAGGGCGCTCAACACCAACAGACTCGACACGATCGCGCTTGCCAACAGGACGAAACCGGCCACATCTCGACCCCGCCCCGGGTTAAGGTCCCGACTGCGCGGGAGAAGAACATAACCGGCCACGATCGCCACGACACCAATCGGGACGTTCACCCAGAACACCGATCGCCATCCATAGGCATCCACCAGCACCCCACCGAGGGTGGGACCCAGGGCCAGGCCCAGCGCCTGGGCAGCCCCCTGAAAACCGAGCGCGGTCCGCACCCGGGACCGGGGGACACTGAGCACCACCAGCGCCACACTGTTGGCCTGCAACAACGCAGCCCCGACTGCCTGGAACCCGCGCCCGGCCACGAGCCAGCCCAGGCTCGGTGCAAGGGCACACGCAGCGGAAGCAAGTGAGAACAGGCCGAACCCATACAGGTACAACAGTTTGCGGCCTCGCGAGTCCGCCCACCGACCCACTGGAACCAACAGCACCGCCAGAACCACCAGGTACGAAAGCGAGACCCACTGCACGCTGCCCAGCCCCGTGTTGAACTCCGCCTGCAGTTGCGGGTAGGTCAGCGTCACGATGCTGGCATCCAGCTGTCCCATGAACGCGCCCAGGCACACCGCGCCGACCGCAGCCCACGGCGCGCGCGGGTGTTCCCGCACCCACTGCGGGCGCCGGGACTCTCGCGTCAACGGTCCAAGGTCAAAGTTGCTCATGAACACGATTAGATTCTGTCACAGACAGAAACCTCATCGCGACACTTGCCGGTCCATCTGTTCGACTGTCAGGGACCGAAATAGATACTGATGGAACACCACCCCACGGGGCACCTTCCTATCCAGCTCGGTCGGCGGATTCCTCCACTTGCTCCAACCGGGTCGGGGCGAAGTGAATCATCGGCTGTCTCCACAAAGGGACCGGTGTCGGGTCCTGCCCACGCAGCTGCGCGATGACGGTGAAGCTGCGGCGCATCAACAGAGCGGCGCTGGTGGCCAGCAAGATCGCCACAGGAAGCTCCACGAGCGCCGCTGCGACCGAGCCCCAGTGTTCGGCGGTGCCCCAGGACAGGCAGACGTCGAACCATACGTCGCAGGTCAACAGGGTCGAGGTGACGACCAGGGCGATAACGGCAACTTGCCGACGAAGCCAGACGGTCAGCACCGTAGCCACAAACGCGGCCACGAGGGCAATGTCGAAACCCACCCAGACGGTCCGCCAGGCGCCACCCGAGGAGGTCGCGGGCAGGGTGGCCGACAAGAAGACCAACCACGGCAGCAGGAACAGAGCACCAACCCCACCGACCGCCAGGACAAGCCTTCGTCGGCCAGGAGACCGCATCGTCGCCGGCGACTGATCGATGTGCTCTGCCAGCAGGCGGGCGACGCTGGCCCGCTCTTGGGCGCTCCACCCGTGGACATCGTCACGGGTGGGCATCGAGGCTTCTGGCTCACTCAAGCTGACCTCCTGGCAGTAGAGGGAGGAACCCGCACGTATCCACGGACCGGATAAGCGTCAGTGGAGAACTGCTCCAGTACCCGTATGGCATGCACGGAAATCATATGGACCAAAGGCCGTCGCCGCCGAGGGCAACGTCGGCACGTCGACAGGGCGTGTCAGTTGTTCCTCACAGGCTGCCTAGGCTCGACGCATGGACTTCAGAAACCTTGACGCGGCCGCGGTGCACGCCTCTCCGCTCATCCAGGTTGACGAGCTCGCAAGACTTCTGAATGGGCCGGAGGCAGACCGGCCCGTGGTCCTGGATGTGCGCTATCGGATGGGCACCTCCACTGGGTTTCAGGAGTTCGAAGACGGCCACGTCCCAGGGGCGTCCTACGTCGGCATGGACACCGAGCTGGCGACCATCCGTGCCGACGGAGAAGGTGGTCGCCACCCGATGCCGACGGTCGAGACCTTCTCTGCCGCAATGAGATCCGCCGGCGTGACCATGTCGCGTCCGGTGGTCGCGTATGACGACTGGGCATCACTGCCGGCCAGCCGGGTCTGGTGGATGCTGCGACACCTTGGCTTCCTGGGTGTTCGTGTCCTGGACGGCGGCATCGCCGCTTGGACCGCCGCCGGACAGCTCACTGAGTCGGGCCCGGTCACACCGGGAGCTGGCGACTTCACAGCATCCAGCATTGGCGTGGGCCGCCTCCTGGACGCTACAGGCGCCACGAGGTATGCCGTCGGGCATCTCATGCTGGATGCTCGCCCCGCCGACCGCTTCCGAGGGGAGAACGAGACCATCGATGCGGTCGCCGGTCACATCCCCGGCGCCGTCAATGCTCCGGCGTTGGCCAGCGTCGACAGGCACGGGCGTTTCCGGCCCGCCGAAGAGCTGGCACGGCGCTTCCATGAACTCGGCGCTGAGAATGGGAAAACCGTTGGCACGTATTGCGGTTCAGGTATTCAGGCCACCCACCTGGCACTCGCCCTGAGCATTGCCGGGATCACCGACCGTGCCGACGTCTACATCGGCTCATGGAGCGACTGGATCACCAGCCCAGACCGACCGATTGCTCTCGGCTGAGCGCTGACAATCCCAAGACGGTCGCGTCTTCCCATCGTGACCGTCTTCTTCGTCTGCCACTGCGGGCGTCAGCCGGTGACCGGATCCCCGGGCGAGCAGTCCGGACACAGGCCGAACACCTCGAGCGTATGGCTGATCTGGGTGTACCCGTGCTGTTTGGCAACATCGTCGGCCCATTCAACGACTGCCCGGCCGGCGATTTCGATGGAGTGACCACATGACCGGCACAGGAGGTGATGGTGGTGTTGCTGGGAGCATTGCAGATAGACCGTCTCGCCGTCCTCGCGCGTCAGGACGTCCACCTGGCCGGAGTGCACCATGAGTCCCAGAGTCCGGTAGACCGTACCGAGTC
>DASRUA010000193.1:0-5499 GCA_035655615.1 Dermatophilaceae bacterium
GAGGCGACCCTCCCCGTCGATGACCACCAGACCGTCGACGTCCTCCTCTCGCCGGCGAGCGCGCACCTTCTCGCGGGCGTCCCGGATCGTCTCGTTCGTGGTCAGGACCACGATCTTGGTGGTCATGATTCCGCCAGCGACGCCCTCGGGGAAGGTCAACAGCCCGCGCAGCTCGCTCGCCCGGGCCCTGGGCATCTGCGCGAGCAAGCCGGCACGGTCATCCTCGGACAGGTCGCGCAGGGCGTCCACCGCTTCGTCGGGCTCCATCATCGCCAGGAGCCCTGCCGCCTGATCTATCGGCACGTCTTGCAGCAAGAGGCGAAGGTGGCGGGGTTCCATCTCCTCCAAGACGTCAGCCGCGCTCTCCGGAGGCAACAGCGACAACAGCTCGCGTCGTTCCGGGCGGCCGAGGTCCTCCAACAGGTCTGCCAGGTCCGCAGGTCGAAGTTGTTCCAGACCCCGGTGCGGTTTGCGCAGCTTCACAGGTGCCCCAGGACGTCCGAATGGCTGGATCGACGCGAAGTCCAACACCCGCTCAGCGGTGGGCAGACTGCTCATCCGGGCGGGAAGCAGCCGTCGCAGGAATGACACAAACGAGACGTCCACTCCGACGACCCAGTAGCGCGAGCCGACGTGGGCCACATAAAGATCAGCCGCCCGCACCACCCGGGCGCCGTCAACATCGAGAAGCTGATGGTCGATGACGTCCTTGCGCAGAAGTTGCTCTCCCGGGCGTCGCTCGAAGTCCTTCAGATCCACGCGAGTCGATCCAAGCTGGACCGCCCGTCGCCCGATGTCCGACACGTCGGCGACATGGACGAACGCACGACGAGACCCGATCCGGATCACCAATCCCGACACCTGTGGGTAGACACCGCGATCCCAACGAACGACCACGTCGACCAGATGTCCCACGTCGTGGGACTCAAGATCGCGAACAGGGGCCCCAATCAGACCCGCGACGGAGACCAAGGACGAGTTCACCGACTGGCGGACCAGCATCCCACGGCTTCTGAAACGCCGCCGCCGGCCGTCCCGGGCCTCAGAAGGCAGCAAGTCAGGCACGGCCACCTCCACGACTCCTAAATGGTCCCAACATTCTGTCGGACCGGCCCGCCACCAAACCTAGCGGGCAGTTCTCATGTCCACCACCGGGCAGCTGCGTGCCTTACTGGGCGGCTCGTGGCGGCCGCCAGGTCCTCGTCAAACTGACTCCCGACCCCCAGCTGGTCGTCCAGACCGTTGGCGATTCCGCGGTCAGTTCCGCCGGGTCGCGTGCGGGTACGGATCTGGATTGTCCCCGAGACTGTCGGGGCTGACAAGATTTGAACCTGCGTCGTCATTGACCCGAACTCCACTCAGCCGCAACCATATTGGTCGCTGAGCACGGAGGGGCGGTACCCAACCCGGCTGGATAGCAGGTCGCGGTGGTGTTGCGGTACTTCGCTGCGGCACTGCTCCCGTGCCGGTGGGTGATTGGAACAATCGAACCCATCCTGCAAGCCCAAGATCGGCGGCGGTAAGCGTAATGGAGAACTGCTGAGCGGGGGCGCGAGTGCTCCTGACCGGGCTGTCACGCAAGGAGCAAGAGCGATCGCAACGGCCCCGTGTGCGGGACGAGCGGGAACCTCGCAATGACTGAGCCGAAGCATGAGCCCGAACTACGACGGGGAAGCTGCTTCGCTGACAGTCCGGCCCGCATGGTTAATGGCACGCGGTAATGGCACGAGTGCTGATTTCTGATGCCGACGGGCGCCCATCCAGATGGAAAATAGCGTCCAATTCGTATGTATGGCAACGCTTTTCGCGTTTGGAGCGGGTGACGGGAATCGAACCCGCACTGTCAGCTTGGGAACTTTGTTTGAACTCAGGGGGTTTGTGCTTGGTTCTTGGCGAGTTTCGCGGTCCCGAGCGGCCTGGAGTGTCCCTTGGATGCCTGCCGTAATGGCACGTTAATGGCACGGCGCCTGAATGTGAGAGTCGCCTGGCCAGAACGAGTCGCCCAGTCTTCGCAGGCTTCAGCGCGAAGAGGTCGGGATCGCCGCCGATGCCCGACTTGGCTGCGTGGAGCCCGGGTTCAGCCCGGCGCATGCGCAAGCCTGGACCGAGGTCGACGTCTTCACGTATGAGGACCGCGTATGGAGGGCAAAAGGCCTGAGCGTCGAGGACGCCCACCGTCGCCGGGCCGCTGGCGGTGGAGCCCTGCCTGATGATGATGAGGTGCGGCATTCAACCGACGCAGCATGAGGCGGTTTGAAGCCTCCCCCCGCAGGGCGACTCCGAAGGGCCACAAAACCTTCATCCACTGCACAGCACCGCCATCACCCGGACCCACCTACCGAACCCCGGCTCCAGCGTTCATGGCACACGGCCACACACGAAATATCACTCCAGTCCAGACCCCTGGACTGCAGCGGGTAGGCGAACCGCAAGAACTGACGCGCACGCTCGACGCCCGGTCCCGGTCCCATCTGACCGTAACCTCAGCGACGCTGGACACGCCGGCACTGGTCTGGCCGATCGGCAGGTACCGCGCCCCTAACCCATCAGAAACGAAGGAGAAACATCGCTGGTCTATAGCATGGGGCTCAGGCCGGAGCGCGCGGCGTTCTCGGCTGCAGAAAAGGCATGTCGGCCCTGTGTGCTCGAGTGCGCGCTCTCACGAACGACGTGAAAAGCGCTCGTGCACGAGGCAGGGCCATCTGAGCGATGAGAGGGACAACAACATGCGGGTCGCCATTCCGAAGGAAATCACTCATCATCCCGTTTCGCTGGCACACCGAAGTCTCCCAGCAGTCACCGGATCAGCGAAGCACCCCGACGAGCGTGTTACGTACCCACGCTCCTAGGGCCCGGCCTCACTGCCGAGCGACCGCACCACCGCCTGCGCCCGTGCCGGGCACCTGACGAGCATGACGATTGGACGCACCATGGCCACTACCACCAACGGCCCCCGACCCGGCCCCAGCGGACATCTGTCAAGGGACGTCGGCTTCTGGGGCCTGATGTTTGTCTCGCTCGGTTCGATCATCGGCTCCGGCTGGCTGTTGGGCGCGCTTACCGCGGCGACGCTGGCTGGACCTGCCTCCCTGATCTCGTGGGTGCTGGCCGCGTTCATGCTGGCGCTGCTGGCGCTGGTGCACGCCGAGCTCGGCGCCGCCTACCCGGCCGCCGGAGGCACCGCGCGCTTCCCCCGATTCGTGTTCGGGCCGCTGGCGGGTTTCACCGCGGGCTGGATGGCGTGGCTGCAGGCGGTCACTATCGCCCCGATCGAGGTGGAGGCGACATTGTCGTACGTCGACCACATCTCCTGGGTGAAGTCACACGTCAGCATCCTGCGGATTGACGGCACGCTGACGCCCTCGGGCCTGTTGATCGCTGCCCTGTTCATGCTCGCGTTTACCGTCATCAACCTGGTGGGCGTCAAAGCGATGGCGGAGACCAACGGTGTCACCGTGATCTGGAAGACCACCGTTCCGCTGCTTACCGTGGTGGTGTTGGTGCTCCTGGCGTTCCACCCGTCCAACTTCACCGCCGGCGGCGGGTTCATGCCGTACGGCGCACACGGGGTGTTCGCGGCGCTACCGGCCGGGGTGGTGTTTGCGCTCCAGGGCTTCGAGCAGGCCATCCAGATGGCCGGTGAGGCCAGACATCCCCAGCGCGACGTATCCCGCGCCGTGATCGCGTCGATGGCGGTCGGCACCATCGTCTACCTGCTGCTCGAGGTCGCCTTCATCGGCGCGCTCAACCCGGCCAATCTGGCGCACGGCTGGGCCAACCCGGTCGGCAAGGGCGACTTCGGCCCGTACGCCACGCTGGCGGTGGCGGCGGGCGCCGGCTGGCTGGCGATCATGCTCTACATCGACGCAGTCATCTCTCCCGCCGGCACGGGGCTGGTCTATGTCGCCACGTCATCCAGGCTCTCCTACGCACTCGGGGAGGAGAAGGAGCTGCCGCCCTCGCTGGCCAGGGTGAACGTGCGGGGCGTGCCTGTGCGCTCGATCCTGCTGGCGTTTGTCGTGGGTCTGATCGCATTCCTGCCGTTCCCCAGCTGGCAGTCACTGGTGGGGCTCATAACCTCGGCGACAGCCCTCATGTACGCGTTCGCCCCGGTGTCCCTGTACGCGCTGAGGAAGCGTGACCCCGACCGCCCACGGCCCTACCGGCTGCCGGCCTACCGCATCCTGTCTCCCGCCGCGTTCGTATCGGCGAACCTCATCATCTACTGGTCAAGCTTTGAAGCGATCTGGAAGCTGTGCCTCGCGCTTGTGGTGGGTCTGGTCATCTTTGCGGCCACCCGGATGCGGCAACCCGCCGCCGAGCGTGGTCCGCTCGACGTGCGCTCGGCCGTGTGGATCGTGCCGTGGCTGCTCGGACTCGTCGCCATCGGCTACTTAGGCCGGTACGGCGGGACTAACGCGATCCCCAACTGGTGGGACCTGGTGCTCGTGGCCGTGTTCGCGATCGTCATCTACGAGGTCGCCGAGAAACTGGCCCTGGGCGGCGACCAGGTGCGTGAGCTGATCATGGCCGAGGCCGAGGACATGTCGTCCGACGACGAGGCTCCGATGAGCACCGTCGGCCACTGACGGCTGGGCGATCCCAACGCCGGGCGAGTTCAGCCCTAGGGGGCTCGCCGCCACCAATAAGCTGTCGATCGGCCGGCACCAGCACGACGGCGACCTCCAGGCTGTCCAGGCAGGTGAACCTTCGCCCCAAGAATGTTCCCGACTTTCGCCTCGCCGGCCCGTGGTGCTCCCAGCAGTTGGCACGATAGGTCCAACCCGCGACAACACGTCATGGACTCAGCACACGCGAAAGGAGCCGACGATGGGCTGGAACGACAAGCTGAAGAACAAGAAGGACGAGGCCAAAGGCGCTGCCAAGGAGAACCTCGGCAAAGCAACGGACGACGAGCAGATGGAACGTGAAGGCCAGAGCGACCAGACCGTGAGCAACCTCAAGCAGGCTGGCGAGAAAGTCAAGGACGCCTTTAAGAAGGACTAAGGGTCAGGCCCCATCGACGCTACGTCAATGCGCACCCGCCGCAATGGATGTGCGGAGCTGGGATACCGGGAGGGATCGAGTGTGCCTGCGACACAGTGGTTCCTGACCTCGTGGGAGCGCGGAAATCCCTCGACCCGTTAGACGCCCGCCATCGAGGTGTGCAGCGTGGACCGAGGAACGAATTCTGCCTACAAGCCCCGACGACCGGGAAAGGGACCTCAGGCGAATTGGGCCTCTCAGGAAGGCGACTCCTGGCTTGCGTCACGGCGCGCATCACGGTGGGCGTCGGTCGCCGCTTTCAGCTCGTTGTCGGGCGCCTCTTCCAAGGTGATCAGGGTGTTGTCAGCTTCAGGTGATGCCAGGAGAATCTCATCGAGCTTGCGCTGCGTGGCCGCCTGCGCGCGGGCTTGTGTGTGTTGGATGACGAACACCATGGCCAGTGTCGTTGCTGCTGCAAGCGTCTGGAAGATAGTTTCCAACCGGGCGGGAAAC
>DASRUA010000194.1:0-2114 GCA_035655615.1 Dermatophilaceae bacterium
CTCAGCGCACCGCCTTCGACGCCTTCAACGAGCGTCGCGGCGTCTGCCGGGATTACGCCCATCTAGCGATCGCCCTCTGCCGCTGCATGAACATCCCGGCGCGCTACTGCACCGGCTACCTCGGCGACATCGGCGTACCGCCGGCGGACGAACCGATGGACTTCTCTGCCTGGTTCGAGGTGTTCCTCGGCGGGCAATGGCACACTTTCGACGCCCGCCACAACACCCCGCGCATCGGCCGGGTACTGATGTGGTTCCCCCCGAATCGTGGAGGTTTCCTCTATGCGGCTTCCCGGTCGGGGGCCGCAGCGTTCTCGTAGTTGATAGGGCTGACCATGCCGATGGTGCTGTGCCGACGGTCGTGGTTGTAGAACCCGTAGCACCAGTCAAGCACAACAGCCTGTGCCTGTCGGGGTGATTCGAACCTATTGCGCGAGAGCACTTCCCATTCCAGCGAGGAGAAGAACGCCTCGGCGGCGGCGTTATCGAAGCACGATCCGACCCGGCCCATCGATTGGCGGATGCCCAACTTGCGGCACAGCTTGGTGAAGGCCTTCGCGGTATAGGTTGATCCCCGGTCGGTGTGGAAGATGACCCGTTGCGATTCGTCATCGCACCACAGAGCCTGGGCACCTCCGCGGGTGGCCACGGCCATCCGGATCGCCGCACAGGCCAACTCCGCGTCGGGATGGGCGCTGGTGGCCGCGCCCAGCAGCCGGCGACTGAACAGGTCAATGACGGTCGCCAAGTAGAGCTTGCCGCCAACGGTCGGGATCTCGGTGATATCGCCGACCCACTTGGCGTTGGGCCGCTCAGCGGTGAAGTTGCGTCTGAGCAGGTCAGGGAATTTCGGCGCGGTCTTGTCCTGGCGGGTCAGCCCGTTGCGCCGTTTGATCTGTCGGGCCACCAGCCCTTGGCGGCGCATCGATTCCGCGACGGTCTTCTCGCTCACCGTCCACCCGTCATCACGCAGATCGGCATGTAACCGCGGTGAACCATGCAGGCCCTTGGCCTTGCTGAATGCCACCGCCACGGCGCGATCGACCGTGTCACGGCGCCGATCACGTGTGGTGTGCAAACCCGTTGGCGCCGAGGGACTCTGCGCACGTGCGATCCACTTGTAGAACCACGCCAGCGACAGACCCAGCAGCGCGCAAGTGACCGTGTGTGGCACGCGGTAGTTGGTCCTCTGGTCGGCGACGAACCGTGCCACGCTCACTTCGTCGCCTCCTTCACCCACAGGACCACGGATCGCTTGAGGACATCGCGCTCCATCCGCAGCTCGGCAACCTCAGTGCGCAGCCGCTTGAGCTCCTCGAAGTCGTCTTTGGACAGATCGTTGCTGCCCTCACGCACTTGCCGCGCCCGCGTCACCCAGTTACCCAGCGTGCCCTCGTGGACACCGAGATCACGAGCGACCTGTGCGATTGGCTTCCCTGTCTCCTCGACGATCCGGACCGCTCCTTCACGAAACTCCCGGTCATACTTCATCCGTTTCTCTGGCATCGTGCTCCTCATTATCGATGCCTCTACGGTTCGGGGGGAACCTCAAACCGCTAGCGACAAAGGGTCGCTAGGTCATGCCGAGGCGTTGGCGCCGATACACGTCGACAGTCGGGACTCGGGACGTGCGGAACTGTACGCTGCGTCAACACCGGCTCGCACCGCTTTAGTTCCTGACTGCTGCCGCATCGGATCCCGTTGCTGCGAAACGTTTTTGCTCACGAGCAGCCCAGTCCGCCGACCTCGATCCCGGAATGTTGTGCTCACGGTCTGCCGCCGCCGGATAGCAGCACAACAGCTGAAGAGCAGCGCCGCGCCTTGATTCAGCGATCGGAGCACAGTCTGGCGCCGTTGGATGGATGGGCGATGAGACGTGGGCCGAGGGCTGGTTGTGTAAGGGCACGCGAGGGCTGATCACGCTTCGTCGAGTGCGGGAAAAAGCAGTTCCTGGGTCAGCAGCTGCAGCGCCGCGGCAACCGGGATCGCAACCAGAGCTCCGACGATCCCCAGCAGCGCGGCCCCGATCAGGAAGGCGACCACGGTGACGACCCCGGGCACCTTGACGGCGCGCCCGATGACCTTAGGTACCAACAGGTAGTCCTCGAACCACC
>DASRUA010000195.1:0-48577 GCA_035655615.1 Dermatophilaceae bacterium
ATTGCTGAGTCCGGATACCCCGCCACGCTTCCGGCAGATGCCCTCACCGGCGCCGTCCAGGAGAGCGCGTGGGCTTTCTACCCGGTGTTCCCGATGATGTCTCGGTTCCTGATGAAGGTGACCGGGCTGGGGTTCCCCGTCATCTCCCGCCGCTGTTTCCGCTCGTGGTGGTTCTGATCGGCGGCGGCTGGCGGGACCGGCCTCCGCGCTGGCTCGGGTGGCGGACGGGGTTCCTGGTTGTCCTGGGCCTGGCAGGGCAGGTGTGGTGGGTATGGGCCCTGCTGCGCTTCGTCCCTCCGACGGGCTTCCCGCGGTAAGGGGGTCACCGACGCCTGCGATCCCGCTTTAGGCGACACTCGTATGGTGGTCCAGAGCGATACGGTGATCCGCCGTGAGTCCGGTGAGGACGAGGGCGCCGGAGCTATGTCGCCACCTCGATGGACCTGGGAGCGTGTGCTGCCCTGGGTGATGGCGCTGGTCTTCGCCGGTGTTTACGCGACGGTCTCTGTGGCCCGGGTCGAGCGGTTGGCGATACGGTCGTTCGACCTGGGGATCTTTGAGCAGGCAATCCGTCACTATGCCCACTTTCAGGCTCCGATCGTCGACCTCGAGGGTGCCGGTCACAACTTCCTGGGCGACCATTGGAACCCCGCCATAGTCGTCTTCGCGCCGTTCTACCGGCTGTTCCCGACGCCCGTGACGCTGTTGGTCGGACAGGCCTTGGCGATCGCCCTGGGTGTCGTGCCCATCACCCGTGCGGGGATGCGGCACCTGGGCCGATGGTCAGGGGTCGCGGTCGGTCTGGCATTCGGCATGTCCTATGGCATCCAGTCCGCGGTGGACTTCGACTTCCATGAGGTGTGCCTGGCTGTGCCACTGCTGGCGTTCGGGCTCGAGGCGCTCCTGGCGGGTCGTTGGGCACGCGTGGTGGCCTGGGTGGCCCCTCTCGTCCTGGTGAAGGAGGATCTCGGACTGACCGTCGCGGCCATCGGCCTGGTGCTCGTGCTGGTCGGTGCGCGGCGATGGGGTGTCGGCCTGGCAGCTTTCGGACTCGCCTCTCTCGCGCTCACGGTGAAGGTGCTGATCCCCTACTTCAACGCGGCGGGCCGCGTCGGCTCGGCCAAGCTTGCGGCGCTGCCCGGGACGGGTAATCTGCTGAATAGCCTTGCCGACGTCGCTCTTCAAGTCGTGACACCCGGGCCCAAAGCCACGACCGTGCTGCTGTTGCTGGTGGTGACAGTCTTCCTGTCCCTGCGATCGCCGCTGATGATCTTGGTGCTGCCCACGCTGGCCTGGCGCTTGATCTCCACCAACCAGAACTTCGGCGGGCAGTCGTTCCACTACGACCTGGTGCTGATGCCGATCATCTTTGCTGCCTTTATCGACGGCGCGGCCCGGGCCCGGCGCGGTCGCTGGCGGCCGTTGCGCTGGTATGCCCGCGCAGCCCCGACCCTGGCACTGCTCGTAGGGGTGTTCTTCTGCACGCGTTACGCGTTCAAGGACCTGGTTGTTCCGGCGACCTACCAGCCCAGTCCTCGTGCCAATGCCGCAGACCTGGTCTTGTCGCAGATTCCCGACGGTGCGACGGTCGAGACCGACCTCGGCCTGATTGCCAAGCTCACGAACCGAACCCGCGTTTTCTATGTCGGCAGTGCCGCACCGGTGGTACCGCAGTTCTTCCTGATCGACGACAAGGCGGGATGGAACCCGCCCCTTCCTGATCCGGTGAGATACATCGAGTCCTTGCACCCCGGAACGACATACGCGCTCGTCGCCGGAGCGGATGGCTACCGGCTGCTGCGCCGAGCCGGCTGAGCCGAGTTTCAGCGACCCTCAAAGGTCGGTTTCTCTTTGGCGAGGAACGCGGCCACAGCGGCGGCGTGGTCCTGACTGGCGCCGGTCAGGGCCATCTGGCCGGCTTCCTGGGCAAGCGACTCGCTCAGCGGGTGACCTGCCGAGAAGGCGACCGAGCGCCGGATGGAGCCGTAGGCCAGGGTCGGGCCTGCAGCCAGGGTCCGGGCAAGCTCGGCGACAACGACCGGGAGCTCCGCCTCGCTGACCACGCGGTTGACCATGCCGAGCTCGAGCGCCTCAGCCGCCGGGACGGTGCGCGGGAACATCAGCAGCTCCTTGGCCCTGGCGGTGCCGATCAGCCGCGGCAGGGTCCAGCTCGCTCCCGAGTCGCACGACAGGGCGATCCCGGCGAAGGCGAGGTTGAAACCGCCGGTGTCGACGATGATGCGCAGGTCGGCGGCGAATGCGAACGATGCACCAGCGCCTGCAGCGACACCGTTTATCGCGGCGATGACCGGTTTGTTCATTGTCGAGAGCAGCTCGACGATGGGGTTGTAGTGCTCCGGAACCGTTGACCACAGGGACTCGTCCCGGGTGGAGAGCAGATTGACGTGCTCTCGCAGGTCCTGGCCCACACAGAAGGCCCGCCCGACGCCCGTCAGCACCACGCAGCGGACAGCGGGATCATCCGCCACCTTCACGAGGGTCGCCAGCAGGAGGTTCTTGGTGGCTGTGTCCGTGGCGTTCATCGCCTCGGGACGGTTCAAGGTCACCGTGGCTACGCCGTCGGTGAGGTCGAGCAGTACCTCTGTCATCTGTGGTCAGCTCCTTGTCTTTCGCTTCTGCGTCCAGGTAGCTGGCCATGAACGCTCGTTCCGACGGCATTATGTCGCGGCAGTGTCCGATCCAGATTTCCTACTGGGGGAGGTTGGCACGATAATAGGCACCGGAGAGTGTGCAACGGAGGTCTTGGGCCGCGCGCGCCCCTACCAGAAGGACTCCAGGCAAGTAACGAAAGAGGGATTATCCATGGCGGCGATGAAGCCGAGGACCGGGGACGGGCCGCTCGAGGTCACCAAGGAAGGCCGTGGCATCGTGCTGCGCATGCCCATCGAGGGCGGTGGCCGCTTGGTCGTTGAGATGACGCCAGCCGAAGCGTCCGCACTGGGCAAGGCCATCCAGGGCTGCCCCGGCGTCAGCTGATACGTCCCTGAATGGCTGTACGTCCTGAACATCAGTTTCTGAGTGATGATGAGCCTCGACCGGATTCTGGCCGAGGCTCATCATCGTCCAAGACGGAGAATCTGCCGGCTAACGCTTGACCGCGGCAAGGATTCCGTCGCCGACTGGCAGCAGGGCGGGAAGCAGGGACTCGTTGTCGCGCAGCTCCTTGCCCAGGTCTCTCAAGGTGGTCGTGGTCTCGTCGCGAGTGGCAGGATCGGCGACCTTGTCGTGCCAGAGCATGTTGTCCATGGCCAGGACGCCACCGGAGCGCAGCAGCCGCAACGCCTGCTCGACGTACTGCGGGTACTCCTCCTTGTCGGCGTCGATCACGACCATGTCGTATGCCCCGTCGGTCAGGCGGGGGAGCACGTCCAGGGCCCTGCCCGAGATGACCCGGGTGCGTTGTGGAGCGATGCCCGCAGCCGCGTAGGCCTGTCTGGCCGCCCGTTGGTGTTCGGGCTGGTGGTCGATGGTGGTCAGGATGCCGTCCGACGGCATACCCGACAGGAGCCACAGGCCTGAGACGCCGGCACCAGTGCCGACCTCGACGACCGCTTTGGCATTGACCGCGGCGGCGAGCAGACGCAGAGCTGCGCCGGCGCCCGGCATGACGGGTACGCAGCCCAGCTCCTCGCTGCGCACCCGGGCCTTTTCGATGACCTCGGTCTCCGCGATGAACTCCTCGGAGTAGGCCCAGCTGGCCGGTTTCTGTGCGCTCATGGGCTTCACCCTACTGCGCGACGTGCACGGTTTGGATGAGGCTGAAGGGGTGCGCGCCGCGTGGAGGTGGACCGCCCGCGATACCCAGCAAGCTCACAGGTTGGTCGGGAAGCATCGTGGGTATCAAACCCGCCAGCCGAAGGAATGATGACGTGACAGCCACGAGTGACCGCGCCGTTGCGGAGCATGCGCTCGAGCCGTCGAGCGCCGCGGGCCAGTCCTGGGTTCCGCCGACCTGGGAAGAGATCGTCACGGAGCACTCGGCCAGGGTCTACCGTCTGGCTTATCGCCTGACCGGCAACAAGCACGACGCCGAGGACCTGACCCACGACGTGTTCATCCGTGTCTTCCGCTCGCTCGACTCCTATCAGCCCGGCACGTTCGAGGGCTGGCTGCACCGCATCACGACCAACGCCTTTCTCGACAAGATGCGCCGCAAACAGCGGATCCGCTTCGATGCGCTCTCCGACGATGCGGCCGCTCGGCTGCCCACCCTTGAGGTCGGTCCTGAGCAGTACTACACCGACACCCACTTCGACGATGATGTGCAACGTGCCCTTGACGCATTGTCTGCGGACTTCCGTGCCGCTGTCGTGCTGTGCGATATCGAGGGACTGTCGTACGAGGAGATCGCGACCACGTTGGGCATCAAGCTTGGCACCGTCCGTTCGCGTATTCACCGAGGCCGATCGCAGCTGCGCGAGGCTCTCGCGCATCGTGCGCCCCATCCGGGCAAGACCGCTCAGCCGTCGCGGGTCCGCAGGGGCTTCGCGTTGGGACAAGTAGTCACCGGGACCAGGTGAGCCCCATCGGCCGTGACGGGACTTCGGGGATCTTGGCCACCATTGGACTGGCCGGTTTGAACACGCAATGGGCACAATTGACCCATGAATGACGAACAGCGCCCTCTTGGTGGGCAGGAAGAGCTTGCCCCGGGGCGGGCTCCCGAGTACATCGCGCCGAACCCTGAGCGGGCCGCCGAGGACACGGCGCCGGTGAACCTCGAGAGCACGACACCCATCGCCAACTACCCGCCCCCCACGGGGAGCCCCTTCCTGCACCCAAGCCCGCCACCTGAAGGCCCCACTTTGGCGGCCTCGCCGGTGACTCCGCATTCCTCCGAACACCATGGTTCGCATGGCCTGCGAAGCCTTGGTGCGGGGGCGATCACGGCGATCGTGGCCGGCGGGCTCGCGATCGCCATGGTGGCCGCTCTTTTCGGGGGCATGGCTGGCGCATTCCTGATGAGCCGCGCCGACGGCGGCGACGTGTCGTTGCCCCCAGCTCCCGTCGGCTCATCCGTTCGCGCGAGCGGGTCCATCGCTGACATCGCGTCCAGAATTCTGCCCAGCGTGGTGACCATCAAGGTCGAGGGCCCCGCCGGTGCAGGCACGGGCTCTGGATTCGTGATGCGCCAGGACGGCTACATCCTGACCAACAACCATGTGGTCGACGCTGCCGGAGCGAAAGGCAAGATCACTGTTCTCTTCTCCGATGGCAAGAGCTCCGACGCCACGGTCATCGGCCACGACGAGTCCTACGACCTGGCCGTGGTCCGGGTTGACCGTCGAAACCTGCCGGTGCTCGTGCTGGGCGCCTCTCAAGCCGTGCGGGTGGGCGATCCGGTCATCGCGGTGGGCGCTCCGCTGGGCCTGGACAGCACCGTCACCAGTGGCATCGTCAGCGCACTGAACCGTCCGGTGACCGCGGGCGGGGCGGGCGCTTCGAGCGCTTCGTTCATCAACGCCATCCAGACCGACGCGGCCATCAATCCGGGGAACTCCGGCGGACCGTTGCTCGACATGGCAGGTCGGGTGATCGGCGTGAACTCGGCGATTGCGCGGGTTGCGAGTTCCGACACCCTTGATGGGCAGTCGGGCAACATCGGCGTGGGTTTCGCGATCCCCAGCGACCAGGTCCGCAAGACCGCCGAGCAGCTGATCGCCAACGGGAAGGCCACGCATCCGGTCATTGGCGTCCTGATAGACACCACTTACAAGGGTGAGGGTGTCAGGATCGCCAGCGCCCCCCAGAAGGGCAGTGCGCCTATCACGAAGGGCGGCCCGGCTGACAAGGCAGGGCTGCGACCAGGCGAGGTGATCATCAAGTTCGACGGGCGGCCTGTCACTGGCCCCGACGAGTTCGTTGTCGCCGTCCGAGCCAAGTCGGTCGGTGACACAGTTGAGCTGACCGTGCGGCGAGGAAGCACGGAGCGAACTGTCAGGATGACCCTGCAAGCGGCTAACTGAGCGCGCGCTGCCACACCACCCACAAGAGCGGGAGCTACGAGGTCCACACGTGTTTGACATCAACGGCTGGGAGTTCGTCATCCTGGTGATCGCTGCCCTCTTGGTGATAGGTCCCGACCGGATGCCGGAGTACGCTGCCAAGCTCGCGAAGCTGGTCAGACAGGTCAGGGGAATGGCAGACACGGCCAAGGAGCAGCTGCGCGAGCAGATGGGGTCGGAGTTTGACGACGTCGACTGGAAGCAGTACGACCCTCGTCAGTACGACCCCCGGCGTATCGTTCGTGAGGCTCTCATGGACGACGGGTCCGATGATGGCGAGACATCGTCTTCCGATGACGCCCAGGCCGGCGGATTCAAGGCGCCCTCATCCTTCAAGCGTCATGACCCGGACAAGCCCACGCCGTATGACGAGGACGCCACCTAGTCCGAGGCCGCGCGGGTCAGCCGCCCCGAAGCTCTCGGCTCGGCTACTGGGTGCCCGGTGACAGGGCGGGCTTGGCCGAGACGGCTGTCCCGGCGGTTGGCGCGAGCCTATCGACTGGCGGGTGTCAGCCCGAGTGGGCGACCCGCGAGTCCACGGGTGCGGGTCGAGAGGCCGCGGGCGATCCCGCGCAGAACGACCGCCGAGGGGCTGTTGGGCTCACTCAGCACGACCGGCATGCCGATGTCGGCGCCTTCGCGCAGCAGTGTGTCGAGCGGGATCTGACCCAGCAGCGGGACCGGTGCGCCAATGGCCAGCGCCAGGGAGTCGGCGACGACCTGGCCGCCGCCGGACCCGAAGACTTCGTGGCGGGTGCCGTCCGGCAGCTCCAACCAGGACATGTTCTCGATGACTCCGGCGATCCGCTGATGGGTTTGCAGGGCGATGGAACCGGCGCGCTCTGCCACCTCGGCAGCGGCCTTCTGGGGCGTCGTGACGATGAGGATCTCGGCGTTCGGAATGAGCTGTGCGACAGAGATCGCGATGTCGCCGGTCCCCGGCGGCAGGTCGAGCAGCAACACGTCCAGGTCGCCCCAGAACACGTCGCCCAGGAACTGCTGGAGCGCCCGGTGCAACATGGGCCCGCGCCAGACAACGGGCTGGTTGCCGGGGACGAACATGCCGATCGAGATGACCTTCACCCCGTGGGCCAGCGGCGGCAGGATCATGTCGTCGACCTGGGTCGGACGTCGTTCGGTGCCGAGCATGCGCGGGATCGAGAAACCGTAGACATCGGCGTCGACCACACCAACTCTCAGGCCCTCCTCGGCCATGGCAACAGCCAGGTTGACGGTCACCGAGGACTTGCCGACACCGCCCTTGCCGGAGGCCACGCAGTAGACCCTGGTGAGGCTGGCGGGCTGGGCGAAGGGGATCTCACGCTCGGTGTTGCCGCCGCGCAAATTGGTCCGCAGCTCAGATCGCTGCTCGTCGGTCATCACCCCGAGGGTCACTTTCACGCTGGTGACCCCCTCGACCGCCAGCAGGGCAGCAGTGGTGTCCTTGGTGAGGGTCTCCTTGAGCGGGCAGCCCGAGACCGTCAGCAGGATGGTGACCGAGGCGAGGCCGGAATCGTCGACCTCGACCGACTCGACCATGCCGAGCTCGGTGACGGGTTTGCGGATCTCGGGGTCGATGACCTTGGAGAGGGCGGCGAAGAGGGCGTCGTGCAACGGAACGGGCATGGCTTAATGCTAAGTCGGTCTTGGACCTTTCCATGCACCGGGAGATGAGTCACCGGATCCGGAGGGTCGCCCATCCGCCGGAAGCCGTATGCCGCGCTGTTCCATCTCGTCCAGCTGGGAGCGCAGCTCGGAGCGGAGGAAGTCACGGGTAGCCATGTCCCGCAAGGCAATTCGCAGTGAGGCCACCTCGCGGGTGAGGAACTCGGTGTCGGCCAGGTTGCGCTCGTTGCTGGCCCGGTCCTGCTCGAGAGCGACCCGGTCACGGTCCGTCTGACGGTTCTGGGCCAGCAGGATCAACGGCGCGGCATACGACGCCTGGAGACTGAGCAGCAAGGTGAGGAAGATGAACGGGTAAATGTCCCACTTGTAGCCGA
This sequence comes from Dermatophilaceae bacterium, assembly GCA_035655615.1. Lineage (GTDB taxonomy): Bacteria > Actinomycetota > Actinomycetes > Actinomycetales > Dermatophilaceae > UBA4719. Next base: position 8,027 of record DASRUA010000195.1, read on the forward strand.
AGATCCCGACGACGTTGACCGCGACCCAGAACGCCACGAAGACCGTCATGTAGACGAGGAACCTGGCCGTCCCCATGTAGCGGGCGAACTTCTCGGCGAAGCGCCCGAACGTGTCGGGGTCTACTTGCCGCGTGGTGAACAGAGCGCGCCTCGCCTCGCGCGGCTGGTCCAGGCTGGGGGCCCTGCGGGCACGTTCACGGGCCATGCGTCACCTCGTGGGGCTCTTCGTGCCGTTCCTCGCGCCAGTCCTCGGGAAGAAGGTGGTCCAGGACGTCATCTACGGTCACCGCGCCGACAAGCCGGCCGTCCTCGTCAACCACGGGGACACCGACAAGGTTGTAGGTCGCGAGCATGCGGGTGACACGCCCGATCGGAGCGTCGGGGGTCAACGGCTCGAGGTCCTTGTCCAGGATGCTGCCGATGAGCTCGTGTGGCGGGTCGCGCAAGAGGCGCTGGATGTGAACCAGCCCGAGGAACCTGCCGGTCGGCGTCTCCAGGGGCGGACGGCAGACGAACACCGTTGCGGCCAGAGCGGGCGAGAGCTCGACCCGGCGGACCACAGCCAGCGCCTCGGCAATCGTGGCCTCGGGGCCGAGAATCACCGGCTCGGTCGTCATCAGGCCACCGGCGGTGTCCTCGTCATAGGTGAGCAGGCGGCGCAGGTCGGCAGCCTCGTCCGGCTCCATGAGCCGTAGCAGCTCCTCGGCGTTCTCCGGGGACAGCTCCGAGAGCAGGTCGGCCGCGTCGTCGGGCTGCATGGTCTCGAGGATGTCGGCGGCCCGCTCCCTGCCGAGACCGCGCAGGATCTCGACCTGGTCGTCCTCCGGCAGCTCCTCAAGGACGTCGGCGAGCCTGTCGTCGTCGAGCGCGTCCGCCATCGCAGCCCGGCGCTTCGGGTTGAGGTCGTGGATGACCTCGGCGAGGTCGGCGGGCTTCAGGTCCTCATAGCTTTCGAGCAGCTTTGCCGCGCTCTGGTCCTCGGCCTCCTGCTGGAGCCCGGTCACCTCGTGGATGTCCACCAGCACCGTTTCGCCGCGACGTCGACCAAGCCTCGACAGGCTGCGGGTGCCGCCGGATCCCTTCCGGGCGAACACCTTGACGATAACCCAGTCCCGGTTGGGCTCCTGCTCGATGGCGATGTCCTCGACCGTTGCCTCGAAAGACTCTTCCTCGGTGCTGACCCGGATCATCCGCTCGAAGAGCTCGGCGAGCACCAGCGTCTCGCCGGTCCGCTGCTCGAATCGGCGCATGTTGACCAGGCCGGTGGTGATGACCTGTCCGGCGTCGACGCTGGTGACCCGGGTCATCGGCACGAAGACGCGCCGCCGGCCGGGCACCTCGACCACGAGGCCGATCACGCTGGGAGCCCGACGGCTCGAGCTGAAGTGGACGACGACATCACGAACCCGGCCCACCTGATCACCGAGTGGGTCGAACACACTCAGCGCTGCCAGGCGTGCGACGAAGACGCGCGTCATGGGGCTCACGACGCCTAGGCTATCTGGATCAGCGGCGAGTGCCGCGGCGCCACTTCGGTCGGCCGTTGATATGCCAGGGGTGCCACGTACGGGTGGTGGCCGGCGTCGGGGCCGCCTGCGCGGCACGGGACTGTTGCGAGTAGTTTCCCGGCCCCTCCAGGGCGTCGCCCTGGGGCATCAGCGCGTAGATGGTGGCTTCTTTGGCCCACCTCGTGATGATGTCTCCGGCAGGGGCGTTGAGGCGGGAACCCTTCAAGGCCGCGGTCACGTCCTCCCAGCGCTTGTCGTAGGGCGTGACGACGCTCGCCTGGGCAGGCACCGTCACCAGCCGTCCGCCCGTGCTTTTGCTGCGGAAGGTCACGGCGAGGTCCGCGGGAAGCGTCGGCAGGGTCTGCTCACCAGGGCCGGTGACCACGTATGCCGCGCCGTCGAGCCACACATGCCATGCAGGCCAGGCCCGGTCGCCGGGGATGTCGATCCACAGCAGTCCGGACTTCTTGCCTGCCTCGGAGAGAAGAGCGTTCAGGTCGGTCACGCCATGAGCCTAGTGCGCTCGCTTTGGGAGGCGTGGGGAAGGTCACCCCACGGCGTCGGTGGCGAGCCGGCATACGGCTGGGTAGCCTCCCATCATGACCTCTGCGCCTTCGATGCCCGCACGCCCGCTGCGCTCCCGCCGCTCGAACCTCGCGGTTCCCGGTTCGAGCACGAAGATGATCGACAAGGCCAGGGGGCTCGGTGCGGATCAGGTCTTCCTGGACATCGAGGATGCCGTGGCACCTCTGGCCAAGCCAGATGCGCGCAGGAACATCGTCGCGGCCCTCAACGAGGGTGGCTGGGGCGACACGATTCGTTGCGTTCGCGTCAATGACTGGACGACCCAGTGGACCTATGCCGATGTCGTGGAGGTCGTCGAGGGCGCCGGTGCCAACCTCGACGCCATCATGCTGCCCAAGGTCCAGACTCGGGAGCAGGTCGTTGCCCTTGACCTGCTGCTGACCCAGATCGAGAAGTCCACGGGTCTGGAGGTCGGCCGGATCGGGATCGAGGCTCAGATCGAGAACGCGCTGGGCCTGACCAACGTCAACGCCATCGCCGCCGCGAGTCAGCGCGTCGAGACGATCATCTTCGGGCCGGCCGACTTCATGGCCTCCATCAACATGAAGAGCCTCGTGGTGGGTGAGCAGCCCCAGGGATACGACGTGGGCGATGCCTACCACCACATCCTCATGTCGATCCTGATGGCGGCGCGGGCCTACGACAAGCAGGCCATCGACGGACCGTACCTGCAGATCAAAGACATCGAGGGGTTCCGGCGGGTGGCAGGTCGATCCGCGGCACTTGGCTTCGATGGCAAATGGGTCCTGCACCCCGGCCAGCTCGCCCCCGCCAACGAGGTCTACAGCCCTCGTCAGAGCGACTATGACCACGCCGAGAACATCCTGGACGCTTATGACTTCTTCACCTCCGAGGCCGGTGGCAAGCTGGGCGCCGTCATGCTCGGTGACGAGATGATCGACGAGGCCTCGCGCAAGATGGCTCTGGTCATCTCGGCCAAGGGCCGCGCCGCCGCGATGACCCGTCAGGACCAGTGGGCGAGACCCACCGAGTAGCTGAATGACTGAGCCAGCGCCCGGTGTCTCAGGCGAAGCGCTTGCGGAGCCAGCTCATCTGGGCTCCTGCGTGAGCTGTCCAGAACTCCTCGGAGTGCGCCCCGGCATCGAAGGTGGCGGCGGCGGAGGGGAGTCCGCGTGCGAATGCCCGGTTGGCCACGATGAACGGGTCGTCGCGCCCGCAGTCCAGACGAACCGGCATGCGGGCCAGCTCTCGCCGCACGGCGAACACGTCGTTTCGGGCAAAGTCCTTGCTGTCATCGAAGGCGCCGTCAGCGGTGTCGCCGGGCGACTGCCACAGTGCGGCGCTGGCGCTAGCCACGCCGGCTATCCGGCTGGGCCCAAGCTTGCTGGCGAGCAGTAGCGCGCCGTACCCACCCATGGACCACCCGATCAGGCCTATGCGGTCTGTGGCCAGACCCTTGCCTGCCAGGAGCGGCAGGAGGTCTTGAACGACCATGGCGCCGGTGTCGATGCCGGATCTCCTTGCGTGCCAATAGAAGTTGCCGCCATCGACCGTCGCCGCGGCCAGGCCCGTCGGCGCGACGTGGCGCTCGATGTGGACTGCGTCGAAGGGCCAGTCGGCGTCGCCGCCGTAGCAGTGAAGGGCGACCACGAGCGGCTGGGGCGCCGCGACGGAGCCTCGGTGGGCAGGTCGGGCCAGACGCCACCGCACCTCTTGGCCGGGCCAGAACCTGGAGGAGAAGGTGCCTTCCTGCATGTCGACCGCCGCTGGCCTGTCCGCGCCGGAGCTGCAGGCGACCAGCCACGGCGCGGCGACGACTCCGGCCAATACCGCCCGGCGGGCGATAACGGTGCTCATGGCCGAGACCAACCCCTCTCCACCATCGCGACATGGCCGAGGCCATGAAGTCGCCGAAGAGCTCCTCCTCGTCGACGACAAGACCGTCGACTACAAGACCACGGGCTGTGAACCACGCACACATGCTACGGCTGTCGCGTTGCAGGAGCTCGGGCCCCTGTCGAGGGCAAACAGCCCGTCGCGCAGGTCATTCGTGAGAGCCGAGGGTTCCAGGGATGTCATCCGTGTTGGGACTCACACGGCGAACGCTGTCACGGGAAGGGGGCGGCTCAGGCATACTCGCTGGTAGTTCCCGGATTCCACAGGTGAGGACGGCATATCGCGATGACACGACTCCAGCACACCGAAGGCCTGACCGACGAGCAGAGCGAGCTGCTCAAGCTGGTGCGCCGGTTCGTCGACGAGCAGATCATCCCGGTCGCCATGGAGCTCGAGCGCAAGGACGAGTACCCGACCCAGATCGTCGAGGGCATGAAGGAGATGGGGATCTTCGGCCTGATGATCCCCGAGGAGTACGGCGGCCTGGGCGAGTCGCTGCTGACCTACGCGCTGTGCGTGGAGGAGATCGCCCGCGGCTGGATGAGTGTCAGCGGCATCATCAACACGCACTTCATCGTCGCCTACCTGCTGCTGCAGCACGGCACGCCGGAGCAGAAGCAGAAGTACCTGCCCCGGATGGCGACCGGTGAGGTCCGCGGAGCGTTCTCGATGTCCGAGCCGGGCGCCGGTTCGGACGTCGCGGCGATCAAGACCAAGGCCGTGTCCAGCGGTGACGGTGAATGGACGATCAACGGTCAGAAGATGTGGCTGACCAACGGCGGAACCTCGAATCTCGTTGCGGTGCTCGTGAAAACGGACACCGGCGATGACTCTGTCTACCGGAACATGACGACGTTCCTGGTCGAGAAGGAGCCCGGCTTCGGCGAGACGGCCCCCGGTCTGACCGTGCCCGGCAAGCTCGAGAAGATGGGCTACAAGGGCGTCGAGACGACCGAGCTCATTCTCGACGGCTACACGACAACAACGGATCAGATTCTTGGCGGCGAGCCGGGCAAGGGCTTCTACCAGATGATGGACGGTGTCGAGGTGGGCCGGGTCAACGTCGCCGCCCGCGCCTGTGGTGTCGCGCTGCGAGCGTTCGAGCTCGGGATCGACTACGCCCAGCAGCGTGAGACCTTCGGAAAGAAGATCGCGGAACATCAGGCGGTGTTGTTCCGCCTCGCGGAGATGGCCACCAAGATCGAGGCCGGCCACCAGATGATGGTCAGGGCGGCGCGCCTCAAGGACTCCGGCGAGCGCAACGATCTCGAAGCCGGCATGGCTAAGTACCTGGCCTCCGAGTACTGCTCCCAGGTGGTCGAGGACTCGTTCCGTATCCACGGCGGCTACGGCTACTCCAAGGAGTACGAGATCGAGCGGCTCTACCGTGAGGCGCCGATGCTGCTCATCGGTGAGGGCACGGCGGACATCCAGCGGATGATCATCGGTCGTCGGCTGCTCAAGGACTATGCCCTGCGTGGCTGAGTTGCGCTCACCGCGTATCGCTGCTGGGCCGAAACGCGCGAGAATGTCTATATGAGCTCCCAGCCGAACATGTCAGGGCGATCGCGGATCCCGATCGGCGGCCTCATCCTGGAGTACCCGATGTCGCTCGGGACGTACGACAAGTACGAGGACGCTCAGAAGGCGGTCGACTACCTGTCTGACCACGAGTTCGCCGTGGAGAACTGCATGATCGTCGGGACCGACCTCAGGCAGGTCGAGCGGGTGACCGGGCGGTTGACGCGCGGGCGGGTTGTCGGGGCCGGTGCCTTGTCAGGTATGTGGATGGGGCTGTTCGTGGGGCTCATCTTTGCCCTGTTCGACCCGAACAGCAGCACCTGGGCGGTGATGGCCACTGTGGCGTTCGGTGCCGCCTTCGGCATCATCTGGGCGCTCCTGGGGTATGCCGCGACCAAGGGTCGGCGAGACTTCACCTCGGTGAGCCAGGTGGTGGCCACCCGCTACGAGGTTCTCGTGGAGCACAAGCTCGCCGAGCAGGGCCGCGCGCTGCTTGCCAAGATGCCCGGTGGCCAGCCCCTCACGGCCTGACCGCTTCGTTCAGCCCCTCACGGCCTGACAACCTCGTTCAGTCCCTTCACGGCCTGCTGGCTTTGTTCAGCCCTCACGGCCTGTCGGTGGTGCCGAAGGGACTCAGCTCTTCTGAACGCGGGCGATCCAGGCCTCGACGTCGGTCGAGGTGCGGGGCATGGCTGCGGAGAGGTTCTCGCAGCCGTCCGCGGTGACCAGGACGTCATCCTCGATGCGAACCCCGATACCGCGTAGCTCAGCCGGCACCAGGAGGTCGTCAGCCTTGAAGTAGAGCCCTGGCTCGACGGTGAGGATCATGCCGGGAGTCAGCTCGGCGCCCATGTACTCCTCGCGGCTGGCCAGCGCGCAGTCGTGCACGTCCAGGCCCAGGTGATGGCTGGTGCCGTGGACCATCCAGCGCCGGTGGAAGTTGCCGCTGTCCTTGTCCAGGGTGGCTTCGACGTCGACGCCCTCAGGCAGCAGGCCCCAGGCGTGCAGGTGCTCGGCAATGACCCGGATCGCGGCGTCGTGCACGTCGGAGAACTTCGCGCCGGGCCGGACCGCGGCAATCCCGGCCTCCTGCGCGGCGTACACAGCGTCGTAGACCTTTCGCTGGGCGTCGGTGAACCGGCCGTTGGCCGGAAGCGTGCGCGTGACATCGGCAGTGAAGAGTGAGTCCACCTCGACGCCCGCATCGAGCAGCAGCAGGTCGCCGTCATTGATGTCACCGGTGTTCTTGATCCAGTGCAGGGTGTTGGCGTGGTCCCCGGCGGCGCAGATGGAGTCATACCCGATGCCGTTGCCCTGGTGGCGGGCGTGCAGACCGAACACACCCTCGACCCAGCGTTCGCCGCGGCCGCGTTCGATTGCCTGCGGCAGGTCCGCGATGACGGCGTCAAAGCCGTTGGCCGTCGCCGCGACGGCGTCACGCATCTGCCCGATCTCCCACTCGTCCTTGACGAGTCGCAGCGTGGACAGGAAGTGTGCGAGCTCGTCGTCGGCATCGCGGATGGCCTGCGACTCGCCGGCTTCATCGGTCTCGGTGGCGCCTTCACGGATAGTGTCAACCGCAGCCGTAAGGTCCCGGTCCGCGTCGCGCACGATGCGGATCGCCGTCGTGCCGACGTCCTTGCCCATGCTCTCGGTGAGCTCGTCGATGTGGCGCGCTGACAGGGCCAGCTCGGCCTCGATGTCGGCCAGACCGGAGCGGGCGCCGACCCAGAACTCGCCATAGCGGGAGTCCCCGAAGAACTCCTCGGTCTCGCGACCGGCCAGTGGACGGAAGTACAGGTTCGACTCGTGCGAGCCGTCCTGTCGTGGCTCGAGCACCAGGACCGCGTCGGGCTCCCGATCGCTGCCCAGGCCGGTCAGATGGGCGAAGGCACTGTGTGGGCGAAAGATGTAGTCGCAGTCGTTGCTGCGCACCTTCAGACCACCGGCCGGTATGACGAGCCGTTCACCCGGGAAGGCAGCCGAAACCGCGGCACGGCGCAGTGCGGCATACGGCGCGACCGGTGCCTGGTCGGGCTTGTCCGTGGATCGAGGAGCCCAGCCGGCGGCCACGAACGCACGGAACTCGTCGTTGCTGGGGCGGCCGCGATGCTCTGCCTTGTGCTGTTCTTCGCTCACTCCCACATCGTGCCACGGCGCATTCGTCCCTGCGCCACCGCTCTGCGACAGTTGTCACGTGTCAGTCATCACCCCAACCCCACGTCCGCCGCGATCCTCCCGCGTTGCGGGCAGGTCGTTGCGTGAGCGAGCGGGGCACGCCGTGCGAGATATCGGCCCGCTCACCGACTCGCAGGCACTGTGGCAGGGCGCTGACGGGGTTGACCAACGAACGGCCAGTACCGTCATCGACCTTGCCATGCGCGTCGGCGAGACACTGCTGTCCACCGGTGCCTCCGCCTCGGACGTGGTCGCGACGGTTCTGCGGCTCACTGATGCCTACGGCCTTCGCTCCGTCCATGTCGATGTGACCTTCACGTCCATCTTCGTGTCCTACCACCGAGGTCCGGACGCCGACCCGATGACGGTGATGCGCGGCATCAAGGTGCGTTCCACGGATCTGACCCGTCTCGAGCGCCTTCAGACGCTGGTGCGAGATATTGCCGACGAGAGAGTGCACATCGATGAGGCCCGGACCCGTTTCCGGGCCGTGATCACCGCGCCACATCCTTATCGGCGCTGGGTGGTGACGGGTGCCCTGGCCACCGTGGCGGCCGCTGTGGCAGCTCTGTTCGGCGGCACGTGGTTCATCATGGCGCTGAGCTTCGTCACCACGGCGGCTGCCGACCGGGTGCAGCACTGGCTGGCTCACCGGGGGATTGCCGCTTTCTTCACCCAGGTTGTGGGTGGCGCGATCCCGACTCTCGTGGCGGTGGGGTTGCTCGCCGCGATCTCGGCCGGCGTTCCCGGTCTGTCAGGGATCTCGCCGTCTCTGGTCGTTGCCTCAGGCATCGTCGTGCTGCTTGCCGGGCTGTCCGTGGTCGGCGCCGCCCAGGATGCGATCGACGGCTACTACGTCACCGCGGGCGCGCGAGGCTTCGAGGTTCTGGTGCTGACCTTCGGCATCGTGGTGGGTATCGGTGGCATCCTGGCGATCGCCCAACGCTCCGGCGTCTCGATGCAGTTCACCGCAAGCTCACAGCTTTCCACCAACATCGTCGTGCAGGTGCTTGCCGCGATGGTGGTGTCCGGGGCTTTCGCCGTGTCGGCCTACGCCGGTCCACGCGCAGCCTTCTACTCGACGATGACCGGGGGTCTGGCCTGGCTGGCCTATCTCGGCGCGATGCACCTCGGCATGGGTCCGGCAGCCGCCAACTCGTTCGCGGCGCTCATCGCAGGTTTCGTATCACAGCTCGGCGCCAGCCGCCTGCGGGTGCCGGCCCTTGCGTTGACCACGGCCGGCATCGTGCCGTTGCTGCCGGGACTCGTGGTCTACCAGGGGCTGTTCGAGATCGTGCGCAGCACGCCAGGTGCGGGTTTGTCGACCGGCTTGACGACACTGCTTGGCGCCGCTGGTATCGGGTTGGGACTCGCCGCCGGCGTCAGCATGGGCACGTTCCTGGCCCGGCCCCTGCGCACCGGACGCGATCGTGGCCAGCGACGGGCACTGCGACGGTCGGCCGGCGACGCCCGCGAGTAGTCCAGACGTGAGGCTCGCCTGGCCAGACCCGACGTGAGGCTCGCCTGGCCAGACCCGACGTGAGGAAGGGCACGCGGCGCGCCCCTCGCCGCATTCCGGATGTTCGGGCACGATGTCGGTTATGCAATTTGGTCGCAGTTACGAAGAGTTCGAAATCGGCGCCGTCTACAAGCACTGGCCCGGAAAGACGGTCACCGAGTACGACGACCACCTGTTCTGTCTGCTGACGATGAACCACCATCCGCTGCATCTGGACTCGCACTATGCCCAGGAGACCACCCAGTTCGGGCAGAACGTTGTGGTCGGCAACTACATCTACTCGCTGCTGCTGGGCATGAGCGTCGCCGACGTCTCCGGCAAAGCCATTGCCAATCTCGAGGTGGAGTCTCTGCGCCATGTGGCGCCGACCTTCCACGGGGACACCATCTATGGCGAGACCACCGTCCTGGACAAGTGGGAGTCCACCTCCAAGGACGACCGTGGCGTTGTCCATGTCGAGACCAAGGGCTACAAGCAGGACGGCACGCTGGTCTGCATCTTCAGGCGCAAGGTCATGGTCCCCAAGAACAGCTACCTGCAGGCGCGTGGCGGAGACCAGCCCGGCCGTCCGACTCTGGTGGACCCTCCGCCCAAGAGCTGACCAGAGGGTTGGCCTCGGGTCTGGCGACTGCGGTGGTGTCTTCTGCCACGAACTGAGAGTCGCGGGCGGTGACCTAACCTTGGGCCATGCGCATCGACCTCCATACACACTCGACTGCAAGTGACGGAACCCAGTCACCGGCCGAGGTCGTGGAGTCCGCGGCCGAGGCTGGTCTGGACGTGGTCGCACTGACCGATCACGACACGACCTCGGGCTGGGAAGAGGCCGCGGCTGCCGTGATGCACTTCGACATCGCGCTGGTTCCCGGGATCGAGATCTCCTGCCAGCACGAGGGAATCAGCATCCACCTGCTCGGCTACCTTCAGGATCCGGCGGCGTCGGGTTTGCTCGCGGAGCTCGACCGGTCGAGGGAGAGCCGCGAGACCCGGGCGCAGCGCATCGTCGAGCGGTTGTCGGCAGATGTGCCACTGAGCTGGGACGACGTCCTCGAGCAGATCGAGCCGGGCGCCACCATCGGACGCCCGCACATCGCAGATGCCATGGTGGCAAAGGGGATCGTCTCGACGCGTACAGACGCTTTCGCCACATACCTGAAGAACGGATCCCACTATTACGTCTCGCACTATGCGCCCGATCCGGTGCGGGCGGTGAGTCTGCTGGGGGAGGCGGGTGGCGTTGCAGTCATGGCTCACCCGTTTGCCAGCATTCGCGGGGCCGTCGTGGGTGATGCGGTCATCGAGGCCATGGCGGATGCGGGGATGGCCGGGCTGGAGGTGCACCACCCGGACCACACCGACGCCCAGGTGCGCCACGGGGCGGACCTGGCTGCATCGCTGGGCCTGTTCGTCACGGGCTCCTCGGACTACCACGGTGAGGGCAAACCCAACCGGCTCGGCGAGAACACCACCGATCCCATTGTCCTGCAACAGATTGAGAACCTGGCGACGGGCGTACAGGTGCTGCGCCGGTGAGCTCTTACTTCGACCTGGAGCTCTTCCTCTCGGTGTTCGTGACGTTGATGGTGATCATGAACCCGCCCGGCGCCGTGCCGATCTTCCTGGGGCTGACGGCATCGCTGACACACAAGCAGCGGGACGTCGCGGCCCGCCGGGCTGCCCTGGTGGCGCTGGGTGTGATCGCGGCGTTCGCCGTGTTCGGGCAGCAGATCCTGACCTATCTGCACATCAGCCTGGCTGCGCTGCAGGGTGCCGGTGGTCTGCTGCTGCTCCTGGTGGCGCTGCAGCTGCTTGTCGGCCAGGAGTCCGGCGTCAATTCCGACGCCGGGGTCAACGTGGAGCTGGTGCCGCTGGGGACACCGATTCTCGCCGGCCCGGGAGCGATCGTGGCGACGATGCTGGCTGTGCGACAGGCCAACGGCGTTGGTGGTTCCTGGCGGTGACGGGTGGGCTCTTCGCGGCGATCCTCATCGTCTGGCTGTTCCTGCGGTTTGCCGGGCAGGTGCACCGGCTGCTGCGGGACAGCGGCACGATGCTGGTCACCCGGATCGCCGGCCTGCTGCTGTCGGCCATCGCGGTGCAGATGATCGCCAACAGTGTCCGGGCTTTTGTTACCACTGGAAGCTAGTGTCACCACCGGCAGCTAGCCTGCACGGGTGAGCGACGCGCCGGTGCAGCAGACGTTCAGCGGTATGCCGCAACGTCTCTACTCAGCAAGCCCCAGCAAGCTGCTGGCCTGGCTCGACTGCCCTCGCCGGTACCGCATGCAGTACCTCGACCGACCCAGGCCTCCCACCCGGCCGCCACGGGCGCACACCTCCGTGGGGGTGGCCACGCACAACGCCTTGCGAGACTTCTGGGACCTGGCACCAGTCGAGCGCACCCCGACGGCTGTGGAGCGGCTGGTGCGGCAGTCGTGGATCGACGTCGGGTTCCGCGATCCCGAGCAGTCCGCTGACTGGCGGGCGCGCACAACGAGGCGGGTGACGGAATACCTGCGGGGTATCGACCGTGACCGACAACCGCTGGGCGTCGAACGCACCGTTTCCCTGCACACCGAGACGCTGGCCGTGACCGGTCGCCTTGACCGGCTCGATGACCGCGACGGTGAACTGGTGGTGGTCGACTACAAGACCGGACGGGCACGGCTCACCGGCGACGACGCACGCACCTCCCTGCCTTTGGCACTGTACGCGGTCGCGGTGGCCGGCATGTTCCGTCGCCCCTGCGCCCGGGTCGAGCTTCACCACCTGTCGACGGGCGAGGTGCTGGCGCACGAGCACACCCAGGAGACCCTGCAGCGCAAGGTCGCCGAGGCTGAGTCGATCGCGTTGGACCTGCGCCGGGCCGATGCCGACTATGCCGAGCTGGGGGTTGAGTCGCCGCTGTTCGAGCCGCGCGTCTCGCCGATCTGCATGTGGTGCGACTTTCGGGCGCAATGCCCGGCCGGTCAGCTGGTCGGTCCGGAGAAGTCCGACTGGGCGGGGCTGGAGAACGACGGCCCCGCAGGGGTGGAGCCCCCCGACCCTGGTTGAGGCCCCAGGCTATAACGGGCTCGTTGGGGCGGCCGGTGACAGACTGTGCCCGAACCCAAGGCTGTCGGAGAGGCGTCAACAGTGACTCAGACAACGCAAAATCGCGAGCCGGACAATGGCCGCGAACAGGACGAGCGATCAGTGACGCGGCTGGGCACGATCGTGGCCGTGGCCAACCAGAAGGGGGGGGTGGCCAAGACGACCTCGGTTGCCTCGCTCGGGGCCGCGTTCGCCGAGCTCGGCAGAAGAGTGCTGCTCGTCGACCTCGATGCGCAGGCCTGCCTGACGTTCAGCCTCGGAGTTGACCCAGAGGCAGTCGAGGTGAGCATCAACGAGGTGCTGGTCGGACGCGGTGTCTCGGCGCGCGACGCCATCGTGAAGTGTGCGGACGGCGTCGACCTGATCCCGAGCGTCATCGAGCTTGCGGGAGCCGAGGCGCAGCTGATGCCGCGGCCCGGACGTGAGTTCGTGCTGCGCTCGGTCCTCGAGCCGCTGCGGTACGACTACGACGTGATCCTCGTGGACTGCTCGCCGTCGTTGGGCGTGCTGACTCTCAACGCCCTCACCGCTGCCCAGGGGGTGATCATCCCGATGGTGTGCGAGATGCTCAGCCACCGCGGTGTCGGGCAGCTGTTCGACACCATCACCGACGTGAAGAGCATCCTCAATCCCGGGCTCGAGGTCTTCGGCATACTGCCCACGCTGTATGACGGCCGCAGCAAGCATGCCCGGGCCGTGCTGGCCGATGTGGGCGCGCGTTATGGACTGCCGGTGCTCAGCCCGCCGATCCCTAGGACGGTGCGGTTCGCCGAGGCGCCGGCGATGGGCCGCTCGATCCTCGCAACGTCACGGTCATCCAAAGGCGCAACGGCCTACCGTGACGTCGCTGCGAGTCTTCTACCCCGCCTCTAGCTCCTCAGGCCTTGGCTGAGCCGGCTCCAGCGGAGTCGCCCTGACCGCCGCGGGTGCGGCGACGGTTACGGCTACGTGGTGGCTTGGTGCCTTCGGCGCTCTTGGGGCGATCGCTGCTCTTGGGACGATCTGCCTTCGGGCGATCTGCGGACGCGCGCTCGCGGCCCTCAGCCGAGTGCGTGCCGCGCTTGGAAGGTCCACCGGAGTGACTGCCGCCGCCGTGACCAGCGGACGAACGGCCATGCTCTGATCCTCCACCTCTGTGGCTCTTGCCCGTCTCACCGAGGTCTTCGACCTTCTCCGCAGCCAGGCCCTCGCGGGTCCGACTGGACTTGGGCAGCCGCCCGGTCGCGGTCGTGGGGATGTTCATCTCCTCGAAGAAGTGCTCGGACGAGGAGTAGGTCTCTGTCGCCTCGGGGATGCCGAGGTCGAGGGCCTTGTTGATCATGCCCCAGCGGTGCAGGTCGTCCCAGTCGACGAACGTGACGGCAACACCGGTGTTGCCCGCGCGTGCCGTGCGGCCGATTCGGTGCAGGTAGGTCTTGTCGTCTTCGGGGCACTGGTAGTTGATGACGTGCGTGACGTCGTCGACGTCGATACCACGCGCTGCCACGTCCGTGGCGACCAGCACGTCGACCTTGCCGTTGCGGAAGGCGCGCATAGCCTGCTCACGGGCACCCTGGCCGAGGTCTCCGTGGATGGCTGCCGCGGCGAAGCCACGCTCGGCAAGATCGTCGGCGACCTTCGCGGTGGTGCGCTTGGTCCGGCTGAAGATGAGCGTCCGGCCGCGGTCCTTGGCCTGAAGCATGCGGGCCAGCATCTCGACCTTGTCCATGGCGTGCGCCCGGTAGACGAACTGCTCCACCGCTTTCACGGTCTTGCTGTCCTGGTCTTCGCCCATGGCCCGGATGTGGGTGGGCTGGGTCATGTAGCGACGGGCCAACGCGACGATGGCGCCCGGCATCGTGGCGGAGAAAAGCATCGTCTGGCGGCTGGCGGGGGTCTGCGCGAGCAGCTTCTCGATATCCGGAAGGAAGCCGAGGTCGAGCATCTCGTCAGCCTCGTCGAGCACGACGCTCTTGACGTAGGAGAGGTCGAGGTAACCCTGCTTGGCGAGGTCGAGGAGCCGGCCCGGAGTGCCGACGACGATCTCGACGCCGCGCTGCAGAGCCTGAACCTGTGGTTCGAAGGCGCGGCCGCCGTAGATGGTGACGACACGGACGCCGCGAGCCTTTCCGGCGCGCTCGAGGTCGCCAGAGACCTGAACGGCGAGCTCGCGGGTTGGTGCGACGGCCAGGGCCTGCGGCTTGCCGGCGGTCTTCAGCGTCGCAAACGCGTCGTCCTTGGGGCTGATCACCCGCTGGATCATCGGGATGCCGAATCCGAGGGTCTTGCCGGTGCCGGTCTTGGCCTGGCCGATGATGTCGTGGCCGCCGAGGGCAACCTCCAACGTCATCGACTGGATCGGGAAGGGGTGGATGATGCCGGCTTCGGCCAGTGAGGCGACGATGTCGGGGTGAACGTCGAAGTCCGCGAACGTGGGTTCCGGCGGAGCAGGAACGACGGTGCTCTCGGTGGGCTCGGCAGCGTCAGTCGCTGTCTTGGTCTTTTCGGGGGTCATGAGTTTCTCTCGATCGGGCGAGGGCCACACGCGTGTCCGAGGGTCTCGGCAGGTTGCAGGCCACGCTGCAAAGCGGGCCGATCGGAGTTCTTCGTGGGTGCAGCGCAGTCTCACTGGCTGCTGATTTGTGCCGACCGGGCACCGATGTCAGGACCCAGTCTAGCGGTGAGCACTACTGTGTGCGTTCATGGACGATCTAGAGCAGCAGGAATCGGTCGACGATGGACCAGGGAACGGGGCCGGCCCGGTCCAGGGGTCCCCTGTGGAGGGCTCTCCCGTGGAGGGCGATCCTTTTGCTGATCCCGCCTATCGCGCAGCGGTCGTCGACCTTCTCGGAGCACTGGCCTACGGCGAGCTGACGGCCTTCTCGCGGCTGGCCGCAGATGCCGAGATGGCTCCGAACCAGCCGGCGAAGGCCGCTCTGGCGCGGGTGGCTGTCGCCGAGTTCCATCACCACGAGGCGTTGACCGCCCGGCTCGCCGAGATGGGCGCCGACCCAGATGCGGCGATGGAGCCCTTCATCGTGCCGATCGACGAGTTCCACGCACGCACCAGGCCCAGCGGCTGGCTCGAGGGCCTGGTCAAGGCTTACGTGGGTGATGGCATCGCAACGGACTTCTACCGCGAGATCTCGGCGTACGTGGATCCCTGGACGCAGACTCTGGTTCGTTCCGTCCTCGAGGACGTCGGGCAGGCGGAGTTCGCGGTCAAAGCGGTCCGAGAGGCCATCGAAGCCGACCCCAGGGTCGCTGGCCGACTCGCGCTGTGGGGTCGCCGCCTGGTCGGTGAGGCGCTGTCCCAGTCGCAGCGGGTGGCCGTCGAACGTGATGCCCTGGCCAGCTTGCTGGTGGGCGGTATCAACCGCCCCGGTGCGGACCTTGCCGAGATGGGGCGGATGTTTTCCCGGCTCACCGACGAGCACATCCGTCGGATGGGGCAGCTCGGCCTGAGTGCCTGACGTCCGAGCCTCGGCGTTGACGTCTCCAGCGCTCGTTACGCCTCAGGCGCTCGTTCAGATCGTGCCGAACCCCACTGAGCCCTTCTTGGCTGCCCCGAGGTCGACGTAGCCGATCGTGGCCACCGGGACGATCACGCGACGGCCCGAGTCGTCGACCAGGTTGAGCAGACCGCCTTTGGTCAACGCCTCGGTCACCAGGGCCTCGATCTCCTCAGGGGACTGCTGGGACTCCACCACGATCTCGCGCGCGACGTTTTGCACGCCGATCTTGACCTCCACGGGAAAGCCTTTCCTCAGAATTTGAATGTCCTGGGACATTTGATGTCTTGGGACGATACGTCGAAGGCTAACCTGCGTCGGAGTCGGATCCTTCCCGCTCGATCTTGGGGAAGCCGCCTAACCCACGCCAGGACAACGTGGCCACCAGCCGGGCCGCTTCGTCGCGGGGAATCGACGAACCCTGCGACAGCCAGAAACGCGCGCAGATCTGGGCCATGCCCGACAGCGCCATGCCCAGCAGATGCGCCTCGGCGTCGGGGAGGTCTGTGTCCTCCTTGATGACTTCGGCGATGGCCTCGGCGGAGTCCTGCGACATCTTGTCGACGCGCTCGCGGATGGCCGCCTCGTTGATCAGGTCGGACTCGAAGACCAGGCGGAACGGTGCGCCGTCGCGACCGACAAACTCGAAGTAGGCGCCGATGCTGGCTGCCACGCGATGTTTGTTCACCGTGGTGGATGCCAGGGCAGCCCGGATCAGATCCAGGAGCTCACCGGCGTGCTGGTCGAACAAGGCCAGGTAGAGATCGAGCTTGCCCGGGAAGTGCTGGTACAGAACGGGTTTGGAGACCCCCGCCCGGTCGGCGATGTCGTCCATGGCTGCGGCGTGGTAGCCGGACTCGACGAATACCTCCTGCGCGGCTTCGAGCAGCTGGGCCCGCCGTGCAGAGCGAGGCAACCGTACGCCGCGGCTGCGGGTGTCCGAGTGCATCGACACTGGTGATGTCCCTTTTCTCTCGGCGGGTGACTCAGGTTGAGGGGGTGACTCGGGTTGAGGCCGATTCAGATATCCGAAGTCTGCACGTCGTGACGCGGCAGACGGGTCGGTCAGCGACAGGTGGACGGTCATACGCCTGCCGAAACGCATCTTACGCGGGAGTAACCTCGCCCGCATGGCCCTTCCACCGCTCGTCGAGCCATCGGCGCCGTTGTTCGCGCCCGAGATCGAGCGTTATTCCCGGCACGTGCTCATCCCAGAGGTGGGCATGGAGGGCCAGCGCCGTCTCAAGAACGCCCGGGTGCTGGTCGTCGGTGCGGGTGGTCTGGGGTCCCCGGCGCTGATTTACCTTGCGGCGGCCGGCGTCGGAACCATCGGTGTGGTTGACGCCGATGTGGTGGAGCTGTCGAACCTGCAGCGGCAGGTGGTCCACGGAGTCGCCGACGTCGGCCGGCTGAAGTCCGAGTCCGCCGCGCAGAGGCTGGCCTCGGTGAACCCGTTGGTGGCAGTGGTGCGGCACGACGTCCGGATCGACTCGACCAACGCCCTCGAGATCATCGACGACTACGACCTCGTCCTGGACGGCACAGACAACTTCCCGACCCGGTATCTGCTCAACGACGCATGCGTGTTGCTCGGCAAGCCGGACGTCTGGGGGTCGATCTTCCGGTTTGACGGTCAGACCAGCATCTGGTGGGCGCAGCACGGCCCCTGCTACCGCTGCGTGTTCCCCGAGCCGCCACCACCTGGCCTGGTGCCATCCTGCGCCGAGGGTGGGGTCCTCGGGGTTCTCTGCGCGGCTATCGGATCCATCCAGGCGGCCGAGGCTGTGAAGCTCATCGTCGGCATCGGGGATCCGCTGGTTGGCCGGTTGATGGTGCACGACGCCCTGCGTCAGAGCTGGGACGTCCTGACTGTGCACAAGAATCCTGACTGCGCCGTGTGCGGTGAGCGCCCGAGCGTCACCGAGCTGGTCGACTACCAAGCCTTCTGCGCGGCGAGACCTCCTGCCGGCGCGGGTATGGCGGGTGGGCCCGTGCCAACTGCCGCAGGCGCCGCAGTGCCCCAGATCTCGGCCCTGGAGCTGGCTGACCTTCTCTCAGGCAAGGGTGGCCTCCCGGATGTCCTCTTGGTCGATGTGCGCGGGGCCCAGGAGCGGGCGATCGCTGGCATACCCGGAGCGCTGGCCATCAAACTGGACGAATTCCGTTCCGGGGCAGCGGTTTCGTTGATTCCGTCCGACCAGCCGGTCGTCATCTTCTGCAGGTCGGACGTTCGCTCGCAGGAGGCCTCACGGATCCTGATCGAGGCTGGACACGCGGACGTTCGCAGTCTGCAGGGCGGAGTGCTCGCCTGGATCCGCGACGTCGACCCCGCTCAGCCCAGGTACTGAGCTGAGCTATGCCTGATGACCAGACTGGACCCGACACGCTTCCGGACTTCGCCGAGGCGGTGCTCGACCTCGTGGATCAGATCCCGTCAGGCATGGTCCTGGCCTACGGAGACGTTGCCGAGCTGCTCGGGCAGGGCGGCCCCCGGCAGGTCGGGTCGGTGATGTCTCGCTATGGCTCGTCGGTGACCTGGTGGCGGGTGATTCGGGCGAGCGGTGAGGCGCCGCAGGGTCTTCAGGACGAGGCGCTCGCGCACTGGCGTACGGAGGGGACTGCGCTGGTGCGGGGGGCGCTGGCCGGACGCCGGGTGGACATGACGCGGGCTCGATGGGATGGCGAAGGTGGGCAGGGCGGACGAAGCGAGCCCGGCCTGGGCAGTCGGCGCGAGGCGCCCACGGGGAGGCAGTGAAATATTGTCCTCCACAACAGGAGGTATTTCGCCCGTTTGGGGTAGTCTCCATCCCGTAGTTGCTGTGCATCGCACGTCTTGAACGCTTGCGGCCTTGTGCCGGGGGTGCGCTTTGTTCCAGTCTGGAGCGGACGACGAACACCGCGACGATCGGCCCCGGCAATCGGGATCGACAAAGCGCTCTTGGAGGAAAAAGATTATGGCAACTGGCACCGTGAAGTGGTTCAACGCTGAAAAGGGCTTCGGCTTCATTGCTCCCGAGGACGGCAGCGCCGACGTGTTCGCGCACTACTCGGCCATCGCCAGCAGCGGATACCGCTCGCTCGATGAGAACCAGAAGGTTGAGTTCGACATCACCCAGGGCCCGAAGGGCCCGCAGGCGGAGAACATCCGCCCGCTCTGATTTGATGCAACTCGTCTGATCTGAGTCTGCAAAACCTGTTTTGCATCACGAATGCCCCGGCTTATGGCCGGGGCATTCGTGCGTCCGGTGCCCGTCTGCCCACCGCGTCGCCGAGGGTGTCGGTCCGCCGTGATGGAATCTGCCGGTGCTGACGTTGCGAAGGGCCCCAAGCCTGGTTACCCAGGCTCCGGGCCTGGACGATGAGCAGGCTGCTGTCGTCGCCCACCGGGCCAGCGGTCATGGCTCAACGGCTACGCGGCCCCGTGGCTCAAGGGCTATCCGCTATCAAGATGCGGGGGTATTGCGCGTCCTCGGCGCTCCGGGCACGGGCAAGACGACCACCGCCATCGAGGTTGTCGTCGACAGGGTGCACAAAGACGGGATCGCGCCCGATCAGTGCCTGGTTCTGACGGCTTCCAGGACCGCGGCCGCCGACCTGCGCGAACGCATCACCGCACGGATCGGTGGCACTTCGACCGAACCACTGGCACGGACCCATCAGGCGCTCGGTTTCGGTATCCTCCGACAGGCCGCCGCCCTGCGCGGGGACGCCAACCCCCGGCTTCTCAGCGGACCCGAGCAGGATGTCATCCTGCGAGAGCTCCTCGCCGGTCACGCATGCCGAGAGGGCAAGGCTCCGGACTGGCCCGCCCACATGCAGGCAGCGCTGGCCACCAGAGGGTTCCGCACCGAGCTGAGGGATCTGCTCATGCGAGCGGTCGAGCGTGGTCTTGACGATGGCGGTCTCGCGGCCCTGGGAGTCGCTCACGGTCGTCCCGACTGGGTTGCGGCTGCACAGGTTCTGGCCGAGTACGACGAGGTCACGGCCCTCTCGCGTCCGGGGGCCTATGACCCGGGGTCGATCCTGGGCGCGGCTGCCGACTTGCTCGAGTCGGACCCCGAGACACGTGAGCGCCTCGCCGCCGGCCTTCGTCTGATCGTGGTCGACGACGCACAGGAGCTCACGCCGGCCGCTGCCCGGCTCCTGAGAGTGGTCCGACAGCCGCACATCGACCTCGTCCTCATCGGTGACCCGGACGTTGCCGTCCAGACGTTCCGCGGCGCCGACCCTGCCATCCTGGGCACGGATCACGCCCGATTCGGGACCGGTCCCACGATCACCCTCGCGACGTCATACAGGCAACCGCAGGCATTGCATGAGGTGAGCCTCCGGGTGACCCGTCGGATCGGCGCACTCGCCGGCGGAGTCCACCGCGAGCTCGACCACGTCCCCGAGGGCGGCCGTGCCGATGTGCGCCTCCTTCGGGCGACGTCGCAAGAAGCTGCGCTGATCGCCGCAGAGCTGCGGGCCGAGCACCTGCTGGGCGGCCTGGCGTGGTCCGAGATGGCCGTGATCGTCCGCGGGCAGGGACGCACCAGCACGCTGCGCCGGGTTCTCATGGCTGCCGGCGTGCCCGTGGCGGTGCCATCCACCGAGGTCCCGGTCCGTGAGGAGGTGGCGGTGCGTCCCCTGCTCGCGTTGCTCGAGGTGGCCCTCAATGTGGCGTCCGGACACCCGGACCCGATCGACACGCAGACCGCCGTCGACACGGTGCTGTCCCCGATCGGTGGAGCAGACGCGGTGGGACTTCGGCGACTACGCAGAGCGCTGCGCCGTGACGAGCTCGAGAGCGGCGGCGGGCGCACCAGCGACGAGCTGCTCGCTGCGGGACTCGTGGCGCCGAATACGTTGGGGATGCTGGGTCCTGAGGGTGCGCCGGCTCGCCGGGTCGCCAGGGCGATCGCCGCGGGGGTGATCGCTGCCCGCACGGTGGACGCCGGCCCGGGCGCGCATTTCGCGCCGGGAGTGACCGCCGAGAGCGTGCTGTGGGCCTTGTGGGACGCGACCGGGCTGGCCGAGAGCTGGCGCCGGCTGGCGCTCAGCGGTGGACTCTCGGGGGCCCGCGCCGATCGTCATCTCGATGCTGTCGTCGCCTTGTTCGATGCCGCGGCAAAGTATGTCGACCGGTTGCCCCAGATGGGGCCGCGCGGGTTCCTCGAGCACATACGTGGGCAGGATGTCGCGGGCGACACCCTCGTGGCCCGCGCGCCCAGCCATGACACCGTCTCCCTGCTCACCCCCGCAGGCGCGGCTGGACGTCAGTGGCGCTTTGCCGTGGTTGCGGGCGTCCAGGAGGGCGTCTGGCCCGACCTACGCCTGCGCGGGTCCCTGCTGGGCTCGGAGCGGCTGGTCGACGTCATCACCGGTCGTGGTCAGTCGTTGCGGGCGGCCCAGGCGGCAGTCCGGTATGACGAGACCCGGCTCTTCCTGGTCGCCGTCAGCCGCGCGTCCGAGCGGCTTCTGGTCACCGCAGTGCGAAGTGACGACGAGCAGCCATCGGTCTACCTCGACATCGTGGACCCGCCTGACGAGTCGGGTGACGGGGAGGAGCTGAGGTCCTTCAGCGAGGTGCCCCGCCCGATGACGCTGACCGGGCTGGTGGCCGAGCTCCGTCGCGAGGTGGTGGTGGGCGCGACGGCGAGCGACCGGCATACCGCCGCGGGTCAGCTGGCACGACTGGCGGCTGCACGGGTCGCCGGCGCCGACCCGTCCTCGTGGTGGGCACTGACAGCTTTGAGTGATGACCGACCCCTGCGAGCCGAGGGCGTGAGCGTCTCCGTGTCGCCATCACGCATCGAGAGCTATGGCGACTGCAGCCTGCGATGGCTCTTGTCCACCTGCGGCGGGGACGGCCCCAGTGTCGGGGCCGCCAACATCGGCACCCTGATCCACGACATCGCAGCGGACCTCGGTGACGCCAACGAGGCCACCCTGCGGGCGGAGGTCGACCTTCGATGGGGCCGGTTGGGACTGCCTGCCGGATGGGTGTCACGCCGGCAGCAGTCCGAGGCCCAGACAATGGTGGCCCGGCTGGCCCGCTACTTCCAGGAGTCGGCCGCCGGCGGCTGGGAACGGATCGGCGTCGAGCTTGATATGCAGGTTGAGCTCGGGCGCGCCGTTTTGAAAGGCAGGGTGGACCGCCTTGAGCGCGATGGCAGCGGTGGCCTGCGGGTGGTCGATCTCAAGACCGGCTCCGGCAAGCCCACCCGGGGCGATCTGCTCCGCAACGCCCAGCTCGGCGCCTACCAGGCAGCGGTTGAGCATGGGGCGTTCGCCGGCCATGGAACCGTCTCGGCCGGGGCGGCGTTGCTGCAGGTCGGCAAGGCGGCCGGCGCCAGGACCACCCTGCAGGAGCAGGTGCCGTTGTCAGACGATGACGATCCGGGGTGGGCTCAAGTCCTGGTGAAGGAGACCGCCGAGGGGATGGCGGGCAGCGACTTCACGGCCACCGTCGGAGCGGCGTGCACCTTCTGCGCGGTCAGCTCCAGCTGCCCGGTCCGGCCCGAGGGCAGGGTGATCTGAGTGCCGGGTCATCCCATGCGGCACTCAGCGCGGTCGATCGCCGACGCACTGGGGAACCCGTCGCCGACCGCTGAACAGCGCGCCGTCATCCAGGCCCCGATGCGTCCGCTGCTGGTGGTAGCCGGCGCCGGCTCCGGCAAGACCGAGACCATGGCCTCGCGGGTCGTCTGGCTGGTCGCCAACGGTTACGTCGAGCCCGATCAGGTCCTGGGGCTCACCTTCACCCGCAAGGCAGCCACAGAGCTGGCAGAGCGCATCGGGCGGCGCCTGCGCCGGCTGCGTCACGTTGGCATGTGGACCCCCGCCCAGGATCAGGACGGCGCCGAAGTGATGGGTGGAACCCCGACAGTCTCGACCTACCACTCGTATGCCGGTCGTCTCGTTGGCGAGCATGCGCTACGTCTGGGGGTGGAGCCCGAGTCGCGTCTGCTGTCCGAGGCTGCTGCCTGGCAGTTCGCCGCCGAGGTGGTCGAGCGCCATGACGGACCGATGGATGACGTTCCGTTTGCGGCGTCGACCGTCGTCCGTGCCGTTGTTGACCTGGCCGGTGAGATGGCCGAGCACCTGCTGGTGCCCGCGGACCTGCATGCGTTGATCGACCGATTCGAGGCCAGGGTCGGTGGACTGCCCAAGGGGGCCAGCCGTGCGCGAGCTATGCCCAAGGTGGTCGCCGATGCGCTGACCGCCCTGAAGGCCCGTCGACAGGTGTTGCCGCTCGTCGATGCTTACGTGAAGCTCAAACGCAGCCGGGACGCTCTCGACTTCTCGGACCAGATGGCGCTGGCGGCCACTCTGTCGCAACGGTTCCCGGACATCGGTTCGATGGAACGTCAACGGTTTAGGGCAGTTCTGCTCGACGAGTTCCAGGACACCAGTGAGGCACAGCTGGTGCTGCTGCGGCACCTGTTCGTCACCGAAGGCGAGCTCGTGCCGGTGACCGCGGTGGGCGACCCCAACCAGTCCATCTACGGCTGGCGCGGAGCGAGTGCCACGACGTTGACCCGCTTTCCTCGTGAGTTCGCCGACGGTGACGGCGACGCGCAGGTGCTGCCCCTGTCCACGAGCTGGCGCAACGACAACGCCATCCTGCTGGCGGCCAACATCACCTCGGGTCCGCTGCGGGCCAGGTCGACGGTTGACGTGGAGTTGCTCCGTCCACGCCCCGATGCCGGTCCCGGGCGATTGCACGCGGCCCGGCTGCTGACCACCGAGGCCGAGGCAGCCCATCTGTCAGGCTGGATCGCGCACCATTGGCTGGATGCGCAGGGTCGTGCCACCGGGGTCTCGGCGGCGGTGCTTTGTCGCAAGCGTTCTCAGTTCGATGCCGTGATCGATGCCCTCGAACGGGCTGGCCTCCCCGTGGAGGTGGTGGGGCTTGGCGGGCTGCTCAGCACACCAGAGGTGTCGGACATCGTGGCTCTGCTGTGGGTGGTCGAGGATCCCACGCGTGGCGACCAGCTGATGCGGTTGCTGACCGGGCCGTGGTGCCGGCTCGGTGCCGCGGACCTCGAGGGGCTGGCGGTCTGGTCCCGGGTCCTTCAACGCCGTCATGCGGCTCGTGCACACGAGGCTCGGCCGCAGGAGGCCAGGGCGGCGCAGGTCACGGACCAGGCTCCCGACAGCGCCGACAGCCTCAGCATTGTCGAGGCGCTCGACGAGCTGCCCTCCGTGCAATGGGCAGGCCCGGGCGGATCCCGCATCTCGGCGATTGCCCTGAAGCGCCTTCTCGGACTTCGCGACGTGATCCGGGCCTTGCGCTCGATGACGGGCATGCCTCTGGCGGATCTGGCCGGCGAGGCCGAGCGCGCCCTGGGCCTGGACATCGAGGTGCTATCCCGCCCGGAGCACACGCCGACGACGGCCCGTGCCCATCTCGACGCGTTCGCAGACGTGGCGGCCAGCTTCTCCGGCTCCGCCGATAGGCCCACGTTGGGTGGCTTCCTGTCCTGGCTCGATGCCGCCCGGGCGCAGGAGCGCGGGCTGGACAAGGGGTACGTCGAGGTGTCCACCGATGCCGTTCAGGTGCTCACCGTGCACGCAGCCAAGGGACTGGAATGGGACGTGGTGGCCGTCCCGGGACTGGTCGAGGGCTCGTTCCCGGCACGCTCCAGCTCGACTACATCGTTCAAGGACGGCAACTGGAGGATGAGTCCGCCAGCTGACAAGGGCTGGATCGGGGGTCTGTCCGGTGTTCCTTACGACCTGCGAGGGGACTGCGATGGTCTCCCGGTGCTGCGATGGAAGTCGGCCCCCGACCTCTTGGCCCTGGAGAACGAGGTCAGCGACTTCATCAGCGCGGGGGGCGAGCACGGAATCGACGAGGAGCGACGGCTGGCCTACGTGGCATTCACCCGTGCTCGCCATGAGCTGCTGCTGACTGCGCCGGTGTGGGCCGACCCCACGACCCCTCGGATCACCTCGCGTTTCCTGACCGAGCTGGTTGATCACCCTGACCTCTGTCTGCGCCCTGCGGCATGGGAGCGGCTGCCCGAGCCCGACGGTGACACCAGGCCCGCCAACCCGCGCCAGAGTGAACCGTTGAGCGCGATCTGGCCGGCGGATCCGATGGCCGCCCGGCGTGATCGGCTCGGCGACGCGGTGCGGGAGGTGCTGGGCGCCATCGCGGAGCTCGACGCCCAGGGCTCGCCTGCTGAGGTCTCGCGTGGTGAGGTCTCGCGTGGTGAGGTCTCGCGTGGTGAGGTCTCGCGTGGTGAGGTCTCGCGTGGTGAAAGCTTCCCTGACGAGCCAGCGGTGGTTGGTCGCGAACGCGAGCTCGCGATCCTGCTGGCCGAACGCGACTCCGCGGTCCGCCTCCGTGACATCGAGGTCAGAGTCCCACGCCACCTGTCTGCTTCCGCGGTTGTCTCTCTTGCCGGTGACCCGCAGGCGTTCGCTCGTGATCTTCGCCGGCCGATGCCCGCTGCCCCGGCGCTCGCGGCCCGTCGCGGTACCGCCTTTCACGCCTGGGTCGAGCAGCACTTCGCGCGGGCCGCATTTGTCGACTTGCTCGACCTGCCGGGCAGCGCCGACGACGATCCCGGTGACGACGAGTTGCTGCCGCTCATGAAGGAAAGG
Source organism: Dermatophilaceae bacterium (assembly GCA_035655615.1). Taxonomy (GTDB): domain Bacteria; phylum Actinomycetota; class Actinomycetes; order Actinomycetales; family Dermatophilaceae; genus UBA4719. The sequence goes on from DASRUA010000195.1 coordinate 33,375, forward strand.
TTCCTGGCCAGCGAATGGGCCCGGCGCATTCCGGATGCCATCGAGATCGCGATCGAGACCACTGTGGCGGAGATGGCGATACGGGGTCGCATCGATGCCGTATTCCCCCGCCCGGGGGGTGGGTTCACCGTCGTGGACTGGAAGACCGGCGCCAAACCGTCAGGTGACGAAGCCAGGGTTCGTGCTCTGCAGCTGCAGGCATATCGCCTGGCCTTTGCCAGGCTTCGGGGGCTGCCTCTGGGCCAGGTCGATGCGGCGTTCTACTACGCCGGCACGGGTGAGACGGTGTTTCCGGATCTGCCCGATGACGAACAGCTTGCGACCTTGCTGCAGTCGATCCCCACCTAGCGGCCGGTGCTCAGCAGTGGGGGGGGGGCACCCTGGGGGCATCACGGTTGTGGCGTCACGGTTGGGTCGTCGACATCGACTGTGGCACGCTCTCGGCCGTCCAGCTCAGCCTCATCGGAGCGCCCCGGAGGATCTGCGTGCTCGGCGACTTCGGGGCGCTCGATGGCGTTCGCGTGCTCAGCGACCCTGGGGTCAACGGGGACAGCGGGGGCAGTTGGAACAGTCGGCACCACCGGCTCCTCGTCCTTGTCGTCGAAGGTGTCGGTATCCAGCTTGCGCAACCTGACCGCGCACGCCTCGATGCCCTTCTGGTTCCTGGAACCGACCGCTGTCAGTAGCTCGGACACCAGCTTGAGCTCACCTGCCAGCCTGGCTCGGCGTTCCAGATACTTGTCAGGACGGTCGACCCGGGCATGCGCGTAGGCCTCGAGCACGGAGTCGAAAGCCAGAGGAGACGCCTGGGTGACCAGCGTCGCGAAGTCGTCCGCTGGGTCGGCCACCTTCGCGTTCTCCCAGCCGGTCAGCCCGCGGACGCGGCCGCTCGTGGCATCGTCGTCGTCGAAGACCGCGAGAACCTCATCGCCGGTCAGGTCGCCGTGGGTCGGAGTCGGTGCGAACCGCCACAGCGAGACCTCCTCGAGCGACCGTTCCCAACGGGAAAGCAGCTCGGTTGGCACATGCCCCGTCGCGGCCGCCCGATCGAGGTCGGCAAGTCGGCGGGTGCGGTAGGTATCAGGGTCGTAGGACGTGAGCCCGGCCTCTTCGCAGAGCGCCAGGTCGAGGTTGTGCAGTGCCGCCAGCGCCCGGCCCAGCTCGGCTGCAATCCCCGGTCCGCCAGGCAGATGCGCGAAGTTCAGCGGGCGTCCGGCAATGAAGGGGTAGACCACTGCTCGGCCGCCTTCGTTGAGTGCCACGAAGCCCTTGGGCATCGGCACCGAGAACGGCAGCCGACGCGACAACAGCCCGAGCAGAGACACTGCGATGTCCATCTGCGCCCCCGCGGCGACGGTCATCGGCGCGCGCACAACCCAACGGCGATGCTGCGTGTCTTCGATGAAGGCAACCTCGAACTGATGTCCGGGACGTTGCGCGGCGCCCTTGACTGTGGCGGGGTCGAGGCCTGGCACTGCGGCGCTGGCGAGGGCGGCGAGGGCAAGGGGAGTGCGAGTCACTGTTACACCGTATGTCGAGTGCGCCCCATACTCTGGAAGGCGTGAGTGGTTCTTTGGAAACTTTGCATGATCTGTCCCTGGCGGGTGGCACGCTGGATCGCGCCGGCCTGCGGCGTCGGGACCCCGACTTGTTGCCCGTGCTGCTCAAGGACCCCTTGACGCGAATCGTGGAGCTGGTCGGGGGCCGGGCACAGGTCACCGAGTCCGATCGCGGCTGCGCCCTGTTCCTACGCTCGCCCGGGGACCAGGACACCAACCGGTTGGGCGTGTTCCTGGGGCAGGACGGCCACGGCACGGCATACCTCGGGGTGGTCGGCGATGCCCAGGAGCCGGCTGGGGTCGCACCGTGGCGGACTCTGCGCGAGGTGGGTGTCCTGCTCTCGGACATGGACGCGGGCATGTTCGCCACGCTGCAGGGACTGGCAAACTGGCACGCCTCGCACACTCACTGCCCGTTGTGTGGCGCGACGACAGAGTCCGATCAGGCCGGCTGGATCCGGCGTTGCGCACAGGATGGCACTGAGCACTACCCGCGTACGGACCCGGCCGTGATCATGGCGGTGACCGACGCCGCAGACCGGTTGTTGCTGGCTCGCAGCCCGCACTGGCCCGAGGGCCGGCTCTCGGTCTTGGCGGGGTTCGTGGAGCCGGGGGAGTCCCTCGAGGCGGCCGTTGCGCGTGAGGTACTCGAAGAGGTCGGCGTGGTCGTCGAGCAGGTGCGCTATCTGGGCAACCAGCCGTGGCCGTTCCCGTCCTCGTTGATGGTGGGGTTCACCGGGCGGGCTGTCGACACCACCCTTCACCTGGACCAGAAGGAGATCGTCGAGGCGATGTGGGTCAGTCGTCAGGAGCTGCGCGAGATGGTGCTGGCCGGGAGATTCGGTATCTCGCCGACCGTGTCGATTGCCCGACGCATGATCGAGCTCTGGTACGGCGGGCCGATCGACCCGGGGGCCGGCGGTCCTGACCTCCTTCTCCCGGCGTGACCTGCTGGCCCCGGTCTGAGCTGGCTTCCAAGATCAGCCCACCGCTCGGCGTCAATGCTATGGTTACTGTGATTTGAGAAAACATAAAATATTGTGTTGAGAAATTTATCAAGTAGATTCCCATGTCTCGCAGTTTCTCCGCACACACACCAAGCGGAAGGAGCGCGCAATGACGATGGACCCGAACCTTCTCGCGCTGACATCCGCGCGCAATATCGGCGCGCTGGCCACCATCAAGAATGACGGTCGCCCCCAGCTCTCGACGGTCAACTTCACGCTCGACCAGTCAACGACAACGGCCCGTATCTCGGTGATCGACGGCCTGGCCATAGTTCAGAACCTGCGCCGCGATCCGCGCGCCTCAATCTTTGTTGGCAGCCCCGATGGCTGGACATTTTCCGTACTCGAAGGAACGGTTGAGCTCTCACCGGTGGCGCTTGTCTCGGATGACGAGACCGTCGAGGAGCTCGTCGAGGTCTTTCGGGCAATCCGGGGTGAGGACCATCCCGACTGGGCCGACTACCGCGCAGCCATGGTGGCTGACCGGCGGTTGGTTGCCCGGCTACGCGTCGAGAGCGTGTACGGCCTGGCCAGACCGCGGTACGCCAAACCTGCCTGAAGCCAGGCTGCTCGGCCGCTCAGCGCGCCGTCAGGCTAGTCGCAGTCGAACCTCGGCCAACGACGGGTTGGTGGCTGCAGTGCCGTCCGGGAACACCACGGTCGGAACCGTCTGGTTGCCACCGTTGACGCTCATGACGTAGTCGGCTGCGTCCTGATGCCGCTCGATGTCGACCTCTTTGTAGGCGATCCCTTCACGGTTCAGCGCGCTCTTGAGCCCGCGGCAGTAGCCACACCATGGCGTGCTGAACATGGTGATGGTGCCGGCGGAAGGCAGGGCGGGGGCCGTGAACATGCGAAATCTCCTCAAACGTCGGGTGGTGGGTGACCCCATCAACCGCGACCAGACTCAGAACCTTCCCGGGAGGGATAACTCAGTCCTCCCCGGAGGGACATCTCAGTTCTCCTGTGGGGATAACTCAGTCTTCCCGGGAGGGACAAATCAGTCTTCCCCGAGGGGTGGACCTGTCGCCGACATCTGAGAAGATCTGAGGCGATGTCTCTCTCACACGACCGAACCAGCGGCACCCCGACTGCTGATGACGTTCTCGACGCCCTTGACCCCGAGCAGCGTCAGGTGGCGTCGTCGCCGAGCGGGCCCATGTGCGTCCTGGCCGGCGCCGGGACCGGCAAGACCCGGGCCATCACCCACCGCATTGCCTACGGCGTGCTCAGCGGCACCTACCAGCCCCAGCGAGTGCTGGCGGTCACGTTCACGGCAAGGGCGGCCGGTGAGATGCGCACCCGGCTGCGTGAGCTTGGTGTTCCGGGCGTTCAGACCCGGACGTTTCACGCTGCGGCGCTGCGGCAGCTCCACTACTTCTGGCCCCAGGCGATCGGTGGCGCGGCCCCGGAAGTGTTGCCCCACAAGGCATCCGTGGTCGCCGAGGCCGCCTCACGACTGCGGCTGCAGCTCGACCGAGTTGCGCTTCGTGACCTTGCCGCCGAGGTTGAGTGGGCCAAGGTCAGCATGCTCACGCCGGAGACGTATGCCGCTGCCGCACATCGCGCCGGCCGGGACCCCGGCGGTCTGGACGCCACGGCGATGGCCCGGGTTTTGCAGACCTACGAAGAGGTCAAGGCGGAGCGAGGGGTCATCGACTTTGAGGATGTGCTGCTGCTGACCGTCGGCATCCTCGCGGAGCGCGAGGACATCGCCCGGGCCGTTCGCTTGCAGTACCGCCACTTCGTGGTCGATGAGTACCAGGACGTCAACGCCCTCCAGCAAAGGCTGCTCGAGCTGTGGGTGGGCGAGCGCGACGACGTGTGCGTGGTCGGGGACGCGGCCCAGACGATCTACTCGTTCACCGGCGCGACGCCCAAGCACCTGCTCGAGTTCCCTCGCCGCCACCCGCAGGCGCAGGTGGTCCGGCTGGTCCGCAACTACCGGTCGACGCCACAGATCGTCGCCCTGGCCAACATTCTGGTGCGAGCCGGTCATTCCCGCGGAGGTCAGCCAGCCGGCCCCCCAAGAACAGAACCGCTCAAGCTGCGCGCGCAGGGCCAGGACGGCCCCCAGCCCAGCCTCACGGCATACGCCGACGACCCAGCAGAGGCGACCGGGGTGGCCGCTGCGATCAAGGCGCTGGTCACCCGCGGCACCCCGGCCAGCCAGGTCGCCGTGCTCTTTCGCACCAACGCCCAGTCCGAGGCCTATGAGTCCGCGCTCGCGGACGCCGAGGTCGCCTACCTCGTCCGGGGCGGGGAGCGGTTCTTCGCCCGCAAGGAGGTCCGCGGGGCGATCCTCTTGATGCGTGGCGCGGCCAGAGCCGATGACGGCAGCAAACCTCTTGGTGAGCTGGTTCGCGATGTCATCGCCGGAGCCGGGTGGACGGAGCGGGCGCCGACGTCGGGTGGGGCGATGCGGGATCGCTGGGAGTCTCTCGAGGCGCTGGTCGGGCTGGCAGACAACTTGATCGCCGCTCAGCCGTCGGCGCGGCTCCCCGACCTGGTGCGCGAGCTCGACGAACGCGCGGCGGCAAAGCATGCCCCGACGGTCGAGGGTGTCACCCTCGCCTCGCTACACGCCGCCAAGGGGCTCGAGTGGGACTGCGTGTTCATGGTTGGCTGCAGTGACGGTCTGATCCCGATCAGCATGGCTGAAGGCCCCGAGGCCATCCAGGAAGAACGCCGGCTGATGTATGTCGGGCTGACGCGTGCCAGGCATGAGCTGCGGTTGTCCTGGGCCGGGGCCCGCAACCCCGGCGGTCGGGCCGGCAGGCGACCGTCGCGCTTCCTTGACGAGGCAGCCAGCATCCTCGGCGACGGTGCGCGGTCGTCGGCCCGGGTGAAGCGCGCGGCTTCGGGTGGCAAGGCGGGTAAGGCAGTGAAGACAGGGAAGGCCGCAAGCTCCTCAAGATGTCGGGGGTGTGGCAAGGATCTGGTCACCGGGGCAACCCGAAAAGTGGGGCGCTGCCAGGACTGTCCGCCGACCTACGACGAGGCGACGTTCGAGGCGCTGCTTGGCTGGCGGCTTACGGTCGCCGGCGAGGCCAAGGTCCCGACATACGTGGTCTTCACCGACGCAACGCTGACCGCGATCGCCGAGAAGCGTCCCGCGAACCCGGGTGAGCTGGCCATGATCTCGGGGGTTGGTGCTCGCAAGCTCGAGCGCTACGGCGATGACGTTCTGGCGATCCTGGCCGGGGAAGAAACTTGCGAAACCGCTGAAAGTACTTCTGCTGCAACGGAGTTGACGGAATCCAGCTCGACATCAACGCCCGCAATCACGTGAGAGACTTAAATGCGTTGCGGCACCCGGGCAGTGTTCTAACCTGAGGCCACGTCCAGCCCAGCCGGTCCCGTTGACCGCGCTCGGGATTCGCGAGAACAGATGAGGAGGTTGGCCCCGATGGAGAACATCACCATGACGAAGACGACGCAGATCACCCGCGTCCGCTTCGCGTGCCCGCTGGCTGCCGACCGCAGCCTCAATGTCGACGCTCGCCGCGGGTCCTACGTTTCGACGCACAAGGCACCTGCTGTCAAGGATGTTGCGTACCTCCGTTCCCGGAGATCACCGGTCTAGTTTTCTAGATCAGGTCACCTCCAGGCCGCGGAACCCGACATCCGGGATCCGCGGCCTTTGTGTTGTCCGGGCCGCCGCGCCAAGGAACAAGAGCAAACACAGCCCCCGGACCGGGGGATACGAAACCAAGGAGGTGACACCAGATGCAGCTCACCGCGTTCATTGACCTGAACGGGCACCGCGAACACCCCGGTTCTGACATCCCGTGTCAGGAGTCCGACGCCGAGTTGTGGTTCGAGCAGAGTCCTGCCGACGTCGAGTTTGCCAAGGCCCTGTGTGGGGCATGCCCGGTTCGGATCGAATGCCTGGCCGGCGCGCTGAGCCGTGAGGAGCCATGGGGCGTCTGGGGTGGGGAGCTGCTCGTCCAGGGAGCGATCGTCGCACTCAAGCGCGCTCGCGGGCGTCCGCGCAAGAACCCGGTTGCCGCCTGATGTCGGGAGCCCAGAGGTCACTTTGGTCCCTCTTGGCGTGGTGCTACACCACGGATCCTGCCGAACCCCCTCAAAGCCATCATTCGCCAAAAGCCATTGATTGTAAGGAGTTCCACCATGTACTTACTGCAGAACATGATCCTTGTCCGAGCTCGAATGGATGAGATCACACGTCCTCGCGAGCCATCGCCCACTCGCAAGTCACCAGCCAGGAGCCGCAGCGCGCTGCGGATCAAGCTCGACGCCCGGCTGGCGCGACGCGAGAGTTCGGCCGGCTGAGGTGGGATGCTCGCGACAACCGGCCGACCTAGGCGGTGCCGGATAAGGTCGGTTGTCGTGAGCACTCTCTCCCGGGCGCAGGTGTCAGCGCGACGCGAGTCCTTCGTAGCGGCGCTGACCTCGCCCGACCTCGCCTCTATCGTCGACCTCGTTGTGTGGGTCGAGGTCGATCCGTCCGTCGATGGACCGGTGGCGATGGCTGCCAGCCATATTGGGCGGGTACGGCTACACCTTGACGGGCGTCATGAGGTCTTTGAGGGGCTGGATCCCATCGCCAGCGAGGACCCGATGGCCTTCCTGCCCTATGACCGCGAGTGTGCCAGGCCCGGGCCGCGCAACTCCTGGGAGAACTCCTATCCGTATGCCGCGTCGCGGATCCTCTCGCTGTTCGCCGACCCGACCCGCAGTCCTGACGTCGCAGTGATGCACACGCCCCGCCACTTCTTCCCGGAGCAGGGCGGGCATGTCGGCGAGCACGGCTCGCTCGATGTGATCCAGTCCAGGGCTCCCTTGCTGTTGTCGGGCAAAGGAGTTGCTGCGCGCGGCATCGTGGACGCACACGCCAGGCTGGTCGACGTCTGTCCTACTCTGGCCACCCTCGCAGGTGTCACCGACGCCGACCTGCGGGACGCCGGAGGGGACCGGTTGGATGGCCGCGCGCTCACGGCATACCTCGGCGGTGAGTCGTTGTCGAAACCCAAGGTGATCGGTCTTCTCTGGGATGGCGCGCACTGCGGGGACCTCCTGCACCTGGCGCAATCGGGCGAGCTGCCCGGAGTCGCCCGGCTGATCGACAATGGCGTGGCCTTGCGCGGCGGAGCGGTGGCGCAGTTTCCGAGCGTCACGCTGACCAACCACACTTCGATCCTGACCGGTCTCGGGCCGGGCCGTCATGGGGTCCTGGGCAACGTCTTCTATGACCGTGAGACCGGTGAGCGGGTCGTGCCCAACAACGCATCGACCTGGCATCGCAGTGCCGAGTGGCTGCGGCCTGCCGTCCGTACGGTGTTCGAGATGGTCAACGGTGTCGTCCCGCAAGGAGATTCACTGCGAGGGGATTCACTGCAAGGGGACGCGCCGCGGACTGCCTGCGTGAACGAGGCCGTCGATCGCGGCTCGGACTACTCCACGATGGCGATCATCCGTGATAGTGGCATCGCGTCAGGGGCGGCCGGACTCGATGACCAGCTGCCGGATCCGCACGCCTCTGTCCACGTGCATGACCCGGCCCACCTCAGGGACTCATATTTCTCCTGGTGCACCCAGGTCGATGATTTCGGGCTGGAGCAGATGCGACAGCTGTGGGGGACCCTGGAGTCGGCACCCGCCCTGACCTGGTGGGCCAATGTCGTCAGTGACGCGGGACATCATGCCGGCGGTCCGCGCAGCGGCATCGCTCGTGACTCGCTGCGTGACTCCGACTCGCGCCTGGTGTCGTTCCTCGAGCACCTCGACGCGCTCGGGATCACCGACCAGGTGACGTTCCTGCTCACTGCCGACCATGGTTTCGAGGGATCGGACCCCACCGTGACTGGTTCCTGGCAGCCGGCTCTTGAGCGCCTCGACATACCGTTTCGCGACGAAGGCCCCGGTTTCATCTACCTCCTCCCCGATCGCCAAACCTAGGGACGGTGTTGGGATTTCACGCCAAACCTAGGGACGGTGTTGGGGTTTGGGTGTCTGCCAACGCAGCTCAGTCGGCTCTGCTGAGCCGGTAGAGCAGGTGACGTCGCAGTGGACCCCCAGTCATAAGACGGTGGTTGAAGTCTCCGGGCAACGTCTTGCCGATGCGTTGACGCAGCGATCCATAAGCGCATTGGACTCGGCGCGGGTCAGCAAAGCCGGGAAGTGCCCCATTACCGAAGGATATGCATTCAGGGCAGCAGAGCGCACCATCACTATCTCGCGCCACTGCCGCAGGACAAGCCGTCAGGTGGAAGGTTCCATCAACTGCGTGGCCACTGTTCGAACACAACGTCCGGAATTGGGTGTTCGGTGGAGACTGGGCGGATGGATAAGGAGACAGCACGGCCGGTCTGCGCGAGGTGCGGGCGCGTATTCCGGAGGATGAGTCGGCCGCTCGCCTCACCTGGGTGCTCGGGTTGGAGAAGGGCCGGCAGGTCTGGACCTGCGACCGTTGCAGTCGTGAACACATACGGAGCATCGAGGGCAAGCTCGACTCCGCCTGGTGGTGACGTGGAGAGTGCCTGCGGTGCCTGGGTTTTCAACGAGCTGCCCGCACCGCACCTAGGTTTGGCCACGAGCTGCCCGCACCATCCCTAGGTTTGCGAAAGGAGGAGGTCGAAGGGGGGGAGGTCGGCGCCGGGCAGCCATCGGTCCAGGATGGCCCGGCCGGGCACCTCACCCTGGATCTGGCAGAGCACACCGATGCCGCCGAGCCAGACACGATGGATCAGCAGGTACGACGGCGGCAGGTTCAGCTTGAGGCCCAGCATGAAGTTGGGCCGGCGGGGATCGTTGAGGTGCAACGTCATCGAGCGCAACCAGGCTCGTGAGAAGGTGAAGGTGTCGGTCCGCAGCGGCTCCATGAAGGGCCCAAGGAACGCCAGCAGGGCGTCCGCGTCGATGTCCATCGAGTCCTTGACGAATCCTTGGCGGCGCAGACCCTCCAGTGAGCCATCGGCGTCGCCCATCAGCGCCAGTGTGAGCAGCTGACCTATCTCGACCGGGAGGCCGTCCGGCAACCGGTTGACCGCGCCGAAGTCGAGAATCCCGAGCCGGCCGTCCGGCAGCATCCGGAAGTTGCCGGGATGGGGGTCCGCATGCAGCAACCCCGCACGTTGGGGCCCCACCAACAGAAACTCCAGGTAACGTGCGGCGGCGGCGTCGCGGGCCTGCTGGGAACCAGCTGCGATGATCGCGGACAGCGGGGTTCCGTCGAGCCATTCACTGACGATGACGTTGCCCTTGTGATAGACGACGTCCGGGATGGCGAACTCAGGGTCACCCGCGAACGCGGCGGCGAAAGCCTTCTGGGACTTGGCCTCCAACCCGTAGTCCAGCTCCTCGGCAACCCGGCCTTTCAGCTCCTCAAGGATCGGCTTGATGTCGAGTCCCGGGATCCAGCTGGAGGCAAGGCGAGCCACCCGTGATACCTGGTTGAGATCGCCCATGAGCGCTTGACCTGCTCCCGGATACTGCAGCTTGACGGCGACGTCGCGGCCGTCCTTCCAGACGGCACGATGGACCTGGCCTATCGACGCCGCGGCTGCAGGCTTGTCGTCGAACGAGAGGAACTTCTGCCTCCAGCGTGGCCCGAGCTCTGCCACCAGTACGGCGTGGACGATCGCGGCGGGCATCGGCGGCGCGGCATCCTGCAGCCTGGTCAACGTTGCGCGGTACGGCCCGGCAAGATCCTCGGGCATGGCTGCCTCGAAGATCGACAGTGCTTGGCCGAACTTCATCGCCCCACCCTTGAGCTCGCCCAGGACCTTGAAGAGCTGATCGGCTGTGCGGGCCTGAAGCTCCGCGGCCACGAGCTCGGCTGGCTTGCCGCCGACCCGCTTGCCCAGGCCCCATGCGGTTCGGCCGGCGAGCCCCAACGGCAAGGCTGCGAGCTTGACCGTGCGCATCGCGGCCCTGCGGGGGATTTCGCTCACCTTGCCATTGTCGCGTGCCCTGCTGTGCAGTCGCAAAGTGGATGGCGAAACCAACGTCGGCTAAGGATCGTCGGCCAAGGCAGTGAGAGCTCGAGCGAGAGATCGCCGGGCACCGGCTGACCATCCAGGCACGTGTGAACGATCATTGCCGCAACCCCGATCGTCATGGCCGTCAGCGTGCTCTCGAGATGGACCGGTGCGCCGGGACGGAGCGGCCACACGGGAGAGAGCTGGGAAAGCAAGACCGGCCAGGCGGCGTCCCGGTCGCGGCGGTGAAGGTCCATACAGGAAAGGCATGGCCCGGCGCCGCTTGCAATCAGCGGACCGACCTGGACGCGGTGAGCCTGAACCACCAACGGAAGATGCGGTATGCCGCGCCGCAGCCATGGCTCGCCGGCGTCAGCCCGGACCGCCCCCATTGCGGCCAACACCACCAGATCGGGGCGGGCGGGTGGATCCAGACCCGCGCCGAAGGTGGCTTGAGTCGGGCCGGCCCGGTGGCCCCGCAGCTCCAGGTCGAGTGTGTTCACGGCGTTCGCACCGACGCTGACCTGACCGATGCCGCCCGCCCGCAGCAGATCTGCGAGGGCATAAGGGAGGTCGCCCTCGCCGCTGATCACGACGTGCTGCGCGGATCTGGCAGCCACGTGGTCGAGGCCGTCGCCCGCCAGTCCGTAGGCCGCCGCAATCGCAGTCGCCGTTGTGTCTGGCCGGAGTGGATGGCGCCGTGGCTTGTCGATCTGGGACAACCAGGCCCGATCCGTGGCCGCGTCGACCAGCAGGTGGTGCTCGTTCAGGGCTGCGATCAGCGCGGAGACGCGATCGGCCCCAACACCTGCGGTGGCGGCTGCGGCGTACAGGGTCTGCATGTCCATGCTCCCGTCCAAACCCTCCGCCACGGTGATCTCGGCGTCACTGAGCCCGTCCAGGACGACTCCTGAATCAGGGCACAGGCCCAGCTGGATTGATCCGGGACCGCGTCGTAGTGGTTGCGCGTGGCTCTTGAGACGGGGTCTGTTGTTCATGGGATTCCTCCAGCGATGGGGCGTTGTGAGGAATCTGTCACGGTCTGCGACGCAATCAGATCCAATCCACAGCACTCGGGGAGAAGTACCCATGCGGGACATGCGAAGGGGCGGCACCTGAGCATGATGCTCAGGTGCCGCCCCTTCAGGTATATCGGTGTGTTCGTGCTCGGTGTCTCGTGTGGTTCGGGGGCGGGTCAGGCCTTGCCGAGAATACGGTTGAGGTTCGTGCCACATACGGGGCACTTGCCCTTCGCCATACGGCGGCCGTTCGTCTCGACGACCTTGCCAGTGGCGTCTCGCTTCTCCTTGCACTTCACGCAATAGAAGTCGCCCGTGTACGTTTCGCCGGTCTCTACAGACTCTGCCATTTGTCTATGTCTCCTGTTCGTTCCAACCGCTGTGTGCGGCACCGGACTCGTGTCACCCTAGACCAGCCTGAGCACAACTCAGTGCATTGGACGGTGTTTCTTGTGCTCAAGTTCGGTTGGCCCACCTTCACCGAACCCGACTCGACGTCCGGGTTCATGTGATTTGTCAGACTTTTGGCTTAGATTCTGAACGTGGACACGGACGAGATCGAGGTCAGGCGCAGCCGGCAGAGACGCCGGACGGTCAGTGCCTATCGCGAGGGCGGCCGGACGATCGTGCTGATCCCGGCCCGGTTCTCCGCCGAGGAGGAGCGCGCGTGGGTCGACGCCATGATTCGCAGGCTGGCCGCCGGGGACAAACGCCGGCGGCCCAGCGATGAGCAGCTGCTGGCGCGGGCGGCCGACCTGTCCAGGCGTTTCTTGGGCGGCCTGGCCAAACCGGCGACTATCGCCTGGGTCACCAACCAGAACTCCCGCTGGGGCTCCTGCACACCGGCCGACGGGACGATCCGCATCTCGGCGCGCGTCAAGGGGATGCCCTCGTGGGTGCTCGACTACGTCATCCTGCACGAGCTGACGCATCTGCTCCAGCCCGGCCACGGTAGTGAGTTCTGGTCGCTGCTGGAGGCCTACCCACGCACGGAGCGGGCGCGAGGATACCTTGAGGGTGTCGCGGCCACGGCCGGACTCCACTGGCCCGACGACGTGATCGACGACGTGATCGACGACGTGATCGACGACATCAAAGGCGACGTGATCAAGACCTGACTTTGGATCCCAGCCCTCTTGGATGTCAACGGGTCAATCTAGGGCTTGCCCGACTCGCCCTTGTCCGTGTCGGCTTCGCCCGTGACGCCTTTATTGCCTCTCTCGCCTTCGGAGAGCATGGCATCCAGCGCCGCGTCCATCTCGTCTCTGGTTCCCCGGGACATGAACCGGTCGACGTAGCCAAGAGGGTCGTCGAGGTCGGCCGCGGTCGGCGCCACGTCGGGGTGTGCCCAGGCACTGTCGCGCGCTGAGGCACCGCCTTTGGCCTCCAGTGCCGCCCACAGGTTGGCAGCGTCGCGCAACCGGCGAGGGTGCAGCTCGAGGCCGACAAGCTGGCTGAAGATCTGCCCGGCCGGGCCGGCGGAGGCGCGTTGACGCCTGACCGCCTCGTCCAACGCAGCCGGGTGGGGCAGGTGCTTGCTGGTGGCGCGGTCGGCGACGACAGCCACCCACCCTTCGACGAGCGCGAGGTAGGTCTCGAGCTGAACCAGAGCCGCGCGCTGTGCAGGGCTTGGCTCGGGGGTGAACAACGAGTTGGACAGTGCCGACTGCATGGCATCGGGGTCGGAGGGGTCTATCGACTGCAGTGCGGTCTCGATGCCCTCGGTGTCGATGCTGATGTCGCGGGCATAGGCCTGAACGGCCGCGACCAGCTGAGGGCCGAGCCAGGCAACCTCGGCGAACAGGCGTACTCGGGCGGCTTCGCGCACCGCGAGGTACAGGCGCACTTCCGTGAGATCGACCTCGAGCCCCTCTGCGAAGGTCGCGATGTTGGCCGGCAGAAGTGCGACGCCGTGGCCGGGCACGAGCGGTAGTCCCACGTCGGTTCCGCTGACCAGGGTTCCGGCGAGCGCGCCCACGGCCTGACCGACCTGGACGCCGAACATCGTTCCGCTCATCCGCGCCAGCATCGGCTCCACCTGGCCCATGACTGCGCTGGGGTCAATGCCAGCAGGGAGGCCCGGTATTGCGGGGAAGTCCTCGCCCTCCTCGAGCCGACCCATCTGAGAGCGCATTGCGGCCACCACTGCGGTGCTCACCCCGGCGGCGACCGGCTCCACCAGCTCCCGCCACATGGGCATGGTCTGGTCGACCCACTCGGCACGGCTCCAGGCATGGACCGCGCCGGCGGGGGCCGGCAGGTCCGTCACGGCGTCGATCCAGAGATGAGCGACCTCGACGGCCTGCTCGACCTCGCGGCGAGCAACATCACCCACAACCGAGTCGCCTTCTGCAGCAACGGACTTGCGGGCCACGTCAGTGGCGAGCTCGACGTTGAAAGGCTCAACCGGGTCGCTGGAGAACATGGACTTGAGCTGGGCTCCGATGATGGCCATGGTGTCGCGGTCCATCTTGTCGATGCCCATCGCCGCCAACGCGCTGGCCACCTCGGGGTTGTCAACACCGCCGAACAACGAGGCGAGCATCGCCGCGAGGTCCGGCTCGTCCGGCTCGTCCGGGTCGGTTGGCCCTTGATGGGGATGATCAGACACGCGGGACTCCTTGATCTCCTGAGAAGATGATCTCTCCTAGATAAACATGAGGAGGTCTCCGTGAGTTCCCCCAGGGTACGAATTCGTTCCCGGCGCACAACGATGACGGTCGCGGTGACCGGTGCGGCGACACCGGTGGGCGATCGCATCGTGCGCGCGCTGCTTGCGCGTTCCGCCGCGGGGGTTGTCATTGGCACGGTAGTTGGGCTCGGTGCCGAGCGTGGGGGTGCCGACGGGGTGCACTGGCGACTGGTCGATCTGGACTCGCCTGATCTGGCCAAGTCGCTTCGCGGCGTCGACGCCCTCATCCACGTGGCGGCCAGCACGGACCTGACGGCCGACCTCAAGATGACCGCCCGGACCCGGCGTGAGCGGGCAACACGCCAGATCCAGACCGTGGTGATCTCCGCTGCGGCCGCCGGCGTCGCGCGCCTGGTGGTCGTCACAAGCGCGATGACGTATGGCGCGTCGCCGGCCAATGCGGTGCCCTTGCCCGAAGACGCGCCTCTGGCTGCCGAGCCTGATGAGGGAATGGTGGGGGACCTGCTGATCGTCGAGCAGGTACTGCGGGCTGCTGCCGAGGTCCACCCCGGCCTCGCCATCACGGTGGTGCGTCCGGCGGCCCTGGTCGGCCCGGAGGTCGACACCGTGATCACCCGGCACTTTGAGGCTCCCCGTCTGCTCACGGTCAAGGGCGGCTCCCCGGCGTGGCAGTTCTGCCATGTGGAGGATCTTGCGACGGCGCTGGCAGCCACCGTCGAACTGGGTCTTGGGCCGGTGGTCACGGTTGGATCGCAGGGCTGGATGACCCAGACTGAGGTCGAACAGGTCAGTGGAATGCTTCGGGTCGAGCTCAGTGAGAACATGGCCCTAGGCATTGGCCAGCGGCTTCACCGAGTGGGCATACTGCCGTTCCCAGCGAGCGATCTCGCCTACGCGATGTATCCCTGGGCCGTCTCTTCGGCAACTCTGAGAGCGGCAGACTGGCAACCGGCATACGACAATGTGACGTGTCTGGGTGTGCTCATCGACAGCATCGCGGGCCACCATGCCATGGCGGCCCG
>DASRUA010000196.1:0-5513 GCA_035655615.1 Dermatophilaceae bacterium
CCTCACGTGTTGGTGTGTCGACGTCTGCGGGCAGGATGCGCCGCCCCGGACCCAGGTGCGCGGTATCCACTCCCCCAGTGACGTGGAGACACCGATGGACACGAACATCGATCGGACCTGGACCAGACACCCGACGTCGACAGGCATCGGCGTCGACCGCGGCAGCGTGTGCGCCCACTGCGGGCTCCGCAGCCCGCCCGGCAGCGCCCAGGGCGCGCTGCTGCCCGATGCCACGGTGATCGACCCCCAGGATCGCGGTCACGACGGCCGGCGGTATGTCACCGCCTGCGGGACCGAGCATCTCCAGGTGCTGATCGACCGCGCCCGCCGCGACTGGGTGGCCGAACAACTGTGGCTCGGAATGCTGTGTCGAGCCAGCAGCCCACCAGCGATGCGCGGCGTCCCGGTGGAGGACCTGGGCCCGCGGGCCCGCCTGTCCCCCGAACACCTGCGCCGCGCGGTGGACTCGAACACCCGCAGCAACAGCCCTCGGGTCACGCTGCCCGGCGGCCAGCCACTGACCAGCCGACACGCCCTCGCCTTGACGCAGCACTGACGCAGCTCTCACCCGCTCACAACCCCCTTGAGAGCAGGTCCTCGAACAACAGCGGCGCACACACCCGATACCTGCCCAACGCGGCCGCCCGGCCCATCAGCCCATCAGCGCCTCTCGAGTCGGGCCGTCCCGCCAGAAGACCCGCCAGGTCGGGGCGCTCCCACTCCACCGAGACTTTGACCTTGCGCGAGCTCGGACAGCACCGTCGACCACACCTTCGCGCCGTCCGATCGTTTCATCCTCACCCCGCCTCGACCGTAACGAAATACATCTCGACTGTAACGTAACGCCCGCGCGATGCCGTGCCGCGAGATGACTGCCCGATCCATCCGACCGACCCGCACCGAGGGACTCGACCGAGCCCCTCCCGGAACTCGACGAACTGCAACGAAACCGGACCCCCGTAGCGAAACAGTGAAGTCCCGAACCGGGACGTAGCAAGCTGTCCAGATCGCCTATTGGTTGTTGGCTGCCATTCGATATCGGACGATGCCTCGTCCAGGTAGCGGTAGATCAGCGACCGACTCCGAGAGGTGCTGGTTGCGGCTTCGGGTGTTCGCAGCAGATCCACGACTTCGCCAGAGCCGGATAGATGGTGTCACCACCTCGCTGGGAAGTTCGGCCGGGAGTCCCAGGTCGCGATGGCCCCGTCCGGCCGGCGCCATTGGACGCGGCTAACGAACGGGCCACCGCCGCGGCCGGACTGCAGTTCGCCCGCCGCCGGAACCTCAAAGGCCGTCTTCCTCGTCACGAGGTCGGGCCGATCGGTAGTCGTCACCGCCGATGCCTTTCCACTGCTCCGTCATTGTGAAGAACTGGGCCAGCGATTCCAAGCCGCCGACACCGCGCGAACCACCTGTGCCCGCTGGACACAGCGTGGTCATCGAGTCTGTCGGTCGGGAGCGTTTCGGTCGGTCTGTGCCGTCCTCACGGATGCTGGATCGGCCGGGTCGATGGCCTCCACAGAGTTACCCGTCATGGCATGTTGTCTGTTCTCGACGGTGGTTGGTATGGCGGCGCGACACCCCATCCCCAGCGCGGCACCGGAGCCTGCGGGACCACCTCGGAATTGGGCTGAGAGTTGAACTGCGCCAACCTGGTTCCCCACTCCAGGTAGCCGACGAGGGCAGCCCTGAATTCGGGATCGTCCGGCAACCGGGCGTCGTCGGCCGCAAGGCTCATCAGTGACGCGAACGGAATCTCTGTTCGGAGGTGATCCCCAGGTTGCGATGATGCGCCAGCATCCGCTCGTAACCGCCGAGTCTTTCGGTGTAGTCGGCCGGCCCGCCGAAGACCTCGCCCCACCACAGCGCGACATTTGCCCGGTGCTCCTCGCTCACCCCACCAGGAAACAGCGGCCCGAGCAGATCATCTCCCTCGACCCGGTCGTAGAACGCGTCGATCAACGCCCGGAAGGCGGCGGAACCACCAGCCCAGTCGTACAGACTCGGGGTCGTATCGGCAGTCATGTCGCGAAGTGTAACGATGTAATCAAAGTGCCTTGGCGGGCCGCCTGGCAATGGTCGCCAACGACGGCGGCCGCTACGAAGTCGGTACCCCCCGGAGGGCACACGGCCATCGAGATACCGCGTCATGAAGCGACATTCCCGACGAAAAGCGTTCGCCTCAGCTTCGCACGATGAGCACGGCACCCGGTTGGCGGACCCCGAGCAGTCAGGCGACGGCCGCTTGCATGTCGCCGGCTCCCCCGGTCCAGCCGACGGCCCGCGCCTGGGCCACACACCTCGGCCAAATCGGTCTCATCGTCCCAAACGGCGCTGACCGGACCGTCGGCGTCGATCAGGAAACCGCGCACAGCGGAATCGAGGTCGAGGTCGGCGGTCCACGAAGTCGACGCCCGAAACTGGGCCACGATCTGCTCGATCGACGCCTCGAAGGTGCCGTCGAGCCGGTTGTTCTGCCAGAACTTCATGAGTCGCCCTTCGCCTGTCATCCTCGTCGCCAACCATTGGCGGTACGAATTTTTCGCGATCTCCTCGCCAAGACCCACGCTGACCCGTCAGCGGTTGTGGGTCCACTGCGGTCCCGGACGAGCGTCCTCGGCTCCACTACCGCGACCGGCAAGCCGGTGCCCTGTTCAGCACAGCCACAACCAGAAGAGCCGCATCTGCTGGCGGTCCAAGCGCTTCGGGATTTCCTGAGGGGACAGCGTTGATGCTGTTCTCCGAGGCGTTGGGCCGCACGGTGGTCAGTACGGACACCGAGTCGACGGTCGGCAGGGTCAGCGACTATGTGGTGGATCCGCGGCTGCCGGGGGTCGTCGCGTTGATCCTGTCCAAGACCTCGTCCCAGGGCAGCGCGTTGCCATGGCCGAACATCATCGCGTTCGGCGTCGACGCGGTGACGGTGCCCAGCGCCGCCGCCGTCGTGGAACCGCACCCGTACCTGGCCGAGCTTGCTGGCAAGCCGCACACCCTGCGGCACAAGCGGGTGCTGACGACCTCTGGGGTTCAGCTCGGCACAGCGCTGGACGCCGATTTCGACCCCGCTATCGGCAGGCTCGCCGCGCTGCTACTCGAGCGAGGACCGATCGACGCTGCCCGGCTGCTGGGCGTCGGGTCCTACGCGGTAATGGTGCGGGCCTGACCGCAGCCGCCGGCACGGGGAGCGCCCGGCCCCTGTGTCGGCGTTGCGGCAACGAGGCGGTACGCCGCGCCAGTAAGGTACGTCGGTTCTCGCCACCGCGGTATCCCGGGAGGCCGGGCTTGCCCGACAGTGTCCCGGATGAGCTGCGGGAGGGCGATGGCCAGCGCCACCATGATCGGCTGGAGGTTCACGGCCCGAGTCCCTCGACGGCCAGCTCGATCACGGCCACCACATCCCCCGGCCCGAACACCGGCACGACAGCGAGGACCTCCGCCGATGGAGACGATGAACACATGCATACACCGGGCTCTGACACTGTCAGAAGCCGAAATTTGGGGATGGGTGTCTGACAGACACCACAGAAGGGACCAGGTCATGAGCATGGGCGACAAGATCACGCACGAGGGCGAGGAAGCAGTCGGCAAGGTCAAGGAGGTCACCGGGAAGGTCACCGGCAACGAGGACCTCGAGGCACGTGGCGAGGCCGAGCAGGCCAAGGCCAACGTCAAGCAGGCCGGGGACAGTGTCAAGGACGTCGCCAAGGACGTCTTGGGCAACTGATCTCGGGGACCCAGGCGCCGTCGTCGATACCCGGGGCAGTTCCCTGGTCAGCATCGCCGGCGGCTTCTGCTTTTGTGCGGTCAGTTCGGGACTTCGCCAGCTGAATCGCTCGATCCAGGACCTGCCACTCGCTCTGAAACACGGTGCTGACGGACATTCGACGCCGCGCCGCGGTGTTATCGATTGCGAGACAACAGCTCTGCAAGGTGGGCAGGGTCGAGTGTCAGAGCGCACCGGCATCTGCGCGGGACCAACTGTCCGCTGCACCTGGGGACCTCAGTCACCGATGCTGAGATCGACCACGACCCTCCGACGAGGGGCCAACCTGGACGAACGCACAACTCCTTCCGGACTCCTCCATCGCTGGATCGCTGGATCACGGCGTTTCAGTCGCAGCCATTTGGTCCCGCCAAGCCGAGGCACCCGTCGAATTCGAGATCACAGACGCAACAGGTCCTCGGTATTACCATGCGCGATCTTCTCCTTGGATGCCTCGGACAGGTTCGCCTGCTCAAGGAACGACACGGCGCCTTCGTTGCCGATAAAGGGATAGTCCACAGAATAGAGGATTCGGTCGACGCCGACCGTTTCAACGCAATACTGCAACTGTGCTTGGCTGAACATGCCGCTCGGTGTGATGTACATATTCTCGCGGACGTATTGGCCGATGGTCCGGCCGAGTTTGGTCATGCCTTGCGGCAGCGCTTCGTCGAGCCGATCGAGGTAGAACGGGATCATCTCACCCCAGTGCCCCAGGATGATTTGTAGCTCGGGATAGCGGTCGAACACGCCATTCAGCACCATGTGAAGGAAGTGCACAGCGGTTTCTTGATGCCAGCCCCAGGCGCTGGACTGGAAACGGGCCACGACCAATGGTTCAAGGCCGGCGTAGTTGGAGTCCGTGGTTTCCCTGGGCGGCACTGCCGGGTGCAGGTAGATCGGTACCTTCAGTTCCGCAGCTTTGCGCAGTATCGAGTCGAATCGCGGTGCATCGAGAAGGTCCCCTTGCGTGCGGCCATTGATCATGGTGCCGACGAAGCCCAGCTCGTTGATCGAGCGGTCGAGTTCGGCTGCTGCAACGTCGGGAAGCGCAGTCGGAAGTGCGGCGAACGCCGCGAATCTCTGTGGATGGGCGCGAACAGCGCGGAAAAGAAGGTCGTTGGACTTCTTCACTAATTCTTTTGCCACATTGACCGGTAGTTGTTGCGCGGTCAGACATGAGAGGACCTGCATGGTGATACCGTAGCGGTTCATGTCAGCGATCCGGCCTTCGCCCAGGTCCATGAGGACTTCGCGTGTGGGCGAGTACGAATATCCGTTGGCCGGATCGTAGGCTGTCGCGAAGTCCGGACTGAGTTCCGCCGCGGCGGGCGCGCTCGCTGTCGCGATGTCGAACCGAGATCGATCGGCTCCAGAGAAGCAATGAACTCTATGGATTGATTGGACTCAACGACAGAATCTTGCGCCGTTATCACGGAATAGCCACGGACCAGGCGGAACGTTCTTATCATTCAAGTCAGAGAGCGATGCTTGCAGGGTTTGTGTGGCTCCTCGCGTGCTTCTCGGCGGCGTTTCTCGTGTCGGATTCTGGGGGTGCCCAGATCCTCCTCGGCAGCTTGGCCGCTGTCGGCGGAGCATTGGCAGGGTTCCTAGTGTGCTGCGCCGTTGACTCGTTGCATAAGTCTTCCGATTGAGCTCAGGATCTGCTCGGCGGTCTTGGTCCAGATGAAAGGTTTCGGGTCTTCGTTCCATGCCTTGATCCAGTTGCGGATGTCAGCCTCGAGCGCTT
>DASRUA010000197.1:0-2223 GCA_035655615.1 Dermatophilaceae bacterium
AGACCGGACGGATGAAGTCGTGCGCTGCGGCCAGCTCACGGATCACCTCATCGGAGCGGTCGGGACCATGGTCGTTGACCAGGAGCAGCTCGACGACCTGGAACTGGCGGCCTCCCGCGGTCGGGGTCGGCACGGTCAGCATGGCGATCTCCTGGACCAGCGCCGCAAGTGTGTGCTCACCCTGATAGACGGGGATCACGATCGAGACACGGTGCGGCCTTGGTCCCGGTGCGGCCATCGGGTGATCCATCAAATCAGACACGAGGGAAGCCTAGTCCAGAGCCTCTACTGCGGATCCCCTGCTCATGGTGTCGCTCATGGCGCCTCTGTGTGTGGCGCCCCGGTGGGTGGTGTGCCGGTGGGTGGTGCATCTGTGTGCATCCGGCGCCCCACCCACAGATAGGCCAGCCGGCGAGCGTAGGCCATCCCTCTTGCCCTGGCGTCACCGCGGAGCAGATCCGTCCTGCTCAGCAGCCCGGATACGTCATCGGCCAGTCGGTGGTGGAACCCGATGACCTGGCCGGACTGCTCGCGGGCCAGATGCACACTCCATTGCGTGCTGCTGAGCCTGAAGGCCGCCAGCGACGTGTCGATCCCGACGAAGTCACCGCGCAGCAGGACATTGACGTAGGTGGCCTCGTCGATCACGTAGGGGGTTCTGGCGTCCCATCCGCCGGCGTCCTGCAGGGTCTCGCGTCGGAAGAGCACGCAGGCCGGCTCGCCGAAGATGTTGGACCCGGCCACCACGGTATGCCGTGCCGCCATCCTCCCAGCCACCAGACCGGTGAGTCCGGCGAGGCCTCGGCGAGACAGCAGAAGGGCGCCTCGCGCGTCGATGAGGTCACGCTGGGCGGCCACCAGGACGACCGACGGGTTGGCGTCCATCGCCTCGACCTGCCTGCGCAGGCAGTCCGGGTAGATGATGTCGTCCCCGCATACCAGTTTCAGCAGCTCTCCCCGCGCGGCTGCAGTGACCCGCTCCCAGTTGCGGGGGGCACCTCCCCCGGCCTCGGTCCGCAGCAGCCTCACCCTCGGATCGGGCAGGTAGCGCTGAAGCAGCTCCCAGGTCCCGTCCACGCTGGAGTGGTCGGCCACGATCAGCTCGAAGTCCTCGAACGTCTGAGCCAGGATCGAGTCCATCGTCGCCTCGATGAAGCTGACGTTGTTGAAGGACGGCACCACGACGGACACGCGCGGAGTCAGGTCGCCGGTCACCTGCGGAGATCCCCGGAGGACGTGGGGCGCCGGAACGAGAAGTGCTTGTGCCCCACCCAGCTCATCACCGAGGTCACGAGCACGATCAGGGCCTGCGCCAGGAGCACCGGCAGGTGGGCGAGCTCGACCAGCACGGGCAGCACCACGAAGTTGACCGCCAGCGCCGAGAGATAGACAGTCTCGAACCGCCAAAGATCCGCCAGCACGTGACCACGAACCCGGAAGACCGCGAACCGGTAGAGCACGAAGGCGATGAGCACTGCGACGACGTGCGCGCAGACCAACGCCACCAGATAACGCTGCTTGCCCAGGACCACCAGAAACCCGGCAAAGCAGAGGAATCCGACGACCGTGTTGATTCCGCCGACAATGAGAAAGGCGACGCGCTGATCACGGACAACCCGCGGGAACCAGCCCGGCGGTCCGGACATTCCCGCGGGCGGCGCCGTCTCAGGGCTCATCGCGCCTCGTCACGTCCTCACAAGGTGCCACCCCGGCTACGAGCGATAACGTCGAACCTGCCGCCACCATTGAGGTCCCCAGAGCTGATGATGGTGGAGAACGTGTTCCATCCCCGACCGGTGAGCCGGGGCTGCAACCATCCACCCGATCCGTTGCCTGGACAAAGGTACAACAGTCCGTCAGGTTCGTGTGATGACGTCGGACAATACGACCTGCCGTGCGGCGCCCGGGCTATCAGATCCGCCGCGATGAACGGACCGAAGTCGCCGTCAGCCCTCTAGCGCACGTTGACGACACGGCAGCCGAGCTGGCGGCTGCTTCCGGGACCGGTGTTGATGGCATAGAGGCAGACGGTGTGCGAGCCAGGTGTGGTCGCCATCGTCAGGGAGTAACCGTGGTTGGGTCCCGCTGAGGGGAACACCGCACCGACGTCGGGCCTGGGCTGGCCGGCCCAGGTCACCGCATTTGCGCGGGAGTCGATGTACATCTGGACCATGATCGGTGAGCTGGTATCGGGGTCGATCGCCCATCCGCTGGCGGTGACCC
>DASRUA010000198.1:0-23710 GCA_035655615.1 Dermatophilaceae bacterium
CAAGAAACAACTAATCGCAGCGTGAATCACGCAAAAGTCACTGTCCGCTGAGAGCCGACCAGATCAAACCACAGACCACGAACCACAGACCGCAAACCTAGGGACCGTGCACGCGAAATCACAGCAAACCTAGGGACCGTGTCCCGCACGCCCCCTAGGTTTGGCAAGAGACACCCAACACTGTCCCTGGGTTTGGCCATGCAGTCCACGCAAGGAGCCTGACCGATGAGTGAACAACCAGCCCCCTACGGCACCGGCGCCGGCAACGTGTCCGGATCGGCCACGCCGTCCCTCAAGCGCATCCGCATCCCACACCTGCAGGCGATGAAGGACCGGGGCGAGCGATGGGCAATGCTCACCGCGTACGACCAGTACGCCGCCGAGATCTTCGACGAGGCCGGCATTCCCGTTCTCCTGATCGGCGACTCGGCCGCCAACAACGTCTACGGGTATGAGACGACCGTGCCGGTCACCGTGGACGACCTGGTGCCCTTGGTCCGGGCCGTCACCCGCTCCGCCAAACACGCGCTGGTCGTCGCCGACCTGCCGTTCGGGTCCTACCAGGCAAGTCCGACCCAGGCGCTCGGAACGGCGACGCGCTTCATGAAGGAAGGACTGGCGCACGCGGTCAAGCTCGAAGGCGGACGGGCCATGGTCCCCGAGGTCGAGCTTCTGGTGCGTGCCGGCATCCCGGTCATGGGGCACATCGGTTTCACGCCTCAGAGCGAGCACGTCCTCGGCGGCTATCGCATTCAGGGGCGTGGAGACTCGGCGGACGCACTGGTCGAGGACGCCCTCGCTCTGGAGAGGGCCGGAGCATTCTCGGTCGTCATGGAGATGGTGCCCTCATCAGTGGCCGCAAGAGTCACCGAGGTGCTCCACATCCCGACGATCGGGATCGGAGCCGGGCCGAGCTGTGACGCCCAGGTGCTGGTCTGGCAGGACATGGCAGGGCTGCGCGGCGGCAAGGCACCACGCTTCGTCAAGCGGTATGCCGACCTTCGCACCAGCCTCGGAGACGCCGCTCGCGCGTACGCTTCCGACGTCGCAGGCGGGACCTTCCCCGCAGCGGAGCACTCATTCGAAGACTGACCGGGCCTCAGCCTCAGGCTGCGGCTGGGCCCGAGACGAGCTTCCCGTCGATGTACGGCCATCCGTTCACAAGACAGCCCTTCAGCCCGAGGGTCTGTTGCTGCATCACGGGCGCCGGGCGACCGGGTGCGGGACAGGCCTGGTGGCCGTAACCGAGCTCGTGTCCCACCTCATGGTTGATGACGTACTGCCGGTACAGCGCCACGTTGCCGTGGTAGTCCGGGACCGCGCCCAGCCAACGGTCGAGGTTGATCATGACAAAGTGTCCCGACCGGCACGAGACGTACCCACGAGTGTCCAGACCTGCCGCCGCGCACACCTCGTCGACCGTCGCGGGTATGGCCAGGCGGATGACGAAGTCGGCATCGTCCGTGTCAACCCGCTGGAGCGACCACAGCCCCTGGCCGGTCCAGCTCGCGGCGTTGGCCAAGGTGGCATCCACGGCGGCGGCGAACACTCGGGCACTCTCCCCCGTGCCGGTTTCAACCTCGACGCGGTAGGTCCTCAGCGTTCCCGACCCGTGACGAGCTGTGCCGCCGGAGGCGCGGACGTACAGGCCGGTCGCCCAAGCCGCGGGGCGCATCCACACCGCTGTCGATGACCCCAGCAGCGCCGATGCCGAAGACTTCGGCGACGACCCCGTTGACGATGACGTCGGCGGCATGGGCGTGGACACCGCAGGCCGCACCACGAGGCCGGCCGGAGCGGGCGAACCAACGCCCGCTACCGCGACCGGGCCGTTGGTAAGAGCGGCAGCCAGTCGGACACCAGCCATGACGGTCAGCGTGCAGCACAACAGCAACCCAGCCGCCGCGACCTGGCGCCGCCTCCTGAAGACGCGGCGACGAGCACGGGCCCGTTCCTCGCGCGAGGCCATCAGCCGATCACGGCTGACGGGAGCCGACCCTTCCCGGCGATGCGCCTCATTTCCGCACGCTATCGCAGGCTGGCGCCCACATGGCTCAGCTGACGCCGGACACGCCGACCTCGGTCAGCGGGGTACTCCGGTCGATATGAGGACTCGACTCGCCCGGCCCACAGAGCAGAGGTGAGCGCCACGATGGACAGGCCGAGCGAGAGAAAGGCCATGCCGACGGTCACGGTCCCTGCCCCACCCAGCCGGCGGACCCATCGAGAAGTGGTGACTCCCCCGGCGATCGCACCGACACCCTGAACGGCGACCACGACGCCGGCGAAGGTTGGCGGCTTGCCGAAGAAGTCCAGCACCGCGTAGATCGAGGCCTCGGTGAGGCCGATCACGATCAGCATGATTGCGATGGTGGCGGACGCTGGCGATGTCTGGGTCATCTACGTCGTCGCGTTCCTGCAGAAGAAGCGGGAGAACCATCAGCGCCGAGAGCACGTTGCCCCAGACCAGCAGCGGCTTGCGCTTGACCCGGTCGATGCAATCTGGCCCGGTGGGTGGGGACGGCCAGATCTGGAGCCAGGCTCTGTGGGAGATCCGAAGGGCCATGAGGCGCCCGCTGAGCCCTCAAACCCACGATCAGGCCAAAATCACCCGACCCGGGGATTGTGGAATCGCCGCCGTCTTGGTGTGCTGAGTGTCTGGACATTTCCCCTAGCCGCCGGGCCCTCCTGGCGGAACGGATCGAGGTCGCGATGACAACAGCAACGGAATCCAGCGAGGTTCCCACCGAAGGCGCACAGGGCGCCCCCGTCATCAAGGTGAGTCGGGTGGTGCCCTTTCCCATCGACAAGGTCTGGCAGTTCCTCATCACCCCTGCCGGGGCGGAGGCGCTGCTCGGCAAGGGCGCTCAGCTCGGCACCAAGGGTGAACCCTGGCATAGCGCGGACGGCAGCCACGGCGTTGTCCGCAGCTACCATCCGATGGAGCAGGTTCGGCTGACCTGGCACGCTGACGAGCACGCGGCCTCGACGCTGGTTGACCTGCGGCTCACCTCTGAGGGCGCCGACACTCGCCTGGACCTGTGGCACGAGCGCATTGACGACGCCGCACTGAGCCGGAGCCTGCCGCAACGCTGGGATGAGGCCCTGGGCCGGATCGGTGCGCCAACCGCCTGAGATCGCCCCGGCCCGCAGCCACGAAGTCTCAACCTGGAAGGTCCAGGGCGAAGGGGCTCAGTCCTCGAGTCCCTTGTCGTCCCACGCCTTGTCCTCGGCGTCCCAACGCTCGGTGTTCTCCTTGGCATGCGACAGGGCCTGCTCTGCGGCCGCGTAGGTGTTGAACGGCCCCATCAGCCGATCCACCGGACTCTTGTTGGCGTCATCCTCGACCGCTCCGGTAGTCACGTTGAACCAGTACGCCATGGCAACCTCTCTCTTTGAGCCAAGGGTGTAAGTCAGCTTCGCGAGCCCTGCCTAGACTTCACAGTATGTCGATCACCTACGCAAGCGTGGCGCCGGGAGTCCTCAGCGGGCGTCGCAGCGTGCCTTCCTCCATTGCGCGACCGGAGTATGTCGATCGGCCGGCACCCGCGAAGTACACCGGTCCGGAGGTCAAGGACGCCGAGACCATCGAGAAGATGCGGATCGCCGGACGCATCGCGGCGGGGGCGATGGAGGCCGCAGCGGCGGCGATCGCGCCAGGGGTCACCACCGACGAGCTCGACCGGATCGGCCACGAGTACATGCTCGACCACGGGGCCTACCCCTCGCCGCTGGGCTATCGCAGGTTCCCAAAGTCGCTGTGCACCAGCGTCAACGAGGTCATCTGCCACGGCATCCCCGACGACCGTCCGCTGCAGGACGGTGACATCGTCAACATTGACATCACCGCGTACATCGGCGGGGTCCACGGAGACACCGATGCCACCTATCTCTGCGGCGATGTCGACGAGGAGTCCAGGCTGCTCGTGGAGCGCACCCACGAGGCCATGATGCGTGGCATCAAAGCGTCTGTGCCGGGCCGCGAGATCAACATCATCGGGCGCGTGATCCAGAGCTATGCCAGACGCTTTGGCTACGGAGTCGTCCGCGACTTCACCGGCCACGGCATCGGCACGGCCTTCCACTCCGGCCTGGTGGTCCCCCATTACGACGCGGCCCCGCAGTACAACACCGTCATCGAGCCCGGGATGACCTTTACCATCGAGCCGATGCTCAACCTGGGCACTGTGGAGTGGGACATGTGGGACGACAACTGGACCGTCGTCACCAAGGATCGCAGGCGCTCCGCGCAGTTCGAGCACACCATTCTGATCACCGATACCGGTGCGGAGATCCTCACCCTGCCCTGATCGCACAGCCGTCGCTGCAACCGGAAGGCGTCTCATGCCCACCACGCACCACCCGCTTGGTATCGACATCGGCGGCAGCGGTATCAAGGGAGCGCCCGTGGATCTGGCCAAGGGTCAGTTCGCCAAAGATCGGCTGCGCTTCGAGAACCCCAAGCGGTCAACACCGGACGCGGTGGTCGACATCGTCGTCCAGATCGCAGAGCACTTCGCCGACGACACCGGGGACTCCCCCATCGGCGTGACGCTGCCGGCCGTGGTGACCAACGGCGTGGTACGTACCGCGGCCAACATCGACCCTGCCTGGATCGGCACAGACGCGCGAAAGCTCTTGAGCGACCGGCTCGGCCGGCCGGTCACCGTGGTCAACGACGCCGACGCAGCGGGCCTGGGCGAGCTCGAGTTCGGGGCCGCACGCAATGCCGGAGGCCTCGTTCTGGTGAGCACGCTGGGCACCGGCATCGGGTCGGCGCTGTTCTACGACGGCGTACTGGTCCCCAACTCCGAGCTGGGACATCTCGAGATCGACGGCCGCGACGCTGAGCAACGCGCGAGCTCGAGCGTCAAGGACGACAAGAACCTGTCCTGGCAGGAGTGGGCCGATCGTCTTCAGCGGTACTTCTCCCACGTGGAGGACCTGCTCTGGCCGGACCTGATCGTGGTCGGTGGCGGCATCTCCAGAAAGGCCGACAAGTTCCTGCCGCTCCTGCATCTTCGGGCGCCGATAGTGGCCGCTGAGCTCCAGAACTCGGCAGGCATCATCGGGGCAGCCTGGCTGGCCTGCAACGACACAGCTGCCCAGACAGAGTCCGACGCCTGACCGCCAGGTCACCGCGTGGCAGCTCGGCTAGCGGATACGGGACAGGTCCGCCAACAGCTCCGGTGCACGACGTTCGTAGATCCGCGCCCCCCACCGCGTACCGAGGACCATCGCCGCAGAACCGAGAACGACAGCCAGTCCCAGGCTCAGCCAGCCCATCCAGACATTTCCGAGGAGGGCCCCGATCCCGATCACGACCAGCGGCAGGTTCAGCACGAAGACCGCGGTTCCGGCCACCGCCTGGACGACCACAGTCAGGGCCGACGAGCCCGGCGGCGCCCCGAACGGGTTCTCACCAGGGCCCGGCACGGGATAGGGCTGCAGGGCGCTCATCACACTGGCCACACCAAAACCCGTCAACAGGAATCCCAGCCCGACCCCGAAGACCGCCGGCCACAGGCTCCATCGGCCGGTGAGCGCGCAGCCAAGGGTTGCGTAGCCCGGCAGCAGAGCTGACCCCGCCAAGGCTGTCGGTGCCAGCCGGCCGACACGGTCCGCACGACCGGACACCCCGGTGGCGACATGCGCCCAGAAAGCCGTCCCGTCATACGCGATGTCGTTATGCATGCTCCAGCCGAGCAGGAATCCGGCCAGGGGCGCCATGGCGAGCGACCACAGGTTGCTGCCTCCGCTGAGTGAGGGCAGCAGAAGGCCCAGGGGCAGCAGGAGCATCAGCGCGACCGAGCTGATGTACCGAGGGTCCCGTCGCCAGGAAGTGATCGAGCGAGCGGCTACGGCCCCGGCGGGTGTGGCCGGCATCCGGGCGAACCACCCCAGCCCGGTATCGCGAGGGTGGTTCGAGCGTCCGCTGACTGTTCCCCGGGGGTTCTCCAGGGCGCGGCGCAACAAGGAGTTCCAAGCCAGCAAAGCCGCCGCCAGGACGAGGACGGCCAGGGCGAGACGCGAAAGCCCGGACCCGATCGCGCCATCCGCGATGTCGGCAGGAGCGGACCAGGCCAGACCCAGTGGCGTCCATCCGAGCACGTCGGCCAGGTGAGCCAGCAGCCCGGGTGTGGAGAGGCGTTTGATGATCGACGAGCCAGCCACCCCGAGGCCCACCGCGAGCAACAGCACCAGCACGGACACCGCCTCCCTGCCCCTGCGGTGGCGGGACATCGCCGAGAACGCCGTCGAGGTGACCCGGCTCAGGGCCACGCAGGTCAGCACAGCCACGGCCGCCGCGACCGGGGCCACCAGCAAGGCAAGAACGGAACGCGACCAGGTGATCACCGTTGCCAGCCCCAGGATCGTGGTGACCGCAGCCGGGACACTGACCAGGGACGACACCAGCAGACCAAGCACAAGCTGACGGCGGGGAACCGCAAAGGTGGCGAATCGCGCCGGGTCGAGCGTCTCGTCGATGCCGTACGCGATCACCGGGAAGATCGCCCACCCGAGGGTCAGTGCGCTGCCACCGATGACGACCACGGTCCGGGCGACGTCGCTGGCCACTGCGAACCTCAGGGCGATGAGTCCCGACACCGCGAGGACCAACACGCTCAGCCCGTACAGCCCGCCAAGAATCAGACCCACCAGCTGAGGGGTGCTACGCCGCAGTCCGTTGCGCAGCAGCTGCCACTTCAGTCCGACGATGAGCGCAACCAAGCCAGACCCTCCCCGACGTCGGTCTGTCCGCCCACGAGGTTCACGAAGCGTTCCTCCAGGGTCATCCCTGCCCTGACCTGGTCGAGCGTGCCAGCCGCACGAATCTGGCCGGCAGCCACGATGGCGACCCGATCGCACAGCCTCTGAATCAGGTCCATCACATGGCTGGACAGGATCACCGTGCCACCGGAAGTGGCATAACCCTCAAGGATCTGGCGGATGGTCGAGGTCGAGATCGGGTCCACGCCTTCAAACGGCTCGTCAAGCACCAAAAGCCTCGGGGCGTGGATCAGGGCACAGGCGAGGGAGATCTTTTTCGTCATTCCGGCCGAGTAGTCGACAACCAGAGTCCCCCCTTCCTCCTCGAGGCCCAGAGCGCCGAGAAGCTCATGGGCCCGTTCGACAACCAGCGGACGATCCATACCGCGCAACAGCCCGGAGTAGCTGATGAGCTCCAGCCCGGTCAGGCGGTCGAACAGCCGAAGGCCGTCGGGGAGGATGCCCACCAGCTGTTTCGCGCGGACGGTATCGGACCAGACATCGTGACCCATGACATGAGCGGTGCCGGCGTCCGGCCGCAGCAGCCCGGTAGCCATGGACAACGTAGTCGTCTTGCCGGCGCCGTTGGGCCCCACGAAACCGAAGAACGACCCACGCGGAACCTCAAGGTCGAGACGGTCCACCGCGAGCGTCGACCCGAAGGCCTTGGACAGACCGCGCAGGCTGAGCGCCGCGGAACTTCCCCGAGATGGCATGTCGTGACGGTAGCAATCCCGGCCGTCAGATGTATTCCGGCCCGCTCAGCTGAAGTCGCAAGGGGCGCCGTCCGAGAGGTCACGGAGCTCCATGCCCTCCGGTCCGAAAGATTTCACCTGCGACAGGTAGAGCTGGCGTCCGATGGCGCTGAGCAGTGCGTCATGGATCGGGACGCAGGCCCTCGGTGAGATCCGCTGGGCGAACGCAATGGTGTCGCGGCTGGCCGTCCACGGCGCGTTCAGCGGCAGGGCGAGGATGTCGATCTGCCCGGGTTCGCAGTCGTAGGCGTCGCCGGGATGGAACAGGCTCGGCTCCCCCTCAGCGCGCAGCACCACACCCAGATTGCCGACGCGGGGCAGCGCCTCATTGATCAGCGCATGCATCTCCCCCACCGGCGTGACCTGTACCCGCCCGAACGTCAGGGCCTTCCCTGACACCGTGTGCTCGGCACCGATCCCCGCCTCCTCCATGACAGCGGCAGCCTGCGGCTCGGCATACAGCCTTGCTTGCGGGTTGATCTCCAGCAGCGCGGGGAGCCTTTGCAGGTCCACGTGATCCGCATGCTGATGGGTGACCAGGATGAGGTCGAGCCCGGTCACGTCCGCGATGCGTGACGAGAATGCGCCCGGGTCGAGCAGGATCCGTTGGCCGCCCGTCTCGACGAGCAGGCACGCATGTCCGAGATGGGTGATCCGCATGCTGGCAACCTACAGCGCGCGCCGTCTCAGCATCCACCGTTCGGGCGACTCGACTCGCTCCGTTCGGGCTGAACATTCGGTCGTTGCAGCACATTTCACCCAATCACGGGACCGGCGGGCCTCCCGTCGCTACGTTGAGAGTGCCTCCCTGGAACTGGCCGGCGACCGCACGCAGATGGTGCGGACCACTGACCTCGAACCAGCGTGCGGACCGCCGACGCGGGTCGGCGGACAAGAGCGGGTGGTTCTGAATGCGGGTCAATAATCGTCGGCTGGTCATCCCGGTCTCCGTCGTCGTCGTCGGCCTGTTGCTCCCGGCGGTGACCGTCGCGACTGCGGCGACCACCCCGACGCCCCAGAGGATCACCGGCGTCGTCCAGACGATCATCCACGAGCAGCCACCCGGCCGGCAGGCAGGCAACCACACCCCCGCCAACGACACCACCAAGGTCTTGCGTGTCGGCACCAAGATCGTCCCACTGACCGATGGCTCCCTGCCCACCGCCGAGGACGGCTCAACGGTCTCCGTGGCAGTCGTTCCCGGCAGTGACGGGGCGAAGCGGGTCGTGTCAGCCCGCACGATCGCCGCTCCCGCGGAGGCGGCGATCCCGTCAGTCCACCAGGTCTACCTGGCGCTGGTCGTGCCGACCGGTCTCAGCGCGGACCCGTCCCTGAGCGAGGCGTCGGCGCGGGCGATGGTCACCAACGTGTCCCGGTACTGGTCCAGCCAGACGGGTGACAAGGTCTCCTTCAGTACCGCCCGGGTTCTGCCGGCTTACCGCTCCGCCTACGCCTGTTCAGGCACGGACGAAGACGTATACAACATGTGGGAAGAAGCGCTCGGCATGATGCCCGACGCCTACGGACCCGGAAAACACCTGGTACTGGTTGCGCCCGAGGGTGCCACTGCCCGTGGCTGTTACTACGGCGTGGGCACCATCGGAGCAGTCGAAGCCGAAGGCAACGACGTGTTCGTATCGGGGCTCAACCAGTCCCTGCTCGCCCACGAGCTGGGTCACAACCTGGGCCTGTACCACTCGAACTCCCTTCGGTGCAGCGGTACCCAGGACATGGCAGTGACCGAGTCAGGGTTCCCCGGCTGCCAGGCCAGGCAGTACGACGATCTGTTCGACGTCATGGGCTACTCGGGAGCGACCTACGGCGAGGGCAACCTGAACGCGGTCCACCTCGACGGGATGAACCTGCTCCCCAACGCGGTCCGGAAGATACCGGCCAACTCCGGCGCCACCACGGCCCGAATCTCCCCGCTGTCCACCACCGCTGACAACAGGACCCTGAAGATCACCGACCCCAACGGCACCAACTACTTCGTGGAGTACCGGACCAGCTCGGGCCTGGACACGGTCGCCGGGCGTAATCCGTGGAAGCCGTCGTGGGGCGTTCGGGTACTGCGTGATGACCCGGACGCCCCGGCCAGCGCCGGGAGCTACGAGCTTGATGCCACCCCGACCAGCCTCCAGAGCTATGACTACAACCGTTCGATCCCCGTTGGCGGCACCTTCACCGCAGCCTCCAGGAAGCTGACCATCAGAGTCGCCGCGCAGGACCCCTCCGGGGCAACCCTGACCATCGCAGACTGGGCCGCTCCGGTGGTCCCGTCAAAAGTGGCCCTCTCGGTCCCGGCGAGGGCGTCGGTGGGCACGAAGATCACCGCGGCAACCAGGGTGACCGACCAGTTTGGAAGGGCGGCCGCCAACTGGACCGTGACCCTGCAGAAGATGCAGAAGGGCACCAAGACCTGGCGGCCCGTCCGGTCCCTGCGGACGACCTCAGCTGGCTGGGCGTCCTACCAGTTCACCAACGGCGTCTCCGGCTCCTACCGCTGGGTGACCTCGCCCGCGACCGGCGCGCCAGGCAGGATCAGCCCATCGGTGGCGGTCACCTCGATCGCCCGGGTCGTCGAGAGTCGCCCCGCAACGTCGGTGACCCGCGGAAGGTACCTGTCGGTGCACGGATCGGTCTCCTCGGTTCCGGCCCCAGTCGTGTACATCCAGTACCGCCTGGGGAACGGACCCTGGCTCACCGGTCCCCGGGCAACCGTCAGGGGCACGGCAGTCAGCGGCTGGATCGCGTTGAAGGTACGGACGAGCGCATCCACCCGCTTGTACGTCTCGTCCGCGACCTCGTACGTCGGCTCGAGCTCCAGCTTCTACGTCACAGCAGTGAGGTAGCGGCGCCAGTGAAATAGCGCCGCTCCAACGCCCGGCCCTTCCCAACGCCAAGCCCTCCCAAACGCCCGGCCCTCCCCAACTGGCAGCCCTTCCCAACGCCAAACTCGTTGACGTACCGGTCACCGTGCGCGAAGTTGTAGGAAGCCTTGAACGCAAGCCTTCCGTGCGGCATGCACTACGTTAGGACGAATATGTCTTCCGAAATCTTGACTGAAGCCTTCGACCGGATCAGCGGGGTCGTGCATTCTGCGCTGACCGGAGCGAGCGTCGAGGTGCTCACGTTCCGGGTGGATCCGGGCGCGAACTCGATGGCCTGGCTGATCTGGCACCTGACCCGCGTGCAGGACGGCCATGTGGCGGACCTTCTGGGCGCAGAGCAGGTGTGGACAGCCGGAGGCTGGGTCGACCGCTTCAACCTCCCGTTCGATCCCGAGGCCACCGGCTACCGGCAGAGCGCAGGCGACGTGGCGGCAGTGCGCGCGGGGGCTGAGCTCCTGGCGGGCTACTACGACGCGGTGCACATCCGGACCATCGACTACCTGCACACGCTGACCGAGGCAGATTTCGCCAGGATCGTCGACACGTCCTGGGATCCTCCGGTCACGCTCGCGGTGCGCCTGGTCAGCATCCTCTCGGACGACCTACAGCACGCGGGCCAGGCCTCCTACGTTCGTGGGCTCGCGATGCGGGCCGGGCTCTAGCCGGTCTGCCGTCACCAAACCTCGATCCGACGTACCCGGCTGCACGTCCGCCGATGGACCGTCGTCACCGTCCACCTCCCCCACCTAAGGACCATGACATGAGCACGTTAGCCACTGGCCAGGACGCCAAGAACAAACCGGGCCCGGACCACACTGATTCCAGAGGCGGGAAGAAGAACGTGGCCGACGACTCCTCCCACAACCAGCTCAGCGTCTTCAAGAGGGAGAAGGACGAGTACGGCGGTGTCAAGGTCGGCCTGGCGTTCTTCGGTTGGCTCACCGCCACCGGAACCGCGGTGATGCTGACCGCCTTCGTCGCGGCCGCCGGCACCGCGGTCAGCGTGGCGACCAACACCGATGCCGGCAACGCCACGAGTCAGGACCCGAAGACCGTCGGCATCGTCGGCGCCATCGTGCTGTTGGCCGTGCTGCTCGTGGCTTACTACTGCGGCGGGTACGTCGCCGGACGGATGGCCCGGTTCGACGGAGTGAGGCAAGGACTTGCCGTGTGGCTTTGGGCCGTCGCCATCGCCGCCCTGGTGGCGGTGATGGCTGCGCTCGCGGGCAGCCAGTACGACGTGCTGAGCAAGCTGAACAGCTTTCCGCGCATCCCGGTGAGCCAGGGGAACCTGACCACCGGCGGCCTTATCGCCTTGGTCGTGGTCGCGGCCGGCAGTCTGGCCGGTGCCCTGCTGGGTGGCCTGGCCGGGATGCGTTTCCATCGCAAGGTCGACAAGGCAGGCTTCGGGGTATAGCCGTCTGAACCCTGCCGTTGCCCTGCTCGTTCCTTAGTGAAAGGCAACGAACTGGAGGCTTCCCCATGGCCGCGACTCACGAAGCACGGGAGACTCGCGCACCTCAGGAGCAGTTGTTGTGACAGACAAGAAGTCCTCGTTCACGCTGTCGAGATCGAACCGCCGGCTGCTTACCCTGATGACGGCGGTCGGGCTGGGCGTCGACGCCTACGTCCACTGGCACCTCGCGGCGAATTTCGACACCCTCGTCGGCACTGGGAACCCGCACATCAGCCAAGGCGAGCTGTTCCGGCTGGAGGCCGCCCTGGCCCTGGTCGCCATGCTGCTGGTGCTGGTGACCCGCAGCCGCTCCGCCGCTGCGTTTGCCTTCTTGATAGCGGCCGGTGGTTTGGCTGCACTGCTGTTGTATGGCTACGTCGACGTGGGCGGATTCGGTCCACTGCCCGACATGTACGACCCCGTCTGGTACGCCGAGAAGACCATCAGCGCTGTCGCGGAAGCGGTCGCCGCCGTGGGAGCGCTCTGCCTCCTCCTGTTGCCACAGCCCTGACGAATTGGACGCAGGTTCCCCAACTGAGCGGCGAGTCCTCTGCGGGATCAGTCGTTGTGACGAGATACTGTTGTGAACCGTGTTTCACCCGTGTCCCCTGCGGCACCAGATGCTTTCCGTGCCTTGACTGCTCGAGGCTCAAGGGCACTCTCGCGGACAGGGCCACGCACTGGCTCGGCCTGGTAGAGAATGAACCTCAAGGAGGAACGTTCAGTTGACAGCAAGAGGCGACCTGAAGGTCGAAGACCCTGACAAGCACCGGCAATCTCCAGAAAGGGCAGTGCCCCGGCCGACTCGGCGTCGTTTCTGGGTGCGCCGGGTAGGCGTGCTGATGGTGGTCTTGCTGCTTTGGCTCACCTGGTCGATCGGTGGTGCCCTGACAGCGCCGGGGTCCGACACAACGGCCGCGCGACTGGCCGAGTGGGGCCGGTTCCACGGGCTCGGCTGGGCGGTCACCAGTCTGGAGGAGGTGCAGTACAAAGCCAACCCTCCCAAGGTCGGCGGAAGCGTCGCCGGCGGCATCCCGCGCATCGCCGCGACCCGAGCAGCCCCGAGCCAGCCCACCAGGCCATCGAGCTACCTGACTCCTCCCGTGCCGATCCCACCCCAGGCCCAGCCACCTCTGCCAGCCGAGGGCTCCTGGCAGCCGCTGGTCAGCGTCCACGGCGAACCGGCTATCCGGGCGGCATTCCTGCGTCCGGACGCACAGCACACCAGTTATCTGGTCGGGGTGGCCTGGCTCAACCAGAAGCTGGTCAAGACAGTCCTGCATCCCGGCTACAAAGTGCCTGGAACTGCAGGCTTGTCCCAGCCCTCGGAAGTGCCGCGTTCGGAGCGGGACAGCCTGCTGGCGACGTTCAACTCGGGATTCACCATGAACAACTCCAACGGCGGCTATTGGCAGGACGGCAAGACCGTCGTGCCGCTTCGCCGTGGCGCAGCATCCATGGTGCTCTACAAGGATGGCCGTATGGACGTGCTCCAGTGGAACGCAGCCAATCCCGGCCCGGACGTGGCTGCAGTCCGCCAGAACCTGGGCCTGCTGGTTGACCACGGGGCGATCACTCCCGACGTGAACAGCCCGACAACGTCGACCTGGGGGTTCACCCTCGGCAACAAGACCTACGTGTGGCGCTCAGCCGTGGGAATCCGCAAGGACGGCTCGCTGGTGTTCGTGGCGGGAGCCTCGATGTCGGTACGCACACTGGCCAACATCGTTCACGACGCAGGAGCCGTCCGGGCCATGGAGCTCGACATCAACCCTGATTGGACCAACTTCATCACCTATACACACCCGAGCACGGGCGTGGCAGAGCCGCACATGCTCACCAAGGACGAGCAACCTAACCCCTACCGCTACCTCCAGCCATCGTCGCGGGACTTCGTTGCCGTGCTCGCTCGTTGATGAACCCAGCCTCGCTGACGAACCCAGCTGATGTGCCTGG
This sequence comes from Dermatophilaceae bacterium, assembly GCA_035655615.1. Taxonomy (GTDB): domain Bacteria; phylum Actinomycetota; class Actinomycetes; order Actinomycetales; family Dermatophilaceae; genus UBA4719. Next base: position 13,830 of record DASRUA010000198.1, read on the forward strand.
CCTGACCCCGCACGTGTCAGCCGTCCGACAACGCCTGGCCGAGCACGAGGTCGACGCCCTTGTCGCCGTCCAGTCGCTGACATCGTCGCCCGGGATCCTGCGGGGCGCGGTGATCCTGAGCCACGTCGGTGAGCATGCTCTGTCCTGGACCGCACTGGGGCTGGTAGGCGCGCTCCATGACCCCGCGCATCGACGCCCCTGGCTACGGGCCACCGCGACCGTGGTGGGCGCCCACGCATTGAGCATCGTCGTCAAACGTGTCGTGCGTCGGCACCGTCCCAGCGACCCACGCGTACAGGTGCATGTCGCCACACCCAGCGACTGGAGCTTCCCCTCCTCGCACGCAGCCTCGACCACCGCTGCGGCCGTCGCATACTCCAGGCTCCTGGGAAGGCGCTACCCGTTGTTCTCGATTCCGGTGATGATGACCAGCCGGGTCATCCTCGGAGTGCACTACCCCAGCGATGTCCTGGCCGGCAGCCTCATCGGTGCCGCGATGGGCCACTGGGCCACCCGAGCAAGGAGAACGTCATCTCCGTGACCCAAGAGCATGTCACCCTCGTGCGGCGCGCGCGGATTCTCCTGCACGCGTGCCGCCCACGTCAGTGGGTCAAGAACATCCTGGTGCTGGCCGCCCCGATAGCCGGCGGCATCGCGTTCCAGCCACGGGCCATCGTCCAGATGCTCGTGGCGTTCATCGCCTTCTGCGTGGCCTCGTCGGGGGTCTACCTTGTCAACGACATCCTGGACGTGGAGGCCGACCGGGCGCATGCCACCAAACGGCGACGCCCCATGGCGTCAGGCGAGCTGTCCCTACGAGCAGCCTGGACCGCAGCGGCGGTGCTGCTGCCAGGCGCTCTGGTGATCTCGGCATGGCTGAACTGGCAGATGGTCATCATCATTGCGATCTATGAGGCCGTCCAGCTCTGGTACTGCCTGGGAATGAAACACGAACCCGTCTTCGAGCTCACCAGCGTCGCTTCGGGCTTTCTCCTTCGGGCCATCGCAGGCGGCGTCGCGACCCAGGTCAACCTGTCGAACTGGTTCCTCATCGCCGCCGGTTTCGGTTCGCTGTTCATGGCCGCCGGCAAGAGGTACGCCGAGAAGCGCCTGGTCCAGGAGACCGGAGTGGCTATCCGCCCGGTGCTGGACAGCTACACCGACACCTACCTGCGGTTCGTCTGGACCCTGTCCGCGGGAGTGCTGGTGACGACCTATTCGCTCTGGGCCTTTGCGCTGCGCCAGCTCTCGGCGAACGAGTGGAGCGTCATCTCCATCGTCCCGTTCGTGATGGCCCTTCTCAGGTACGCCGTCGACGTCGACAGCGGTGGCGCTGGCGAGCCGGAAGAGATCGTCCTTCACGACCGGCTGCTGCTGGTGCTCGGCGGCATCTGGGCAGCCTGCCTGATGGGCTCGGTGTACCTGTAACCGCTCCCCCAGAGCGAGCGGCCCTAGACCGGCAGGCGCTTGAACACTGAATGGGGTAGGTGGCGCAGACCCGACATGACCCACCGCATCGCCGGGGGCGCCCATACCGTATGCCGGCCGGCAGCCAGGCCCGCGACGATGACGTCTGCGACCTGCTCCGGGGTCTGGGACAACGGCGCGGCTCCGAGCCCGGCTGTCATCTTGCTACGAACGAAACCGGGGCGAACCACGAGGACCTGAACGCCGTCCGCGGCTATCGCGTCACCCAGCCCGGAGTAGAAGGCGTCCACTCCGGCCTTGTTGGACCCGTAGACGAAGTTCGACTTCCTCGGGCGCTCCCCCGCCACGGAGGACATCGCGATGATCGCGCCGTGCCCCTGCGCGCGCATCCTCTTGGCGACCAGGACGCCGCAGGCGACCGGTGCCGTGTAGTTGACCTGGACCAGCTCCAATGCCGCGTCGAGGTCCTGCCACGCGCGCTGCTGGTCGCCGAGCAGCCCGAAGGCCACCATGACCACATCGATGTCACCTCCAGCTTCGAACGCGGAGGCAACGGCGTGCTCGTACGACGTCCGGTCGGTGGCGTCGAAGTCCACCTCGGTGACCTGCATGCCGAACGCCTCCAGCGATGCGGTGGCGGCGACACGGCGTTCGCCGGGACGGGCGGCCAGGATGACCTGAACGCCGTGGCGCTCCCCGATCAGCTTCACCACCGTTGCGAGAGCGATGTCGGAAGTGCCCCCCAGAAGGAAGACCCGTTGCACGTTGCCAATTGCGTCTTTCACAGTCCCAGCCTCCTGGCCAGATCAGAAGTGAATACCCTGTCGGGGTCCGCCGCCGCTCTGACGTCGCGCCACTCGTCGAGGCGAGGATACATGCGTGGGATCGCGGAGGCGGGCAGCCGGGAGTCCTTGGCGAGATACTCGCGGCCCCCGGCGGCGATCACCTCCTCGTCCAGGCGGTCAAGCAGTCCGCCCAGGGCGCCTGCCCCGATCGGTATGTCCAGCGCGAGCGTCCAGCCTGGGGCCGGAAAGGACAGGTGGCCACCACTGGGCTCGCCGAAACGCTTCAGCACGGCCAGGAACGAGGCCTGTCCCGTGTCGCTGAGCATCTGTATGCACCGGCGGAGCGTGTCCTCCGCGCCGAAAGGCACGACGAACTGGTACTGAAGAAAGCCCTTGGGACCGTAGATACGGTTCCACTGCCCCACGCCATCCAGGGGGTGGAAGAACGCCGCGATGCTCTGAACCTCGCCCCGGCGTTCCAGCGGAGCCTTGCGGTACCACGCCTCGTTGAAGGCTGCGACGCTCGCGCGGTTCAGCAGGCCGCTCGGGAAGACCGCGGGCGCGACGGCCAGCTGCTTCGGCCGGAAGTCCAGGGCATGATCGCGCAGCTTCGCAGGCAGCTGGTCGTGAGTGGCCGGCCACCCTCGGGTCAGCACCGAGCGCCCCAGGGATGGGCCGGTGGCAAGGCAGTCGATCCAGGCCACCGAGTAGGTGTATCGATGGTCGCCCTCGGCCATCCGCCGCAACAGCTCGTCGAGATCAACGCACCGCTCGGTGTCCACCAGGCAGTAGGCCGACTCGACCTTCTTCATCCTCAGGGTCGCCCTCAGGACCAGACCGGTCAGTCCCATGCCGCCGACAGTGGCCCAGAACAGCTCGGACTCCGGGGTGAGCTCGCGGATGGTGCCATCGGCGCAGAGCAGGTCCATGGCAACAACATGGCTCCCGAAGCTGCCGTCCACGTGATGGTTCTTCCCGTGGATGTCGGCGGCGATCGCTCCCCCGACGGTCACCTGCCGAGTCCCCGGGCTCACCGGCACAAAAAGCCCAAGAGGCAGCAGGAGCCGCATCAGCTGGTCGAGGCTGGCACCGGCTTCGACGCTCACCAGCGCGGTGCCGATGTCCACTGCCAAAACGCGGTTCCGGGAGGTCATGTCGACCACCACTCCGCCACCATTCTGGGCGGCGTCGCCGTAACTGCGTCCGAGTCCGCGAGCGAGAACCCCTCGTTGACCGGCTTCGGTGACCAGGCGAACCAGATGGGCATCGTCACCGGCCGGGTGGACCGTTGCGACGCTCGGGTTGGTTCGACCCCAACCTGCCAGTTGACGGCGGTTATCCATTACTTCCTCCTCGACGGCCACTCAGCCGACTCTACCCAGCGCAACGGCCAGCAACCCAATGGGCAATGAGCCAATCCGCGCTCAGCCTCGGCAGGGGATTGAAATCAGTGAGGTCACCGGGCATGGTGTTGTACTAACCCGTCCTTGCCGCGTGAGGAGTTGTCGTGGTTGCACTCGAACAGTTGGACCAGCCCAAGGTTGACCTGGTGCTCGAGGGTGGTGGGGTCAAGGGCATCGGCCTGGTCGGTGCCGTGCTGACCCTGAGCGAGAAGGGGTACATATTCCCGCGCGTGGCAGGCACCAGCGCCGGCGCGATCGTTGCCAGCCTGATCGCCGCGCATCAGGTCTCGGGCAGGCCGTTGTCCAACCTTGAGACCATCATGAAGTCGGTTGAATACAGCAAGTTCCAGGATGAGGGGCCAGTCGAGCGGCTGGGCGGAACTCCAGGGGAGATCGCTGAGCTGCTACTTCACATGGGCATCGCCAAAGGCGACTACCTCGTGGAGTGGCTCGGGAACGTGCTGGCCGATCTTGACATTCACACCTTCGCCGACCTCGCCATCAGCGACGCCGACGATCCCGGAACCGGCCTCCCGGCTGACCAGCGGTTCCGGCTGGTGGTGCACACCAGCGATATCAGCCGGGGAGCACTAGTCCGCCTGCCGTGGGACTACGGTCACTACGGGCAGGACCCGGCCACGATGCGGGTTGTCGACGCCGTCCGGGCAAGCATGAGCATCCCGTTCTTCTTCCGCCCGGTGACCTTCTCGACACCCACCGGCAAAGTGACCTGGGTCGACGGCGGGATGCTCTCGAACTTCCCGATCACCGTCTTTGACCGCACCGACGGCGAACCCGACCGGTGGCCCACCTGGGGGATCAAGCTGTCGGCCAAGCCAGATGCAGTGCAGGTCGACCGACCGGCCGGTAATGACTTCGAGCTGGCAAGGTCCTGCTTGCAGACCCTTCTGTCCGGATGGGACCGCTATCACCTCGACGACGAGAAGGTGACCGAGCGGACGGTATTCGTCGACACAGGCTCGATGAGCGCGACCAACTTCGGGATCACCGAAGCGGAGCAGTCGCAGCTGTTCGAATCGGGGCGTTCCGCGGCGACGACCTTCCTCGCGGCACAGAAGCCTGCAACCGCCGCGCGGTCCCTGCGTGTCAGGGTGAGTTGAGGCGCACCTGAGGATATGAAACGGCTCTTCCCCTTTGGGGTGAAGCCGGAACCTGATCAGGAAGGACAGATGCGAGCACTGATCAGCGGGATGCTCTCGCTCTGACCCAACAGCTAATCGTCGACCAGGAAGGCAACAATGATCAGCGCAACAATGGTCGTGGCAACTGTGCCCGTCACCGACCTTGAACAAGCGAAGAGCTTCTATGGCGGGACACTGGGACTGGAGTTCCTTTGGGAGAACCCTGCGTGCCAGCTTCCGCTGCGGGGACACTAGTGAGATCTCCGTCTTCAAGCGCCCTCCAACTGCCACTGAGCACACGCTCGCCCACTTCGAGGTGACCGACCTCGAGGCGGTGGTCCGCGACCTTGAAGCCAAGGGCGTCACGTTCCTTGACTACACCGAGGGGCCGCTCGTGACGACGGGCCACATCGCGCAGCCGGGACCTGCCCGTGCCGCTTGGATGCACGACCCGGACGGGAACACACTCGGCCTCCGAGAGGGTTAACACCCACTCAAGCGGATCAGATGACAAGTCCCGGTTGCCAGCGCCAGGTGAGCATGATCGCGTCGAACAGCCCCACCAGCAGCTCGGCGACGTCGCCGTCGGGTCTACCTGCCCCGATGGTGGTGAACGAGGCAAGTGCCCACTTCCGCGGCTGGGAGGGCATGGGCCAGTGGTAGTCCACCCGCGTACCCGCCCAGGACGACTCGCCCTCAGCGGCGATCACCCGGCGGGAGCGGACCGCTATACCGGCCGGCATCTCCCGGACCGCGCCCTGGGGCATCCGGGAAGCCAGCATGGCTGCGATCTTCGTGGACGTGACCTCAGGGCCCTCTCCGCCATCCGGCGGCGTGTCCTGGAGCTGGACCATGCTGACCAGGAAGGATGCCGGCACAGCCGTCCGATGCCTGCCACCCAGCGGCAGATAGAGGTCCAGCGCGCCGGCGATGCGTGCCCGGTCAAGAACAGCGTGTGCCTGCTTGCGCACCTGGGAGACGAGCGGACTGTAGGAGTCTCTCGGCACGCTGGCCAGGACGCGGTCGAGCTCTCCGGTACCGTCTTCGGACCGTGCGTCCAGCCGCAGCCACCCAGGGGGCAGGATCCGCGTGTATCCGCTGGCCAGCGCCGGTCGAAGGCTAGGCATCTTCGCGTAACCGCAGGGTCACTGCCAGGTTGTGGATGTCGTCAGCGGCCTTGAGGATTCGGGTCGGGTCATCCATTGCCCAGAGCCGGGTGATCGAGAGGTCGTCTTCCGTCTCGACGCGCCACACGTAGGCCAGGGTGGCGTTGATGACGACCTTGCCCTGCTCCTCGAACTGGCTGTACGCCATGGCCCTCAGGCCCCGACCCAGTGCGGTGTGCACCTCCTCCACGATGGGTTCCTCGATCACGAGGGGGTCGCCCACCCGCAGGTAGGCCCGGAGCTCGTCGTCGCTGCCGTCATCTTCGACGTCGTGGTCGCTGATCATCACCGGCAGCGGCATGTCATCACGGTCATGGCCGGGACCATCCTGCTGGCGGGGGTGACGCTTCAATGAAGAGCTTCCCCCGCGGGCGGATCCGCATGGCGAGGATCGTGAGGACGCCGATGACAAATGGCAGCCACTGCATGAAGATGATGCCAAAGATCATGCCGTACGAGTTGAGCGTCACGGTGATGAGCCCCAAGCCCTCGGGCCGGGAGTCTTTGTCCCAGCAGGCCAGGACCGCGAGCAGGGCGACGCTCACCTGTGGCAATGCCATCACCAACCACCCTGAGGAATCACCACTGAACTGTCCCAACCAGATCGAGGCGATAGCCCCGATGGCGACGTTCAGCACCGTAAGAGCGAACACGGCCTGAACCACCCGGAGCACCCAGGTCCGGGGACGTCTCTGGTTTGTCTGGTTCACAGGGTGCCCTTCACCTTGGTGGGCCAGCGGTCGCGCCAGTCGTCGTACCGCTTCACGTGGATGAAGTCCGTCCCGAGGCTGGATACGCCAACCAGGTTGCTGGCTGCCGTCGGGGCGAACGCCTTCAAGTACTGCGCATCGGCCTTGGCGTAAGCCAGGCCCACCTTGGATGTGGAGGAAGAGCCGCGGACGGCATCTTGAGCCTCCACCCGCAGCATGGCTAGGTCTGGGTCGCCCCCGCCGAGCCCGAGGCGCTCTTCGAAGGTCGTCGCACCTCTGGCGAATGTCGTCCGCGACCTTGCCAGCCGCGGTGTCGCGGCGGCGCTCCGGTGGAGGCCGAGACCGAGGCGCTCATCGCGCACCTTATGACGACAGGCACGGCACCCGGAACCTGATCCGACTCGGTCGTATCTATGGCAATTCTCTGCAGATAGGTCTAGAAAAGGCCAAACGGCGAAATTCTGAACGCCGGCCAGGGGCCTGTACCGATTACCTGCGCAGGAGGCGAGCCAGTCGTGAGTACAACTCTGCACGAAACACAACCTCCCGTACCCGCCTTGGAGATCCAGATGCTGAGGCTCTACTACAACCTGCTTGACGAAGACCGCAAGCAGCAGCTCCTCGACTACGCGCAGAATCTGATCGAGGGACAGCGCGCGGAACGTGGCACGACGACGATGGCAGAGGAGCGGGACCCGGCGGCGACGGAATGAGCCCCTGCCTGTACGCCCAGATCCTGTGGGACGCTGACAATGCCAAGTGGTTTGGCGAGCTTTGCCGGCGCACCTTTGGGCTCTGTCAAGAGGGCCAGCCGTGCCCGCGCAACCCGGCTGAAGGGTGGATCTTGCTCGTCTCGAGCCAACGAGGTCTGACCTCTACGCCACCAGGCACATCGGAGTCAGGCTGACAGAACAGGGTAGTCCGTGTAGCCCTTCGCCCCGCCGCTGTAGAAGGTCGCCATGTCGGGCTCGTTGAGCTCGGCGCCGATGCGCAGGCGCTCCACGAGGTCAGGGTTGGCCAGGAAGCCGCGGCCGATGCAGAACAGATCGGCGGCACCAGTGTCGATGGCCTCTTGGGCGGTGGCAAGATCCGACGGCCCTGTGAAACCCGTGTTGAACATGACCGTGCCGTCCCACTGCTTACCCAGCTGCTCGTGGAAGGCAGTGTCCGGACCCTCGAGGATATGGAGGTAAAGCAGGCCCAGCGGGTTCAGCCCGTCCAGCAGCGCGGCGTAGGTCTGCTCGGTCTCGGTCTCGGTGATGTCGTTGAACGAGCCCCCGGGCGAGATCCGGATCCCGACCTTGTCTGCGCCGATGGCCTGAGCGACGGCAGCCGCAACCTCAACCACGAAACGCGCACGGTTCTGTGGGGACCCGCCATACCCGTCAGTGCGCGTATTGCTGCCATCGGCGAGGAACTGCTGCAACAGGTAGCCATTGGCGGCGTGCAGCTCAACGCCGTCCAGACCCGCCTTCATTGCACGGCGTGCTGCGTCGACGTACTCAGCGACGACACCCGGCAGCTCAACAGCCTCGAGGGCGCGAGGCGACTCAAAAGCCTTCATGCCCTGCTCGGTGTAGACCTCGCCGGCGGGCGCGACTGCGGAGGGTGCGACCGGACGCAGGCCGGTGATCGCCTGGTGGCTGATACGACCGGCGTGCATGAGCTGCGCGACGATCCGGCCGCCACGTGCATGCACCGCCTCGGCGACGAGCGTCCAACCGGCGACCTGCTCGTCGGTGTGCAGACCCGGGGTGTGCGGGTAGCCCTGACCGACCGCGCAGGGCTGCGTGCCCTCACTGATGATGAGCCCGGCGCCGGCCCGCTGGGCGTAGTACTCGGCGGCGAGCTCAGTTGGAGCCTCACCCACGCCGGCACGGTTGCGGGTCAGCGGCGCCATCACGAGACGGTTGGCGAGCTCGAGGCTCCCAAGCTGATACGGAGAGAAAAGGTCTGTCATGGTGGCTCCTCTGGTTGGACTGCTCATACCTACAACCAGCTGTCCGTGAGAGGCTTCCTCGAACGCCCTGTGATCAATGTCTCGCGAGCTCACATGCCTAACGGGGCTTCGCCCCAGCCCGACGAGCCATGCCGGTGGTCACCCCGGGTGTGGGGGCTCCGGTCGGGCAGGATGACCCGTGATGACTGGGCCGTGACGGGTATATGACTGCCCTGTGGCAGTAGTTGGCCTGTTAGTGCTGGCCGCCTGATCTCCGACCGGAGCCCATCATGAATGTACCTCGCTTCGTCGCGGTACTCCGGGGAGAACTTACGGTATTTCGGCATGATGACCCTTCCTCCTCGGGAGAAATTCTCCCTTCTTGGGTCACTGTCCGATGGGAGCAACACACCTCACTGGCGTGGTTCCCGGACGACGAGTCGTGTCTGAACTACCTGGCTGACCTGCGTTGGCCGGATGGGTTCGTGTGCCCAGCGTGTGAATCGGGTCGGTACTGGCGGACCGCGAAGGCCCGTTGGATGTGTGCTGACTGCGGCCGGCAGACATCGGTGACCGCGGGCACGATCTTCCACCGGACCCGGACCCCGCTGTCGACCTGGTTCGCCGCTGGCTGGTTCATCACCAGCCAGAAGAACGGCGTCTCGGCGCTCGGCCTGCAGCGGGTCCTGGGCTTCGGCTCCTATGAGACGGCGTGGGCGTGGATGCACAAACTGCGCCGCACCATGGTCCGACCCGACCGCGACCAGTTGTCCGGCGTCGTGGAGCTCGACGAGGTGTTCATCGGCAACGAAACCCGAGGCAAGACAGGCGGGGTCAAGGACAACACCGCCGCGATGGTCGCTGTGGAGTCACTGCCCGGGCGCAAGCTCGGCAGAGTCCGGATGGAGGTCTCACCGCTGGCCGGGTCCGTCGCATTGGTCGAGTTCGCCCAGCGCACCATCGCCCCCGGGTCGACCATCCGCACCGACGGCGCAAGGCACCTGCGGGTCCTGTCCGACCTGGGCTACCAACACGAGTACTTCGTGGGCCTGACCTCGGCGCTGCCGGCCCACGTATTCCTGCCCGGTGTCCACATGGTCGCCTCACTGCTGAAACGCTGGCTCACCGGCACCCTGCACTACGCCGTCTCCCAGGACCACCTGGACTACTACCTGGACGAGTACACCTTCCGCTTCAACCGGCGCACAGCCAAGGCCCCAGGGCTGCTGTTCTACCGCCTGCTCCAACAGTCAGTCGGCACCGACCCGCACCCCCTGAAAGACCTCATCAAGCAATCAGAACCAGACG
>DASRUA010000199.1:0-2232 GCA_035655615.1 Dermatophilaceae bacterium
GTTTGGCCAAGACATCGTCCCTTGCATGAGGTCAGAGTCGAGCGCGCTCGACTCTGACGTGTTAACGAGTTCGTTTTGCATACCATCGTGCGCATTGTGAACAGATGGAACCCTATTTCCCGGCCTACCCCTACATCTGGAACTGGCCGCCGCTCACGACCTGGGTCGTCGGGCGAAGAAGTTCATCGCGGTGAACGACAACACGACCTCGTTGTCCTGGTTGAGGGACTCGACGGCGGAGCGCACGAGTCCCCGGTCAGGTTTGGAGCGCGAGGCACGCGCCTCGGCGACCGTGACGCGGATGCGCAGTTGGTCGCCGGGTCGCACGGGTCGAGGCCAGCGGAGCTCGTCGAGGCCGGGCGAGGCCAGGCTGGCTACCCGGGAGATGTAGTGGTCGACGTAGAGCCGCATGCACGCGGCGATCGTGTGGACACCGCTCGCGATCAACCCGTTAAACGGGCCTGTCGCCGACCAAGCCGGGTCGGTGTGGATCGACTGCGGGTCGTAGTGCCGGGCGAAGGCGACGATCTCCGTCTGGCTCAGGCTCGCGTAACCGAACTCGTAAACCGACCCAGGCACGTAGTCCTCGAACCATCGGTCGCTGACAGGCGCCGGCAGGTCGACCTCCCCGAGCAGCCCGGTCATGACGGGGCCTGCTCCCCTGCGTCGGTGGTGGACTCGGCGATCTGCTTGATCGCGGCGAGAGTCTTCGGGATGCCGACGAGAGCCTGCTGCGTGCGGTCGGTGATCTGAGCGTTCGCCTCGTCACCGAACTTCTCCTCAAACATAGCGATCCCGCCCGGCAAGAACTCCCAGGACTCGGTGAGCGTTGTTACTAGGCCCGCGGGGACGAGGGTGAAGCCCCAGCGGACGAAGCTGCCGCCCACGACCCAGGCGAACTCGCGTCCACGCTCGGCCACCACCACCTCTGACCGGGTCTCCCAGGTCCGGTGCGGGAGCTCGTTGTGCCCGGTGAACCAGGCACCGACCTGACCTGCCTGGGCCTCTTCGTCCCACCAGCACGACGTACACACCGGGCTCCACTCGCCGGTGCGGGTGATGTCGGAGACCATGTCGTAGAGCGCCTCGGCCGGCGCTACGACGGTGACGGACTCCTGGTACCTGCGGATGCTCGGCTCACTCATGCGTCCACCCTCCCAAAGGGGTCACTTCTTCTGCCGCCGGCTACCGCTGTGCCAGTCCTCCTGCCGACCGACCGCGTCGGCGTCGACTCCGAGTGCGGCCAGCTGTGGCTGCTCGCGCAGGCTGCGCTTGAGCTCGGCGAAACCCGGGAAGCCAGCCAGCCCGACCACGTGGTCCCACAGCTCGGCCGCCGAGTCCTCGCGCGGCAGCCTGCTGATCACCGGTCCGAAGAAGGCCACCCCTGCGGGTGGCTCGAAGTGGATGATGGGGGTGCCCACGTCCTTGCCCGTCAGCGAGAGCGCCTCGTCCGTCTCCTGCCGGATCTCGAGGTCCCACGACTCATCGTCCAGTGCGTCCGCCAGCTCGAGCGGCAGACCCGCGTCGGCGAGGATTGGCTCCGCGAACTCGCGTGTCCCGCGCCGCTCACGTACCTCGCCCTCGGTGCGGTAATCGTGCGGGTCCGGGGCGGTGTCGAAGATGTGCGCCCCGAGTGCGGCATACAACGGCGCCATCGCCTCTCGGCCGTGCTCCGCTCTTGCCCGGGCGGCTACCCGCAGGAGCCGGAGCCCGGCGGTGTGGCCGGCTTCGTACTCCGGTGGAAAGTGCGCGTCGTAGTCGACCTCGGCGTTGATCAGCCGCAACGAGATGAACCGCCAGTCCACGGTGTAGTCGCGCTGCGCCTGCACCTGTCGCACCCATTTGCTGGTCATCCAGGCGAAAGGGCAGACAGGGTCGAAGTAGAAGTTAATGTCAGCGTCCATCCGTCCACCGTAACCCGGGTCGTTGACGGTCGTTGCCTGACACTGTGCCTGGACGCGCGAAAGCGCTTGTCGCGTAAGGGAACCTGGACTTGCGAGAGTTCAAGTTAACCCAACGAGACAGACACTTCGCAGGTGGAGCGTACGAACTGGTCGTCAGCGCTGTCCGCATCTGCCGACGGAAGTCTGGTCATGTTTCGTGATCTGAACTCGACCGCTCATCGGCGTGACAGTGAGTCCCGATAGACGAACGGCCTACGAACACGCGCGGAGGCTGCGCCGACCTGGCACAAACCTGGTTTTCGTCGTTCCGTAGCGGGATCCTCAACAG
>DASRUA010000200.1:0-3003 GCA_035655615.1 Dermatophilaceae bacterium
CGCTTGGCCTTGGGGGAGTTGCCCGCGATCGGGATACGAACGCACGCGGAGCGGTTGCGCGCTGAGTAGACCAGGTTGACCGGAGCCTCGTAGCCCGGGACCAGACGGTGGTAGGAGTTGACCGTCGGGTTGGTGAACGCCAGCAACGACGAAGCGTGCTTGAGCATCCCCCCGATGTACCAGCGTGCGATGTCCGAGAGGCCGCCGTAGCCGCGCTCGTCATAGAAGAGCGGCACGCCCTCCTTCCAGAGGCTCTGGTGGGTGTGCATGCCGGAGCCGTTGTCACCGAAGATCGGCTTGGGCATGAAGGTGGCGGTCTTGCCAGCGTGCCAGGCGACGTTCTTGATGACGTACTTGAACTTCATCAGGTCGTCACCGGACTGCAGCAGGGAGCCGAAGCGGTAGTTGATCTCCTGTTGGCCGGCGGTGCCCACCTCGTGGTGGCTGCGCTCGACGCTGAGGCCGACCTCTTCCAGCTTCAGGCACATCTCGTCGCGCATGTCGGCGAAGTGGTCGAGCGGCGGCACCGGGAAGTAGCCACCCTTGTAGCGGGTCTTGTAACCCTGGTTGCCGCCCTCTTCCACCCGGCCGGTGTTCCAGGCGGCCTCGATCGAGTCGATGTAGTAGTAGGAGGCGTTCTGCTTCGTCTCGTAACGCACGTCGTCGAAGATGTAGAACTCGGCCTCGGCGCCGAAGAACGCCTCGTCGGCGATGCCCGTCGACTTCAGGTAGGCCTCGGCCTTGGCCGCGATGTTGCGCGGGTCGCGGCTGTACGGCTCGTCGGTGAACGGGTCCACGATTGAGAAGTTCATGATGAGCGTCTTCTCTTTGCGGAACGGGTCCAGATAGGCGGTCTTCGGGTCCGGTATGAGCTTCATGTCGGACTCGTGGATCGCCTGGAAACCGCGGATCGAGGAGCCGTCGAACATCTGACCTTCGGTGAAGAAGTCCAGGGTCAGGGAGGCGGCCGGCACGTTGAAGTGCTGCATGACGCCGGGCAGGTCGCAGAAGCGAACATCGACGAATTTGACGTCCTCGTTCTTGATGAACTCAAGGACCTCTTCAGGCTTGCTGAACATGCAACCTCCTGTTGTGTGGCCCGACGCGTCGTGGCCGGGCCTTTCTTTTCACTCGGGACAGACCCTAGCGGGGCCGGATTTCGGCGCCAACACCCCAATGTTTCACCGGTGTTACGTGCAGCGCGGTCCCCAACGTAGCCTTGTCCGGTGGTTGATCGCGCGGATGTCGCCTCCTGGCTCGATGGTCCCGGGCCCGGGCGCACTGATCCGGCTGACTATCCAGGACGCAGACTTGGTATGCCGGAGCGCGGCACGGGCTCGCTAGCCCGGTTCGGGCGCCGACTGGTGGCGGTTCTTGTGGACTGGCTCCTCTGCGACCTGATCGCAGCAGGGTTCATGAGCTACCGCCTTGGCCAAGGGGGACTCGGCTCCTTCAAACCGCTCGTCGTCTTCGTCGTGATGAATCTGCTACTGGTGGGGACGCTCGGGTCGACGATCGGACACCGCCTGCTCGGCATTCGCGTCGTCCGCATCGGTGGCACTACCGCGGGGCCGTTTCTCGCACTGATACGCACGGTCCTGCTGGCCGTGGTGATTCCGGCGGTGATCTGGGATCGTGACACCCGCGGCTTCCACGACAAGATCGCCGGAACCGTAACGGTGCGCCTCTGACCTCGCAAACCTAGGGACGGTGCGGGGTCTGACCCAGCAAACCTAGGGACGGGGCTGGGCTTGAGGGCAGCAGAGTCCCTAGAAGGCTAGGCGCGGCGGAGCCGCGATTCTAGGTCTGTCAGTGGATCGGGTGCACAGTCCCTAGGTTTGCCAAGGGGGTCAGCGGCCGCGCATCGCCTTTCGGTCCATGCGGACCCGGTTGGGGTCGATGCCGGCCGGTAGCGGTGGACGCATACCACCCATTGCCTTGAGGCGTTTGTTGACCGCCGCGACCTCTTCTTTTGTGAGCACCGGCTTCATCCGCTGGACCTTGCTGGCCACCTTGCGAACCGACACCTCGTCGTCGCCGCCGCCCTCGCCAATCCGCAGGACCGTCACGGGGACGCTTGCTCCTGCGATCCGGCTGATCTTCTTGCGCTCGGCCTCTGCGAGCTTGATTGCTCGCGCCGGAGGACCTTCGGCGACGAGAACGACCCCCGGGCGTCCGGTTGCCCGGAAGACCATGGCGGCTGACGCCATGTCACCCGCTCGACCAGCCTCAGCCGCGACGGGTTGCTGCTCGAAGTACCAGCCCTTGCGCAGCGATGACAGAGCGGCACCCGCGGCACCCGGCTTGCCCTCGATGGACTTGTATGCGGCGCGTTTGGCCCGGATGCTCAGCACCACCGACGCAGCAAGGGCGGCCACGGGGATGCCGAGGACAAGGAAGTAGATCGGCATGTTGACGAGAAGACCGATTCCGACCATCACGACGAGCGCGCCGAATGCGGCCAGCGCCATCCACCAGCCGATCTTTGGATCGACACCGTGGGCAGCGTTGAAGATGTCACGGATCTGGCGGATCTGGCCGAAGCGCGGCTTCTTGGGCGCGGTCGACTTCTCGGATTTCTTGCGGGCCATGGGGATCAGACTACCTTCACGAGACGTTGGAGAGGCGGCGCTCGAGCAGCGAGGCGGCCTCCTGGCGGGCCGGGCTGTAGGACGTCGCGACGAGGTGGGAAAGCTGCTCTGGCACGGGACGGCCCCAGCGCTTCATGGCCTGGGCCCAGAGGCGACCAGCGCGGTAGGACGAACGCACCAAGGGCCCGCTCATGACGCCCTTGTAACCGATCTCCTCAGCCAGATCGGACCACCGGACAAACTCCTCCGGCTTGACCCAGCGGTCGATCGGATGGTGGCGCGGCGAGGGCCGGAGATACTGCGTGATCGTGATCAGGTCGGTGCCGGCGTCGTGCAGGTCGTGCAGCGCTTCCTCGATCTCGTGCTCTTCCTCGCCCATGCCCAGTATCAGGTTGGACTTGGTCACCAGACC
>DASRUA010000201.1:0-8224 GCA_035655615.1 Dermatophilaceae bacterium
CCTCCGCCGCCGTTCGCGAGGCGGTGGTCAACGCCGTCATGCATCGGGACTACCGCAGGCTTGACCGCACGGTCATCGATCATGCGCCTACCCGGCTCGCAGTGACCTCTCCGGGAGACTTCGTTACGGGTGTGACCGCGCAGAACATCCTGACGACGTCATCCAGGACGCGAAACCCCCAGCTCGCGAGTGCTATCCGGACTGTGGGCCTCGCTGAGACTGCGGGGACGGGAGTCGACCGTATGTACGCCGAGATGGCACGATTGGGCCACCAGCCTCCGACCTTTGAGTCAGACACGAGTTCGGTTCGCGTCACCCTGCTCGGCGGGGCACCCAACTCGCATATGGCTCGGTTTGTCGCAACCCTGCCCCAGCACGATGCCGACGACGCAGACACCATGATCGTGCTGCTCACGCTGCTGACCCACGCGAAAGTCACCGCTGGCGGGATCGCGCCGTTGCTGCAGCGGCCGGTAGACGAGACTCAAAGCGTCTTGGATCGCCTCAGCTCTGCACCGGTCGAACTCGTGGAGCGAACGCGACAGAGCATTCGGTGGACGCACCCGGAGTACCGCCTTCGCGAGCATGCGGTGGCAGCACTTGGAGCCGTGTTGACCTACCGTCGACGTACGGCTGACGAGTCCGACCGCAAGGTGTTGGCCCTGGTAGCTGAATCCGGTGAGATCAGTGCGCGCGTGGTTCGGCTGATGCTCGATCTCGACCCCTCGTCGACTTCTCGGCTGCTGGCGGACATGGTGGCACGAGGTCTGCTGGTGAAGACCTCACTGGCTGAGCGAGGGCGCAACGTGACTTACGGCAAGGGGCCGGGATTCCCAACCGCAAAGCGCACGCCCACCCGCGCGAGCTCGGTTCAGCCCTCGAATGTCGGTACGCAACTCGACGATGACAGGCCCAGCCTCACTTGAGTGTGATCCGGCCTACTGACGCCGCGGTGGTTGGGTTGACGGACCACGGGACATAGCCGCCCGCGGCGGGAACGTGGTCATGTTCCGGACGCTGGTCCAGCTCTGTAGGACGGCCTGCGCGCCGTCATACAGGGTGCCCGTCCAGGGGAGCGTCGGCCAGACCCTGTGACCGCGTCGATGGCGGCGCAAGCCCGGTCCCCCGGGAATCTCGCAGGTCCCGTCCGTGGCGCAGTCCGACCTGATGCGCCACGGGCCGGGCGCTCAGATCCTGAACCCGTTCATCCACGGCGCCGGCTAGCAGCTGTGCTGGGCCCGCCTGGCTCGCACACGAGACCTAGAGGGGGTGCCTTCGAACCCCGAGCGGTGAGGCTGTGGCGGTAACTTCGACAACCGCACCGGCCACTACCAGAGCAACATCTTCGTCTACGCCCTTCCCGTCTGAGATGGGTCTGCCGGGACTGCCTTGTCAGAGCTGAGCAGCATCATGAACGTTGTGAACACTCCTGAGCTGGCGCTGCCCGACGACTACCCGCATCTGCTGGCTGAGCTGAAGGCCCAGATCCGGGCTGCGCAGTGGACCGCCACGCGGGTGGTCAACACCCAGCTCATCGAGCTCTACTGGAGAATCGGCAAGGCCATCCTGGATCGGCAGAACGCCGCCGGCTGGGGCGCCAAGGTCATCGACCAGCTCGCCGTCGACCTCTCGCTGGCCTTCCCGGACAGCAAGGGGTTCTCGCGGCGCAACCTGCACTACATGCGCCGCCTGGCCGAGGCGTGGCCGGCGTCCGCATTTGTGCAGCAGCCTGCTGCACAAATGCCCTGGGGCCACATCATGGTCGTCCTTGACAAGATCGAGGAGCCTGCCGCCCGGGAATGGTACGTCCGCCAGTGCGTCGCTGGGGGCTGGTCGCGCAACGTGCTCTTGAACCAGATCAAGGGCCGAGCGCGAGATCGGGCAGGCGCCGCGCCGTCCAACTTCGAGCTGACGCTGTCCGGCGAGGACTCCGAACTGGCCGCGCAGATTGCCAAGGACCCGTATGTATTCGACTTCCTCGGGCTGTCCGGGCGAGTTGCCGAGCGCGAGCTGCAGGCGGCCCTGGTCGCCCGGCTGCGTAACACCCTTCTCGAGCTTGGCACCGGCTTCGCGTTCGTCGGGCAGCAGGTTCACCTCGACGTGGGCGGGGACGACTTCTACATCGACCTGTTGTTCTTCAACATCCCGCAGGTGCGGTACGTCGTCGTCGAGCTCAAGATCGGCAAGTTCGAGCCGGAGTTCGCCGGCAAGCTCGGCTTCTACATCGCGGCCGTCGACGATCGCCTTCGCGACCCGGCCCGACACGCTCCGACCGTGGGCATCCTCATGTGCGCTGGTAGGAACGACACGGTCGTTCGCTATGCGCTCAGTGGGGCCGCGCGGCCGATGGCGGTTGCCGGGTACACCTACGACACGCTGCCGCCCGCCGAACGGGCCGCACTGCCCAGCGACACCCGGGTGGCAGCGGCACTGGAAGCTCCCGTCGACGTGGATGGCCGGCAGATGACGCTCGCCGAGTATTTCGAGAGTGTGGGCGCTGAGCCGTGGACCCACCCAGGCGACGCGAACAACTGACGGCGTTCCCATGACGCGGCGAAGTCTTCACAACTGACAATTCGGATCCCGAAATGTCACTGATCTTGGAGTAGAGTGACATTGTGGACCTCGAAATGTTCGGCAAACGCGCCTCTGGGGTGCTCGTCCCCATTCATGGCACCGATCCACGGCGGGGTCCATGGGAGCACCGGGCATTCGTCCCCTACCCCCTTCCCGACGAGAGCCCCGACCTTGCGCCGCGAACCTATCTCCTGGTCGCAAACGCGCGCGCGGCCCTCGGTGCATTGGACAGCACCGCCCGGCAGCTTCCCAACCCCCAGTTGCTTCGCCACCCCGCGTTGCGCCGCGAAGCGCAGAGCACCTCTGCTTTGGAGGGCACGTACGCCCCGCTGAGTGAGGTCCTCACCGCCGCCGACGATCAGCCTGACAACACGAACCTTCGAGAGATCTTCAACTACGTCACAGCAGCCGAGCACGCCTTCAGCGGGCAGTCCGAGGGGCGTCCCCTCTCGCTCGGAGTTCTGCGCGAGCTCCAGCAGATCCTCGTCCGAGGCACCCCATCAAACACACCGCAGGCGGGTCACGTGCGCGACATCCAGGTGGCGATCGGGCACAGGACTGGCGCGTCGATCGTCGATGCGCGGTTCGTGCCTCACCCTCCCGGCGACGAGCTCGTGACGCGGCTTCGCGAGCTGGTCGACTGGATGGTCGTCGACCGATCGCGCTCGCTCGACCCCGTGGTCGCGGCCGCCATGGCGCATTATCACTTCGAGACGCTGCACCCGTTCAACGACGGCAACGGGCGTATTGGTCGCCTGTTGATCGTGCTGCAGCTGTACTCCGCACACGTGCTCAGCGAGCCGACCCTGACTGTGTCGCCGTGGTTCGAGGCTCGACGCAAGGACTACTACGACTGCCTGCTCGGGGTGAGCACAGACTCACGCTGGGACGACTGGGTGAGCTTCTTTGCCACAGGCCTCGAGGCATCCGCGACCTCGACCCGGGACCAGATGCTGTCGCTGGTAGAGGTGCAGGCCTCCCTCAAGGACCGGGTCCGGGCTTCCAGCCTGCGAGCCGACAGTGCGCACGCGGCGGTGGACTTCGCCGTTGGCCACCCCAGCTTCACGGTGCGTGACCTGCAGAAAGCGCTGGGGCTGACCTACGGGAGGACGAACCAGCTCGTTGACCAGCTCGTGGCGATTGGGGTCCTCGGTCCCCTCGCGCACTTCGACACGTACAACCGCCGGTTCTATGCCCCATCTGTGCTCGATGTCCTTCTCGGCTGATCGCTTCTACTCCTCGGGGTAGTGGAGTCAGCTCAGCTGGTGCACCACCCAGTGACCCACGGGAAGTGTTGGGAAGTTCCAGCGAAGGGCAGGCGAACCCGGCCACCCGCGATACCCGCCGGCCTGTGTCTCTGTGTGCGGAGCTTGGGCCGAGTCGTCTCTTCCGTTCGCCAAACGTACGCTATTCTGTACGCACCGGAGGAGGTGGGCCATGAGGACCATGACGTATTCAGAGTCGCGCGCGAAGTACGCCGAGACCCTCAACGCGGTCGTCGATGACCGCGAGGAGGTGGTCATCACCCGGGCTGGTCATGAGCCGGTGGTCATCGTGTCCCTTGAGGACTACCAGTCGCTGAAGGAGACTGCCTACCTCCTGAGGAGTCCCGAAAACGCCCGTCGACTGCTGGCGTCGATCGACCGTCTCGAGGGTGGCGAAGGGATCGAGCGGGACCTAGCTGAATGAAGCTTGTCTGGGACGAGAGCGCCTGGGATGACTACGTGTGGTGGCAGACTCAGGATCGCAAGGTCCTCAAGCGGATCAACACGCTCATCGGGGATGTCGAGCGCAACGGCAACGACGGGATCGGCAAACCCGAACCTCTCAAGCACGGGTTCCACGGATACTGGTTGCGACGCATCACCGATGAGCATCGGCTCATCTACAAGCTCGGCGACGACGAGATACGAATAGCCGCCTGCCGCTACCACTACGCAGGTTGAGGCTGCCGGCTCACGGAGCGGGTCATCGGCAGCGGTAGCCCGGCCCGTGTGAGCAGGCGCCCTTCTGGAAGTCGACCACCGCAGGCTTGTCTGTACAGTTTTTGATGTGATCTGTACACTTTGAGAATGGCCACGCTCAAGATCACCGACTTCAGGGCCAACCTCACCCATGCAATCGAGACCGCCCAGACCGAGGCCGTGATCCTGGAGCGCAACGGGCACCCGACCGCTGTCCTGGTCAGCCCGGAACGATACGACCAGATGATGGAGGCCATGGAAGAACTCGAGGACGCAGCTGCGGTCGATGCCGCGCTGGCCGAGGGCGGTACGCCGATCCCCTGGGAGCAGGTGATGAAGGACCTGGGCTGGACGTGACCTACGCGATCGAGGTTCTGCCGGCGGCCGAGCGGGACCTGCGCAAGGTCCATCCGCAGATGCGTGCCAGAATTCGTGGCGCCGTCCTGAAACTGGCCGCGGAACCCCGCCCGCCTGGTGCTCGCGCGTTGAAGGATCGCCCCGGTTACCTGCGTGTGCGAGTCGGGGACTACCGGATCATCTACACGATCGAGGACGAGGTCCTACGGGTCATCGTCGTGCGGGTTGGTCACCGCCGCGACGTCTATCGCTGACCAGCGCCGGACCGCGACTCCGCCTCCAGACTTCAGCCGCGTTGAGACAGTCCTCGCTCCAATAGTCCTGACCCTTGCCGACCATGCCGCAGTCGGCTCAACCGTGGACGAAGTGGAGTCGAACCCGGCCACCCTCGGCACTCGGCGGGCGGTCTCGGGCCCAACGACGCTGCCGTACGACGAGGTACTAATTACTTGCAGAAGTAGTAGCAGATTGACATCATGGCTACACGGTGGTGGTTCGAGGGAGGTTGAGGTCGATGCATATCCCAGTCAAACCCCCGCCCTACGACGACCTCATCTCCGGCATTGCCGCCGACAGGTTCTCTCGGGTGCTGGCAGCCGAACTGCCCTCCGTGCCGGGCGCCGAAGGGTACCCGCATTGGGACACCATCGTGCACCTGGCGCCTCCGAGCGATCTCACGCACGAGGAATGGTGGTTGCGGCTCAAGATCCAGCGAGAAGCGGGCCGGAAGCGCACGCCGCTGCTCGATGTCAAAGGCCGGCCGTTCACGGTCAGCCTCCCCGACGCTGCTGCTGAGATGCTCCACACCGTCGACCAGAAGGCAAGTGGCAGGATCAGAATGGCCGAGAGCGTCACCAACCCGGCCAGCAGAGACCGCTACATCATCTCGAGCCTGATTGAGGAGGCGATCACCTCCTCGCAGTTGGAGGGCGCCTCTACCACCAGGCGGGTCGCCAAGGAGATGCTGAGAACTGGACGCTCTCCGCGTGACCGCAGCGAGCAGATGATTACGAACAACTACCGGGCAATGCAGTACGTCGGGGCCAACCGCTCTCTTGAGATAACACCAGAGCGAATCTTCGAGCTGCACCGGATCGTGACCCTGGGGACGCTCGACGACCCCACTGCGGCAGGACGACTGCAGCATCCAGACGAAGAGCGCGTCCAGGTGTGGGGGGAGAGCGATCAGCTGCTGCACACCCCGCCGCCCGCGGAGGAGCTGCCGCAGCGCCTTACGGCTTTCTGCGCGTTCGCGAACGGACAAAGCAGCGAGGGCTGGATGCACCCGGTCGTGCGCGCGATCGTCGTGCACTTCTGGATCGGGTATGACCACTACTTCGAAGATGGCAATGGGCGAACCGCAAGGGCCATCTTCTACTGGGCAATGTTGAAACAGGACTACTGGGTGACGGAGTTCGTCACCATCAGCACCATCCTGCGAAAGGCCCCGATCGCCTACGCGCAGAGCTTCCTGCTGAGCGAAACGGACGATAACGACCTCACCTACTTCCTGGTGTACAACCTTGAGGTTCTGAAGCGCGCTCTTGCGTCTCTGGAGGAGCACCTGGAGCGCAAGATCCAGGAGGTGCAGGAGGTAGAGGCGCTGGTCAGAGGGGATAGCGGGCTGAACCACCGCCAGAGAGCCCTGCTCGGCGACGCTCTGGGTGACGCCCACGCCAGGTACACGATTCATGGCCATCAGATCGCGCATGGCGTCGTCTACCAGACCGCGCGGACTGATCTGCTCGACCTGGTGAACCGCGGGCTGTTGGACCAGCGCCGCGAGGGAAAGGCCTTCATCTTCATCCCCGCGGGGGACCTGGGAGCGCGCCTCCGTCACCTGGCCTGAACTACTAACTACTAGCGATTCTGACATGAAACTAGGAGTTGCAGCACTGATGGCGAGAGGCATGGGGCCATCGGCTTGTTCTCAGGCGCGCCATGCGGCCAGCAGGTCCTCGGGACCCAGAACGAAGTCGGCGCTGGCGCCGGGTGCAAGCCCGCTGGGGCAGACCGCGAGCAGACGCGCACCGCCGGCCTGGAGGATGACGTTACGGGCATTGGCAAGATCGGCCATCTCGGCCCGGGTGACGCCGCCCCGCGGTCGCCATTTGATGGTGCCAATGGTGGCGATGTTCTCGGCGGTGCGGGCGACGATGTCCACCTCGAGCGAGTTGTCTCGATTCCACCAGGCACCGGCTTGTTGCACACCCGCCAGTTCGGGGTGTGTGGCGCCGAGCCGGGTCAGGGCTTCGTTGACGTGGGGCTCGATCGCGCGTCCACGCCAGCTGGCCCAGCTGGCCTCGAACGCCGCCACGGCGATGTCACCGCGGCTCCGGCTGATGTCTTCGAGGTGGCGGGCGATGAAACGGAACCAGAATCGCAGGTAGGGATCCGTGAGTCTGTACCGGCGCAACCTGCTGTTTGAGGCGGCTCCGGAGGGGACCTCGATACGGATCAGATCTTTGGGGCCTTCGAGTATCTTCAGCGCCCGGCTGATGGCGGTCTGGGCGGCGCCGCGTTCGCCGGGGTCACTGATGGCTGAGAGGACGTCGTTGAAGCCGGGGCGGGTGGCCGCTTCGGCGCCGATCGCGGTGAGCACCTGGCGGGCGCTTGCCGCATCGGTGAACTCGGCGTCGAGCACCAGCTGTGCGCTGATCACCAGGTCGCTGAAGGGGTCGGTGAGTGCGGCTTTGACGTAGGCGGCGGTGGTCTTGGCGGCGGCGCACCGCCCGACGAGCCGGGGATAGCCCCCGGTCACCAGATAGGCATCGAAGATCTCCATGGCGGAGCGTCCGGGCAGTGCCTCAGCCACCTCAGCCGGGTTCAGGGCCGGGACGACCATCGGAGTCACCCGCCCGAACAATGGTCGGTCATGCTCGATCAGGCGACGCATCATGGCGACGTCAGAGCCAATCAGGATGAGCAGGACTGGCAGCTTGCTCAACGTGGTGTCCCACGCCACCTGAAGCTCGCCCTCCAGCGACGGATCGGCATCCACAGCCCAGGGGAACTCGTCCAGGACGACGATCACGGGGGCGTTGCGGGCGGCCAGGGCCCACCGGTTGAACGCCTCTCGCCACGTGGCTGGCGGGGTGTCGAATAGCAGGTGCACGTCGGCCACCGGGTGCCGGCTCCCCAGGAACGCCTCCGCCAGCGTCTCCAGCTGGCGGTGCACCGGTGCCAGCTTCACCCCGGTGAAGTAGGCGTGAGGCGTGTCGACCTGTTCGACGAAGGCAGTGACCGCGGTCGACTTGCCCACCTGGCGTCGCCCGCGCACCGCGAGGATGCGGCCCTTGCCGGTCTTGTGCACCTCGGCCAGGCTG
>DASRUA010000202.1:0-14420 GCA_035655615.1 Dermatophilaceae bacterium
AACCGCCTGGCAAAACACCAGGGCCGCAACGCTTTTGGGTTCAGGAACCCAGTCAACCAACGCCGTCGGATACGGTGGTCGTGTACCCGCCAATACCGGCGGGCCTCAGCCGCGAGAAGCACGTTGCCCGCTTAAGTCTGAAGAGCCGAAAAACCGACGCCACCAGGGTCTGGGGCAACGCAGCGGGCCGGACTTTACACCACATACACGCCCGAATCTAGGGCTGGAGCTGGACTGCGGCTCAGCCGAAAGCTGACACTCAAAACAACTACCGCGAAGTGAAAGCAACTACCGCAGAGTGAATGAGTCGGTCGGTACGCAGGGGTGCCTTGGTCCCACCATCTGGTCCCAGCTATGGCAACTGTCTGGGGATGGGTCTACACAAGAAGGACAGCCCCGGCCGGTGCTCAACCGCCGACCTTGACGTTGACCGATCGCCCAGCTAGGAGGTGCAGCCGATCATGAACCCGCCCAGGCACGGGAAATCCAAACGCTCACCGGGGGTCGAGCCGGTCACCTGGCACCGCGGCTGGCAGAAGGTCGGCTCGCCGACTGATGAACCCCCCACCAAAGCTGGTGGACACCTGGCTGAGCTGTCCCGGGAGGACCAGTCCCGCTCTGCGGTCGCGCACCGGGTCGAGCTGTCAGCTGAGCCCACGATGTTGATGGGCGACGGGAGCAGAGAGCAGCAGTACCTCTTCGCCTCCCGGGAGCAACGAGACGACGACAACGCTCCCGTAGTCTTCATCGGCCACAACGAAGATAGGGGCTTGGCGGCAACCGTGGACGAGGCCCGCCGGTTCGCCCTCGAAATCCTCTCGCTGGTCGATGAACATGAGATCTGAGGCGACACGAGCCGCTGGGAGAGCCTCCCACCATCGCGCGCAGATCGGCCCTACCGTTGGGAAAGGCCCACGCCCAGTGCTGAAGACCGACCTGAGAACTGTGACCGATCGACCTGAGCACAAGGAAGAACGATCATGACCGCAATCATCAAGGAAACAGAGGCACGCGGCATCACAACCGGCCAACCGCAACCCGAGTTCTCTCAGCAATACTCGAAGGGTGAGCTCGAGGAGATGGGCTCACTCGAACTCCTTGACGAGTACGCCGAGTAGTTCGGTCGGAGCGTAGTTCGGTCGGAGTCGATCGACTTCACCGTCTCCGGGGTGCTGGTCCAGTTGCGAGCACCCGCCCCCATCGCTGAGGTGGACTCTGACGTTACCTCAGGCGTCACCGAGCAACAGGGCGCGAACTGCGACGTCATGATCCGCCAGGACCGAAGGCCGATCCGGTAGGCGATTGCCGGTCACCGTCAGAAACCGCCCGGTGCTGCAGACCTGCAGCTCTACGCCATGCGAGACAAACCGGCGACCCTTGGCAACGTTGGCGTAGCAGAACAGGCGCACACCGTGGCCAGAGGGCGACAGCTCGGCGTAGGTGTCAGGCAGCAGGTCGAGGATCGTCTGCGCGCCCGGGGTCAGGCCTTCTTCCGTGACGCAGTGGTTGAGGTCGAAACCGGCGATACCGTCGTCATCGAGAACGAATGCGAGCCCGTCGCCCATTTGAGACCCCTTCGCTTTCGCGTAGTTGGTCCACGTCGTCGGATCGGAGATCCAGGCAGGCCTGCCGTCTGTCATGATCGGCCGTTTGTGGTCCTGGCGGGTCCATCGCCGCAGCGCCCGCAGCTCGGCAGGGACCCGGTCACGCAGTACATCGGGGACCTGGTCGCGGCCTCGGAGGGCCAGCCAGCTGTCCACATCGGCGCACGTCCACAGCCGGGTGCGACCAACGGTCCCGATCGGTGCCGGCATCTGGCCCCGGCTCAGATAAGCGTCAAGGGTTGCCACCTTGCACCCGGCGAACTCGGCCACGGACTCGGCGGTGCGCAGCTGTTCGCCAGCCTTGGTATAGATCTCCAGTTGTTTCATGCCGCAAGGATACACTTGTTTTGGTCGGACCTTACCGCTGGCCGGACCACCGCGGGTGAGTTCTGGCAGCTCGAGGCATGCGCGCGAACCACGTGAAGAAACGTCAGCGTGAGCGAGTCACGAGGTCATCCCAGCGAACAACGCCGAGAGGTCAAGCGAGGGGACGTGCCGCTTGGAGGCGAGCGAAAGATACTTGCGTGCGACGGCGTCCTTGCCGAAACCCACGACGGTGGTCAGCAATCCGATCGCCTCGGCGAGGTCGGCCGGGGGTTCCGCGGAGACCACTCGTCGCCACATCGCCCCTTCCAGAGAGTTGAATGCCATCTGCACTTCGGAGATGTCGTAGCCATTATTGAAACGCTCGACCGCGATCCCCTCGGAGTAGGAGCTCATCGCGACAAGGTCGCGAGTTCGGATTGCGGCCACGACGAGCTTGAACAGATCGGCCAGCGCCTGCCGCGTGAACGTCTCTCCCGCCAGTTCGTAGTGGGTCACATGCGAGCGATGAAGGACTGAGTAAGCCTCGTCCAGCACATCCGGCTCGGCGTCCAGGAGCAATGCGTCGAGGTCCATTTGTGCACCTCCTCTTGTCGGGTCCATTTGCACGCTCGATCGCTCGGCAGCACCGTCTCAGGATGCTCGGAGCACATCCGCGGCAACAGGGACCTTCGGCACGCCTTCAGATCACACCGGACCGGGGCGCCGCAGCGGTTCTGAACACGCGCCCGATGGTCAGTGACCACTCTTTGTGAGTTGACGCGACTCTGCATGACGTCAGAAACACCCGCCCAAGCGATCCTGAACTGACTAACATGATGTTGATCCCCCCAAACCTCTGTTCAAGGAGTCCGTTCTGATGACTTGGCGCAACCGTGCTGCCTGTCTGCACGAGGACCCCGAACTGTTCTTCCCTATCGGGAACACCGGCCTCGCGCTGCTCCAGATCGAAGAGGCCAAGGCCGTTTGCCGTGGCTGTGAGGTCGTTGAGACCTGTCTGCAACTGGCCATCGAGTCCAGCAAGGACGCCGGAGTGTTTGGCGGACTGTCCGAGGACGAACGGCGCGCCCTCAAACGCCGCACTGCTCGCGCCCGTCGCTCCGTCTGAGTTACTCAGCGAACGGCCACCGGCATGCCGACCTTTCCGTTTAACATTCCGTTAGGGTTCCGTTAGGGTTCCGTTAGGGTCGCCTTGAGGGTCCGTGACTACTGACATCGACACCGAACCTCAAGCGGAGGGGACTAGCGGCAGTCTGGCTCGCTGGTCCCCCGCGTGATGTTCCCCTCCGCCATGTTCGGGCACGGACCCAGCGCTCCGAGTGCGAGGGAGCACTCAGAGCGCTGGGCTGGATGAAACCCATCTCGGTCCTCCTGAAGACTCAAGCGCAGCCCATGTCGTCCCCATCGCGGTCGAGCCGGTGTCAGCTCGCCTAGCCGGAGCAGCGCGTCAGGTTCGCCGCTGTATCGCTGACAGCACCCGTGCCACCGAGCACGACAACATTGGTGGCACCGAGACGAGTCAGCTCCGCGCAGATTCCGCCGCCCGCGCCGAACGGGTGAATCTGTCGTCCGAACGGATGGAGTTGTCGCATCGGCCGGCACGGGTTCTTCGCACCGAGCACGCTATGAGTACAAAGGACTGCGACGCGGACGACAGAGAACATAGAAACCCACCGTGGCCGCCATGAGGGCGGCCCTGCGCAACCGAGACGGATAGGCCTGTGGACATTGACTACAAGACGGTCTACCAGGCGAAGCCAACCGAGGTGTTGGACATCCTCACCGACATCAGTTTCCTGCGCGACTACGCCACCGAGCTAGGAGCCAGCTCCCATGAAGCAGACGTTAGCCGGAGCGGTGACTCTCGGTCCGTCAAGCTGCGCCTTGTCGCACCGACCGACGAGATTGCCGCTATCTTCAGGTCATTGGTGGGGCCTGAGATCACCGTCACAGACACGCGGAACTAGGCACCTGACGGGGCGGGCGGCTACCGCAGCCCCCTGCGCGTCGAAGCGATTGCGAACGGACGCACCGCCAGCATCAGTGGCTCGCTGAGTCTGACTCCCGACGGGTGTTCGTGCAGCTTCACGGCACTCGCCGATGTGAGTTTGAAGGTGCGATTCATCGGAGCGCTGGCCAAAGGGGCAGTTGCAGAAATCGGCACCGGCTCGCTGGAGGATCAGACCACGGTGCTGTATCGCTGGCTCGCCCGGATGCGCTGCCCCACCTGATTGGAACGCCGAACCTGACCCGGACGGCCCGTGTGGTTCATGCTCGCCTGCCCAACCTCTTGCCGAGGCGGTCGGAACCGCCTAACGTTTTCATTGTTCTGGGTGCACGCCGAAGGGGCAGGGACGATGGGCGAAGTCCATTCTCACCAATTCCGGCCGGTCGGGCAGACTTGGCTGTGGGACGAAGAAAATGAGTTGTGCTGTGAGTGCGGGGAAAGACTATGGGTCATCTTTGAGGACTCGCACTCCCCCCGCACAACCCGCCGAGGGTTAAGGAGCCGGTTCCACGAGCGATTCGACCACTTCGGGCGAGTTGATACCGCCTGACCGGGCGTCGCCAAGAATACGAGTGCTGTCCCGACGGCCCGGAGTACCGGTGGCGTGCCGGAGAAGATCATGACCGGTTCAGGGAAGCCCCCGACGAGCTAAAAAGAGCAGCCCCGCCACCGCTTCCCCCAAGGGCGGCACCACCGGCGGACCGCCGTAGCCCAAGGCTGCTGTCGCATTGTTCGCTTGGGCAGCAGCATCTTTAGCCTCTGTGCTGTCGTTACGCACAAGCACGCGGCTCCCGTGTTTATGTTCGTACCACAGGCCAGCGCCACAGACGAGCAGGAGGATGGACCAGAGCAACATTGCGATACCTCATTCCTGTTGCGCGTTGCTGCACTTCAGTTATGTCCTCATTCGATAGAAGCACCCGCGTCGCCCGTCGACAACCCCCCTGCTCGGGATCCGGAGGTTGTTCACCGCCTGTCCCCCTGATCCTCTACACGTGATGGGACGCAAGCATGGGCAGCTGGGGCACCCTACGTTCGGGGCAACGGAAAGGAGCAGATCACCGCCGTGCGGACATGGTTGCAGGAGTGGTCGAGTACGTGGGCGACGCCATCATCGGCACCACGCTCGACGGCACCATCACGAGCTGGAATCCGGCTGCCGAGAAGATGTACGGCTACTCCAGCGAGGAGGTCATCGGTGAGTCCGTCCGACTCCTGACTCCTGAAGATCAAGCCGGCCCAGATCGTGAACCCCAAGGATCGAGTTGGCGAAGTCAAAGCCATGCTTACCAAGGTCAGCACTGGCCAGCCTGTCGAGCACATGGAAACCGTCCGCGTCCGGAAGGACGGAACGACGTTCCCGGTCACGGCCACCGAATCACCTATCTGCGACCGTGACGGCGTCGTCATCGGCGCATCCGTGATCTCCCGCGACGTGACCGTCCAGAAGCAGGCGTACGAGGCCGCCCGATCCATGATCGAGTCGAGCCTGGACTCATTTGTCGCGATCAGCCCCGAGGTCAAGATCACCGACGCCAACGAGGCCACGGTCAAGCTCACCGGGGTCTCCCGCGACAAGCTCATCGGGACTTCCTTCTCCGACTACTTCACCGACCCCATGAAAGCCGAGAAGATCTACCAGCTGGTATTCACCGAGGGAATGGCCGTGGACTATCCGCTGACCGTGCGCAAACGCGACGGGCACCAGACGCTCACCCAGGTCCGGTACAACGCCTCGGTTCACCGCGACACCGGCGGAAAGGTGCTCGGCGTGTTCGCCGCAGCCCGCGACGTGACCAGCCAGATGGAGGATCAAAGGAGAGTCGTCGTGCAGCAAGCCAGGGAGCTGGAGCGGCTGGCCGAGCTCGAACACTTCCAGCGGCTGACCGTCGGACGTGAGCTCAAGATAATCGAGCTGAAGAAGGAAATCGAGTATCTCAGGAAGTTCAGCCCTGCCGATGCAGAGGCGCCCGAGGACAAGCACTGAGACTTGGCTCTGCCGTTGCTGGTGGAAGGGCATGGCCAGGGGCTTCGAGTACAGCCCAGGCGACCTTGCCGCCGT
Source organism: Dermatophilaceae bacterium (assembly GCA_035655615.1). Taxonomy (GTDB): domain Bacteria; phylum Actinomycetota; class Actinomycetes; order Actinomycetales; family Dermatophilaceae; genus UBA4719. The sequence continues at coordinate 5,999 of DASRUA010000202.1, forward strand.
CGGCGGTGGGCATGACCCCAAACGTGCGGGAGAGGCCGGCGACGACGGTGCGCCCTCGCCCATGCAGGTCAAGGTCTGAATGCCGCTGATATCGCAGAGCGGGACCGTGGTCTCTAACGGTCAGGCGTAGAGACCCAAGGTTCCAGGTGACGGACAGGTCAATGTCGGTGCCGGCATGGATTGACGAGCTCGACACGAGCTCGCTAACCACCAGGCTTGCGAAGGGGATGACCCGGCTCAACCCCAGGTCCAGCAAGGTACGAGTGACAAATTCCCGCGACGCCCGCGGGGCAGTCGGGTGCGGGGCCAGGTGCAGCCGTTCAACAGCCAGGATGGGGGTCGACAACACCGCGGACAGCGCGGAGAAGATCGACTCGCTCACGATCAGGTGACCGCCCAGGGGGTGGGCGCACAGCGCCGCCCGAACCCGCGGGTCCGGACAGGCCACCGCCACTGGGATCCCGGGCCAGTCTCGAACATGCCGACCTGCCGTTGCGAGCACCCCAACCGCCACCGGCTCGGCATCCTCAAGCAAGCCCGACAGGTCGCAGACCACTCCACGCGGTCCTTCGGCCAGAGCCCGCAGGATCGCCTGGTCCAGATCCTCCGCGACAACATCATTGAGCCGGCCGGCAACCTCAAGGACGGCTACCTGACGTATCGCGTGCTTTCTGGCCCGTACCTGCCGACCTCTGGACGGCCGGGCGGCTGATGGTGCTGGCAGATCGGCCGGGACGCAGGGCACATACCGGGTCGGGAACCGGACGATGTGGTGTTCGAAATCTGCGGAAAAGGCATGCGGGCCGCTCGGTTGCTGTGTCATGGCAGACTCAATTCGGTGGTCCTGGAATGCAAGGACACGGGCCACCAAGGTTCGGGAGTGGCACCGAGATAAGTCGGCGCCGCCAAGGTCCGGGGTGACGCAGATCTCAACACGCTACACCCGAGACACTCCTGCACCTAAGCGTGTAGCAGTTCAAAGACCTCTGCCTCGGCCGCACACCACCACGCAGGGTGTTGGTTTCAGCCGTTGCCACGGGAGCTCATCTTCGGCTCGGATCTTCCTGCTGATCCTGTGCTGATCCCGGCGATCTTCTTGCGGACTCCCTGCTGGCTGAGGCCCTCCCCCGAGTGCTCCGGCGCAGGTCAGAGGCTGTTTAGCGGATGAGTCGGTCGGTACGCCGGGTTCTGTCGTCGCAGACCGTTGCCGGCCTGCGACGGACGGTCATCCATCTCGGGTACTCGTTGCCGAGCACCTCTAGCGGTCTACCCGCAAGCTCGGGCGGGCCGCCCTCAAACGCTTGCTGTCTGACCTTGCTTCAGGTGGGGTTTACCTAGCCACTCCAGTCACCTGGAGTGCTGGTGGTCTCTTACACCACCGTTTCACCCTTACCCCGATGCCTTCCCGACCGAAGCCGGACGGTTCACCGAGGCGGTCTGTTTTCTGTGGCACTGTCCCGCGGGTTGCCCCGGGTGGTCGTTAGCCACCACCTTGCCCTGTGAAGCCCGGACGTTCCTCGGCGATGTGAGTTGCCCGGAAACCCGGGATCACAGCATCGACGCGACCGTCTGACCGACTCATCCGTGGTCCAGCATAGATCCTTCAACCCCGCAGGTATGCCGCCCCGCTGGTCGAGTCTTCGTCAACCGCAATGTCAGTGGTTCTCTGAACCACGGTTCCCTGCGACGTTGTTCCCCTGGCCGAGGTTCCCTGATGCATGTCGGCAAGCAGCGCCTCGAGCACCTGGGCAACCCCGTCCTCGTCATTTGAGGCACACACCTCATCCACCAGGTCGAGAACATCCGGATGGGCGTTCGCGACGCCGAAAGACCGGCCGGCCCACCGGAGCATGGGCAGGTCGTTGGGCATGTCGCCAAACGCAAAGACCTCAGCGGAGTCAATGCCCCGCCCGACACACCAGACCTCGAGCGCGGCTGCTTTGGTCACACCGACTGCGCTGATCTCGGCGAGACCTGAGGCGCCCGAGTACGAGACGACAGCCCGATCGGCAACCACCTCGTCGACAACCCGGTGAAACTGCACAGCGGACACGTCGGCGCAGCGGGCGAGCACCTTTCCGGGCAACGGGTCGAGCAGCTCCTCGAGTGTCACCGCCGATATGTCCTGAGGTGTCGTGAACTCGTCGAGGTAGTGCCGCTCCCGCCCAAAGCCCGTCCGGCTCTCGACGGCAAACGCTATGCCTGGCAACGCGTTTCGCAGGTCAACGGCGATCTCCCCGACGTGTGCTGCCGCCATGCAATGCTCTTCGAGGACCTGCCCTCCGCGAACGTCGTAGACGAATGCCCCGTTACAGCACAGGGCGAGCCCGTGCTCGCCGACGAGGTCGGCGATGTCGTGCAGCCACCGTGGTGGTCGGGCCGTCACCAGAACTACCTGAATGCCGGCATCCTCGACCGCGGCCAGGGCGGCCCGCGACCGCCCCGAACACAGGCCGTCGCTGCCCAGCAGGGTTCCGTCAAGGTCTGTGGCCACCAGTCGGACCAGACCCGCTTGCCTCATGACCGCCTCACTCCCCCACCGTCTGGAACCGCACGCTGCCCTTGGCGACTCGGCCAGCTGGGCGGGGTCCGCCCCCGAGCCGCTGCCTTCATGACCAGAGTGTTCCTGGCCACCGCGGTCATGGCCACCGCGGTCATGGCCATCGTCTTCCTCCTTGTCCGTGGCGAGATCGGTCCATCGCATCGACATGAAGGTCACCATAGCCAGAACCTCGGCGCAAGGCCCGTGCCCGGCTCGCCGTACCCTCGATCAAGTGCTGATCCTGCTTCCACCCTCGGAATCCAAAACCGGGCGCGCCCGAGGCAAGCCAGCCAGTCCGGAGCTCGTCTCCTTCCCGGAGCTCGCCTCCACCCGCAGGGCTGTGGCTGAGGCACTGGCCCGGGTGAGCGCGCAACCCGATGCCCCGGCCCTGCTGGGAGTCAGCGCCAACCTCCACACCGACATCGCCCACAACGTCCGTCTGGGCTGTGCGCCGGCGGTCACTGTTGCGGACCTCTACACCGGCGTCCTCTATGACGCCCTCAACCTTCCCTCGATGGATTCCGCGACCCGTCGCCGCGCCAACCGCTGGCTGGTCGTCATCTCGGCCCTCTATGGCGCACTGCGCCCGGCCGACAAGATCCCCCCGTATCGCCTGTCCATGGGCGTGAACCTCGCCGAGCTCGGTCCTCTGGCGTCCGTTTGGCGAGCTCCCCTCGCCGCCGTACTCCCGATCGTGGCGGGCCGTGGGGTCATCGCCGACTGCCGCTCGAGCACGTATGTCGCTGCCTGGGTTCCCCAGGGCGATCTGGCCGCTCGATGGGTTCAGATCCGCATCCCCGGCGCCACACACATGGCCAAGCACACCCGCGGCCTGGTGGCGCGACACCTGTGCGAGGAGGGTGCTGACGCCAGGACGGCGAAGGCTCTCCAGCGGGTGATCGCCCAGCGCTTCGAGACGACGCTGACCGAGCCGGCCCGCCCGGGCCTGCCATGGATCCTCCACACGAGCGTCCAGTGACCACCAGCTCGACGACAGTCCTTACCGAACTGGCGATACGGGTAGGCCCCGTCCTGATCTTCCTGGTCGCCATCACTGTGGTGGCCGAAATCGCCGACTCCGCAGGGGTCTTCGACATCGCCGGGCACTGGGCCGCCCGGGCCGGCCATGGCCGGGCCTGGTTGTTGTGGCTGCTCGTCGTCGGACTCTCGTGCCTCTCGACCATCTTTCTCAGTCTCGACACCACAGCAGTGCTGCTGACCCCGGTGGTCATCGCGGTCGCCCGTCAGCTCCGGCTGAACCCGCTGCCGTTCGCCATGACCACCGTCTGGCTGACCAATACCGCCTCCCTGCTCCTGCCCGTCTCCAACCTGACCAACCTCTGCTCGCGCTACACCGGTTCTCGGCGCTGGGAGTCGGCTACTCGGGATACATCCGGCTGGCCCTGTGGCCGGGCCTGGCAGCCATCGCAGCCACCGTGGCCGTGCTGGCTGTCATCCATCTGGGCGACTTGCGAGGGCACTACCTCACCGAGGCTCCCCCGGCAGCCCACGACCGGACGTTGCTCATCATCGCGCTCGGCCCAGCCTTCGTCAGCGGCATCGCCCCAGCCATCCCCGCCTCGGTCGCCGCTCTCGTCCTGATCGGCACGCTCCTGGTGCGCAACCGTCCCCTGCTGCGCGAGGTCAAGGTCCCGTGGCTCATCGTGCTGGGGGTCAGCGCGCTGTTCATCGCGGTGGACCTCGCTCTGGGGCACGGCCTGCGCGAGCTGCTCGCCGGCTGGGTCGGCACCGGCGCCGACACCTCAGACCTGCTGAGGGTCAGTGCGTTCGGCGCTGGCACCGCAAACGTGGCAGACAACCTGCCGGCCTATCTGGCCCTCGAGTCGGTGACCGACAACGACCCCCATCTCCTGATGGCCCTCTTGATCGGCGTCAACGCGGGCCCGTTGGTCACCATCTGGGCATCACTGGCCACGATCCTGTGGCGGGAACGATGTCGCCGTGCCGGGATCCCGATCTCGCTGTGGCGATTCGCCTGGCAGGGCGCGCTGTGCGCGACCGCGGCCACTCTCGCCGCGACTCTGGCGCTCGCGCTCACGTGAAGAGGTCAGCAGTCCGGGCGCGGCGCGCTCATCCCTGTCTCCAGGGCAGTCCCGCAGCCTTCCATCCCGAGACGGTCCGATGCCCGTCCGGGCCAAGGTGGCCCTCAAAGCCATCAGAGACGTTGTATGCCGGTCCGAGACCCGCAGCCGCCGCCGCTTTTGCCGCTGAAGCCGATCGCGCACCAGAGCGGCACAGGAAGTAGATGGGGACGCCCTCGCGTACACCCGCCTCACACAACTGCTCGACGAAGCGCCCGTTCAGGTTGCCATCCGGAAAGTGTTGCCATTCCAGAAAAATGACCCTCTTGCCGATTTGCGTGAGGTCTGGGAATCCGACGTAGCTCCACTCCGCATTGGTCCGCACGTCGACCAGAACAGCGTCGGCGTCAGCCTGCAGCTCGACATACGCATCTGAACAACTCACTTCCCCGGCATAGCTCATCCCTGCTCGTCCGCGCCGTTGCTCATTCATAAGGCAAGGATTCCACAGTCGAACGCGGGTCAGCGCAGATGGCTGGTGTCGTTGACGAACGCGACCGAGGTGCCGCCATCGGCCCAGACCTCGACCGAGGTCACGGACGCCGGGGCCGTGGCCAGCCGCCAGATGCGCTCGTGCGGGATCCCGAGTACATGTGCGAGCACCGTAATGATCGGTTTGCGGTGAGTGGCGACGACAACCGTGCCTCCGGCTGTTGTGACCCGCGCGAAAGCAGCCAGCACCCGAGCCTCGAGATGGGCATGCGCTTCACCGCCAGGTCTTGAGTATTGGGGGTCGTTGCGAAAACGTAGAAGCTCCTGCGGATGACGGGCTACCAGGTCGCCCATGCTCGTGTCGTCCCAGTCACCGAAGTTCTGCTCATCCCAGTCAGGGTCGATCTGCGCGCGCACGCCAAGCTCGTCCGCGATCGCGGCGCCCGTCTCGACTGCGCGCTGCAGGCTCGAGGTGATCACGCTCGCCGGGTTGTCGCCGATGAACGCCCGGACTCCGGCGGCAGCGGCACGGGCCTGGCGCCGACCCTCAGCGTTCAACGAGGGGTCAGGACCCCCTCGTCCGTCAAGCTTGCCCGCGACGGTGAAGTCGGTTACACCATGACGGATCAACACGATCCTGGCGGGCTCCCCCACATCAGGGTCCATGACGACGTCAGGGTCGGGGACGAGGTCGGGGTCGGAGGTGCGGGTCCAGCTCACCGACTCGCCGTCCATGGCCGAGTTGGCCAGGGCATCGGCTGCGGAGTTCTCGGCGCGCGGGATCCAGGTGAAGGTCACCGATCCCCCGGCGGCGCTGATCTCGGCCGCGACGTCACGAGCTTCAGCTGCCAGGCGACGCAGGTCGGGTGACTTGATTCTCCACCGCCCGGTCATCTGCTCGACGAGGAGCTTCGAGTCCAGCCGGACAATGACCTCCGTGCCGGGGTCGATGTCGAATACGGCCTTGAGCCCGGCGACCAGGCCGGAGTACTCGGCAACGTTGTTGCTGGCGATCCCCACAGATTCGGCCCGCTCAGCGATCACCTCACCGGAGGCCGAATCGCGAACCAGGGCGCCGTAACCGGCGTTGCCGGGATTACCGCGCGATCCGCCATCCGCCTCGACGACGAGCCGACGTCCGCCCACGACGCCTCCTCAGATACCGGACTCGGAGGTGCGGATCAGTATGCGGCGGCACTCCTCGCAGCGGAGCACCTCGTCCTCCGCGGCAGCCGTGAACCGGTTGATCTCACCCTGGTTGAGCTCTAGGTTGCATCCCTCGCAACGGCGCTTACGCAGAACCGCGGCCCCGATACCGTCACTGGACGCGCGGATCTTCTCATAAAGGGCCAGAAGGTCATCGCCCACGCCGGCCACGACGTCAGCGCGGGAGCGACCGATCTGCTCGACCTCGGCGTCGAGCTCGGCAAGATTCTTGTCGCACACTGCCTTGAGCCCGTCTGCCCGAACGGCCATCTCGGCGCTGGCGGCCTCGAGTCGGCTGACGTCGGCGGCCAGACCCTCGGCCCGCTCCATCACCTCGAGCTCGATGTCCTCGAGCGCGGACTGCCGGCGAGCAAGTGAGTCAACCTCATGCTGGAGAGCCTGCATGTCCTTTGCGGTCCCCTGACCGGCGTCCATCCGGGCCTGGTTGCGAACGCTGCGTTCGCGGACGAGCTGCACGTCGGTGTCGGCCTTGGTTATCTCGCGCTGGACGTCGGTCAGGGCCGTCTTGGCCCGGACCAGATCATCGTTCACAGCTGAGATCTCGGCCTCGAGGACACGCAGCTCGGCAAGCTCGGGCAGGGTCGCCTTGCGGTGTGCGATCTGGTCCAGTCGCGTGTCCATCGCCTGCAGGTCCAGCAGACGCCACTGACGGCTCGTGTCGGCTTTCAGGACGTACCTCCGGTGTTGTCGATCGTGGCGGCTCCAATCACGAAGTCCCACGGGTCGGTGCGCAATGTGCAGATGTGAGTGTTCAAACTAGTACCTTGCCCGGCAAGCTCGCGCAGCAACTCCGAACGAGCACTCTGAAGCCACAGCCACTCGGTCGCCCAGTGAGCGGCATCGACGAGGTATGGCGTGCCCCCACGGGCCTCTTCCCGCGCCTCGAGCGCCGGGTGATGACGCAGATCCGCGGTGACGTACACGTCGGCTCCGCTGGCCCGGACGGCATCGAAGAAGTCGTCGCCGGCGCCGCCGACCACCGCCACCCGGGACACCTGGGCATCGGCCGGACCTGCCACCCGGATTCCACCGGCGGCCTTCGGAAGCGAGGTGCTCAGCTGTTGCACAAACTCACGCAAGGTCACTGGATGGGCCAGTGACCCGACGCGGCCATGGCCCACGCCGTCAACGACCTCCAGCGGGCCCACGTCGACCAAACCGCACGCGCCGGCGAGAGCATCACACACGCCGGGTGAGGCCACGTCGGCATTGGTATGCGCGACATACAGGGCGATGTTGTTCACGATCAGAGCAGTGACCGATGCGCCCTTGGCGCCGGTGGTAGCCACGGTGTGCACGCCGCGCAAGAGGAGCGGATGGTGGGTGATCAGCAGGTCCGCTCCGGCGGCGCGCGCCTCGTCGATCACCGCAAGGGTGGGATCAACGGCGAAGTGCACCAGCGAGACCGGCTGATCCAGGTCACCAGTCACCAGCCCGACACGGTCCCATGACGAGGCAGTGCCCGGCGGATACAACCGCTCGAGCGCTGCCACAACCTGGCTCAGGGGAAGGGGGCTCACTTTGACCTCCATGGGGGCTCTGATCGGCAAATATACCGTCCTGTACTCGGGGCACTGCCAAGACGTTGCTGTGCCGTAAGTCAACACTCAATTCACTCCTCGGCTTGCGGTGTCGAGCCGTAGGAAATGTGCGCCCTTTCGTCAGAGCCGCCCGGTTGGGCACCGGCGAGAGCATAAGACCCAGCCTTCAGGCCCTCTCGACCGCTCCTGCCCACACCCAGACATCGTGTTGGTGGGGTGGTGCTCCGAACCGAACCAGGACGGCCCGCTTGGTCCAGGCAATTGCGTAGGCAGGCAGCAGCTCCTCGACACCGTCTTCCCACAGAACCCATGCTTGAACCCTTTGCGGGGCAGCCGGGGTGAAGACGGTGAGACGCCCCATCTGCTCAGGTTGCAGACTCCTGGGAACACGTTGGGCGAGGCGAGGACGTTCGATCACTCCTACAGGCTATCGAACAAACGTACTGGGTATCCGCTTAAGTAAAGGCGTCTGGTTCTGATTGCTTGATGAGGTCTTTCAGGGGGTGCGGGTCGGTGCCGACTGACTGTTGGAGCAGGCGGTAGAACAGCAGCCCTGGGGCCTTGGCTGTGCGCCGGTT
>DASRUA010000203.1:0-16694 GCA_035655615.1 Dermatophilaceae bacterium
TCGCCGTGATGGTACGGCCATGAGGGGGCGCTGCAGGAGAACCCCGCCGAGGTGAACCGTTCGACCCACGGCGCCCAGCTCTGACCGTTGAGGTACATACCGTGGATGAAGATGACGTGAGGAGCCATCCAACGACTCTAGGTGCGCTGGGCCCTCGTGCGCCGGATCTCGCGCTGGAACTACAGACGGGAGACCAACATTGGTATCCCCGCCACGGCCAGCCCCAGCGCCAGCATGAGTGAGTCGCTGGGTCGCCATGGCGCCGCCTCAGCCCACGTCCGGCGAGAGGCCGAGGTGTCAAGCTCAGCGGTGCCTGCCTCAGCGGTGCCAGCCTCACAGGGGACCACAGCCGAGAAGCCGCGCGCTTCCATCGCCACTGCCATCCGGCCGGCCTGACGCAGCGTCTCGATGAGCAGCCCGAAGGTCAGTGCCGCGACCGAGCGGCCGCGACCCAGCGGCGAACGGCCCGGGCCCAGCGCTCTGACCCGGCGAATGCGGGTGAGCTGGTCCCAGTGCTCGCCAAGTCCTTCGAACCGGTGGAGCGCCGCAACCGCGGCGACGACCGGCCGGGCCGGGAGACGCAGGCGTTGGCCCAGATGATCGCCCAGCGCCGACGGGTCGATCCGTGCCGCCAGAAGCACGCCGGGCACCACGAAGAAGGCGACCCGAAGCCCGGCCAGCGCACCGGTGGACACCTCGCGCCCGGGGCTGAGCAGCCAGTTCGAGAAGCTGACCGAGGCGACCGCGAACAGGCCCGGCAGCAGTCGGCCCCAGTGCGGGCGGCCGACCCCCAGAACCATCGGAGCCAGGGCGATCTGCACGCCGATCGCAACAAGGGCCGTACGCAGGTCGGAGATGAACGGCGCACCCAGCACCAGCACGATCGAGGCCAGGAGCAGCGAGAGCGGACCGGATCGGCCGGCCAGCCCGGCAAAGCGATCTGCCGGCGCAGTCACCGTGGGCGTTCCACCCGGTGCGGTCGCGAACGTCCCACCCGGTGCGATCGTGGATGTCCCACCTAGGTCGATCGTGGATGTCCCACCCGGTGCAGTCACGGTGAACAACCCACCTGGTGCCGACGACGGTGGCTCTTCGGTTGGCGGGTCGACGATGCACCCGGCCCGCAACGTGATCCGCCGGTCAGCCAGGGCGATCAACAGCGGGTCGTGAGTGGCCAGGACCACGCCGATCCCGGCGTTCCGGGCCGCGACGACCACTCCTGCCACGGCCGACCACGTCAACCGGTCCTGGCCGACGCTCGGCTCGTCCAGAACCAGAACCGAAGGGCCGTGAGCGATGGCTCCGGCCAGCGCGAGCCGCCTCTGTTCTCCGCCGGAGAGGTGGTGGGGGTCTGCGCCGGCCAGGGCCGACAGTCCCAGCACCTCCAGCAGGCCGTCGACCCGAGACTGCGCGGCGGCGGCGTCCAGGCCCAGGCGCCGGCTCGTCGACAGCACGTCGTCGCGGACCGTACGTCCGACCACGGCCTGCGCAGCCTGCTGAGGCACCCACCCGAACCGGGCAGCCAAAGCCTGTGAGGTCCAGCGATGAATGGCCTCCGGAGGGCTCGCGCCCATCCCTGCCACCAGCTGTTCCCGACCGACGACCCGGCCTTGGGTGGGCGCATCAACGCCTGCCAGCAACGCCGTCAGGGTCGACTTGCCGGCACCACTGGGACCAATGACGGCGACGCACTCCCCGGCACGGACTTCGGCGCACACATCCTGCAACGCCAGCACGGCCATGACCGGCCGGTTCGCGGACATCACGGAAGCCCGGGGCCGGCGGGTGACCGACACCGACTCCGCCGAAACGAGCACGCCTCCCGAAGAACCAACAGGACCAGCAGAGCCACCCGGACCAGCAGAGCCAGCAGGACCACCCGGAAGGGTAGGAGCGCAAAGCGCACGGGCCACGTCCAGCCGGCAGGGCGCCGCCACGCCGGGCACCCAGACCCCCTGGGCCGCAAGGGAATCTGCGTGCATGGCGAGCATCTCCGCCACCGGCCCGTCAGCGCTGATCCGGCCGGCCGGGTCGAGCACGACCAGACGATCGACCTCATCCACCCAGTCGGACAAGCGGTGCTCGACCATCACCAGCGTTGCTCCCGAGGCGCGAACCGCGGAGGTGATCGCCTCACGCACCACCGCGGCGGACGAAGGGTCGAGCATCGAGGTCGGTTCGTCCAGCAGCACCAGTCTCGGCGTCAGAGCCAGAACGCCGGCCAGTGCCAGCCTCTGCATCTCGCCACCGGACAGGGCGCTGGTGGCATGGTCCTCGTCATACGGGAACCCGACCGAGGCCAGAGCCGACCGGACCCTGGACCAGATCTGGTCTCGCGGCATACCGAAGCTCTCGGGGCCGAAGGCCACGTCGCGACCAACCCGTCCGGCCACCAGCGCGTCGGCGGGGTCCTGCATCATCAGACCCACCGACGAACCCGCGGACCGCGAACCGTCGATCAGGACCGAGCCGGTGAGGTCACCCGTCTCGGTGGTGGTCAGGACTCCGGCCAGTGCCCGCAGGAGTGTGGACTTGCCGGAGCCGCTGGGCCCGGCAAGCAGCACCCGCGAGCCCGCCTCGATGCGCAGGCTGATCCCGGCCAGCGCCGGATCCCGGCGCCCGAAGGGACGCCAGGTCAGGTCACGCACCTCGACGAGGGCGCCCTTCGCCACCGGGGCCGCACCCGCGGGCACGCTCTCCGTGAGCACGCTCTCCGTGAGCACGTGCTCCCCGAGCATGCCCTCACCGGGCAGGCCATCTGGCGGCACAGTCTCAGACAGGGTGCGTCTCACGGGCTTCCTGACCAGGCGGGAAAGCGTTCAGCGCGCCTGCCCTGGCCAGGGCACGCACCAGGAGCCAGCCGCCCGCCCCCGCGATCACGGCGCCGGAGACCATGCCACAGCCCAGGTAGATGGCCTTCCACGCGCTGCTGTATTCGGCGACGTAGGACTGCCATTCGTAGAAGACGATCTCGAACACGGCCGAGAGGACGCCGGCGAGCATGGCCACGACGACGCCGAAGCGACGGTGCCGGAACAGCGCCAGGGCAAGCTCGACACCCAGGCCCTGGAGCACCCCGGACAGCAGGACGGCGGCGCCCCACTTGTTGCCCAGGAAGAGCTCGACATTGGCCGCCACGAGCTCGGTGAACACGGCGGCGCCTGGTCGACGAATGACCAGGCCTCCGACGACTGCCGGAAGCAGCCAGATTCCGAGCATGAGCTCGCCAAGCGGGGGGAAACCCGTGGTGGCCACACTCAGGAACGGATAGACCAAGGTGTCGAAGCCCCAGAACATGACTCCGAACGCCACTGCCAGCATGGCTGCGGTGATCAGGTCGACGCCGCGCCAGCGCATCAGAGGCCGGGTGGCAAGTATGGTCGCCCGTGCCTTCCGCGAAGGCTTGGCGATCTGGGCGTCCTGCGTGGAAAGCTTGGCCTTGCGTTGTTCATTCATTGCTGTTGGTCCTTCTCCCGTGGAATCCGCATGGCTGGATGCCTCGGGGAGGCAAGCACTCGTCATACCTTCCAGTGCCGGAGCACAGGCGGGTACATCGAGCGCAAACCTGAGATTCTCAACTCCCTTCGCCGGTGCTAACCGAAGCAGGTTCGAGGGTCTGCGGCGAACCGCACTCTCAGCGCTATGGGGCGCTCCCCTGTTGTTACCCAGATGACGTTACACCCACCACTCGCAAACCTAGGGAGCGTGCGTGCTCACCAACAACAAACCTAGTGAGCGTGCCTGCTCAAGAGCTACAAACCTAGGGAGCAACAAACCTAGGGAGTGTTGTGGAGGAGCTCGCCCCGATCGAACATCTCCGCAGTCGCACGTGCGCTCGGCGTGCCGACATCCAGGTCGGCTTCCGCCTCCAGCAACGCCTCGACCACGTCGTCCTCTCCCTTGAAGATCGCACCGGCCAGGGGACTCTGGCCGCGGTCGTTGGTGCGGTCGGGATCGGCGCCGAGCTCGACCAACGCGCTCACCGTCTCGGCGCGCCCTTGGTAGGCGGCCAGCATCAACAACGTGTTCCCGGTCGCGTCGGTGAGGTTCGCTGGGACCCCATGTTCGATATACGCCCGCAGCCTTTCAGTGTCACCTGCCCGCGCGAAGTCGAAACACGCATGTGCGATCGTGACCAGCTGCGAATCCGGCGGACTGTCAACGCTGTCGTCCCACGGCCTGTCATCGGTCATCACATCAGGCGGTCTGTTCTCGCTCATCAACTCACCCTACGACCAGTCGGGGCCAAGACCCGGTAATTCGTCGAAGACAAGCCATGTGCGCGTCGTCTGGACCCCGGGGATGGCCTGGATCCGGTCGAGGACCAGATCGCGCAGGGCTGCGTTGTCGGGAGCCCGCACCAGGACCAGGACGTCGAAGTCAGCGCCGAGCATCGACACGTGTTCAACGTAGGGCAGACGCCCCAGGAGGGCGGACACCTCGCGCCAGGAGTTCTGCTCGATGGACAGTGAGACGTATGCCGAGGTCCCCAATCCCGCACGCTCGTGGGCAATCTGCGCCGAGAACCCGGTGATCACTCCTTCGGCAACCAACCGGTCGACCCGCGCATAGGCGTTGGCCCGCGAGATGTGCACCCGCTCGGCAAGCGAACGGATCGACGTGCGGGCGTCCCTGATGAGCTCGCTCAGGATCAGCCGGTCAGGGCCGTCCAACGGCCTGACCGAGCGTCCCGCGCCGGACGGTTTCGGGGTCCGCCTGTCGGACACCTGGTCTGTCATGAACTCTCCATCGAGACGATTGTCTCCAATTCTCGCCGACATTTGGGACAAGGGTCTCGACCGAGAGACGATTGAGTGTCAGATCGTTCATTCGGCACGGGCCTGAATCAACCTGGTGCCCACGCCAACGGAGGCCGACGCCTTGACCACGGATACGAGCACCCCGCTCCCGCAGACGGTGCCCAGGGATCAGCCCTTCGCACGAGGCCTGATGCCCGCGCCGATGCCGGTGCAGTTCCTCGACCATCTGGGGCATCGGGTTCAGGTGTTCAACGACGACTACCCCGAACCGTCCGGCGAGCAGCTCGTGGCCGCCTACACCGCGATGGTCATCGGCCGCCGGTTCGACATCCAGGCCATGGCACTGGCCAAGCAGGGTCGCCTGGCCGTCTATCCGCCCTCCCGCGGCCAGGAGGCCTGCCAGATCGGTTCGATGCTGGCGCTCTCGAAGGACGACTGGGCCTTCCCGACCTACCGCGACTCGATGGCCCTGGTAACCCGGGGCATTGACCCTGTCGAGATCCTGACCGTGCCGCACGGCGCCGCCCACTGCGGCTTCGACCCCCGGGCAAACCGGACCGCGCCACAGTGCACCCCGCTGGCGACCCAGCTGATCCACGCCGTGGGGTTCGCCTCGGGCGAGCAGCGCAAGGGCCGCCCGACCGTCGCGATGGCGTTCGTCGGCGACGGCGGCACCAGTGAGGGTGACTTCCACGAGGCCCTCAACTTCGCGGCCGTATTCAAGGCCCCCGTCGTGTTCCTCGTTCAGAACAACAAGTACGCCATCAGCACCCCGCTCGCCAAGCAGACCGCCGCTCCGTCCTTGGGATACAAGGGAATCGGCTACGGGATCGCCTCCGAGCAGGTCGACGGCAACGACGTCATGGCCGTGCTCGCGGTGCTCAACAAGGCCGTCGCGCACGCGCGGTCGGGCCAGGGGCCGGTGCTGGTCGAGGCGCACACCTACCGCCTCGACGCCCACACCAACGCCGATGACGCCACCCGCTACCGCGACTCCGATGAGGTCGAGGACTGGGTCCGCCGTGACCCGATCGCGCGGCTCGAGGCGTGGCTGTGCGATGGCGGCCTGATTGACGACGCCTTCATCGCGTCGGTAGCGCAAAAGGCTGAGGCATTCGCCGCCGACCTCCGGATGCGGATGAGCGTTGACCTCGCTGTCGACCCGATGTCGTTGTTCGACAACGTCTTTGCCACGCCCACGCCGCAGCTTCTCGAACAGCGCGCGATGGTGAAGTCCGAGCTCGAGGCCGAGGAGGCCAGCCGATGACCCTCACCGCCGCTTCCGAAACCTCAGGGACACCCGCACCCGCACCCCAGCAGGTCACGATGTCAGGAGCCATCAACCGCGCCTTGCGAGACGCCATGACGGCGGACGCCGACGTCGTGGTCTTCGGCGAGGACGTCAGCACCCTCGGTGGTGTCTTCCGGGTCACCGACGGCATCGCACGCGACTTCGGGCAGGACCGCTGCTTCGACACCCCGCTCGCCGAGGCCGGCATCGTCGGCTTTGCGGTCGGTATGGCGATGGCCGGGTTCCGTCCTGTCATCGAGATGCAGTTCGACGCGTTCGCGTACCCGGCGTTCGAGCAGATCGCCTCCCATGTCGCCAAGATGCGCAACCGGACCGCGGGCAGGGTGAACCTGCCGATCGTGATCCGCATACCTTTCGCCGGAGGTATCGGCGGGGTCGAGCACCACTGCGACTCAAGCGAGGCCTACTACGCCCACACGCCCGGCCTCAAGGTCGTCACGCCGGCCACTGTCCGGGATGCCTACACCCTGCTTCGCGAAGCCATCAACGACCCCGACCCGGTCATCTTCATGGAGCCCAAGAGGCTCTACTGGTCCAAGGGATCCATCGAGTCGGCAGCTGCCGCAACGACATTCGACTCCTTCGGTCGGGCCGCCGTGCGCCGCGAGGGAACCGATGTGACCCTCGTGGCCTATGGCCCGAGTGTCGACGTGGCCATGCAAGCGGCATCGGCTGCGACGGAGTCAGGCTGGTCGGTCGAGGTCGTCGACGTGCGCACGATCGTGCCGTATGACGACGAGACGGTGGTTGCCTCGGTCCGCAAGACCGGCCGTTGTGTCGTGGTCCAGGAGGCCCAGGGCTTCGCAGGTGTCGGCGCGGAGATCGCGGCCCGGGTGCACGAGCGGGCGTTTCACTCGCTGCACGCGCCGGTCCTGCGAGTCGCAGGCCTGGACATCCCGTATCCCCCGCCCAAGCTCGAGCACCTTCACCTGCCCGGCGTCGAACGTGTCCTCGACGCGATCGCCCGGCTGCAGTGGGACGACAATGCCGACACCCACTTCTTCCCCCATGGCACCGCCAGCGGCAACACCGCCAACGGCAACCAGGGCGGTGCCGCGTGAGCGTCTCCACCGTCTCCACCACCGGCAGGACGTTCATGCTGCCGGACCTCGGGGAGGGTCTGACCGAAGCCGAGGTGATCGAGTGGCATGTCGCGCCGGGCGATGAGGTGCACGTCGACCAGATCGTGGTGACCGTCGAGACCGCAAAGGCGAGCGTTGATCTTCCCTGTCCGTATGCCGGCCCGGTCCTCACCCTGCACAGCGCGCCTGGCGCCGTTCTCGAGGTCGGCAGGCCGCTACTCACCATCGGCACTGAGCAGATGTCCGGCGCGGAGAAGAAGTCCGGCTCCGGCAACGTCCTCGTCGGCTACGGCACCTCAGCGGCCAGGCGCAGTGGCCGCCGCCGGGTTATCCCCGGGGGACCTCAAGCTGCCGGCACCGCTGGATCGGTCGCCGCAGCACCCGCCGCTCCAGCCACGGCAGCACCAGCGACTCCAGCCACGGCAGCACCAAGCGTCGCGCCCAAGGTCATCTCGCCGGTGGTGCGAAAACTGGCCAGGGACAACAAGATAAGCCTTGCCGGGCTGGCCCCGACCGGTCCTGGCGACGTCATCCGCCGGGCCGATGTCGAGGCGGCGTTGCGGGTCGCTGACGCCGGGCTGCCTTCGCACGAGGTGTCCCCGAAACATGGTTTGGCCCGCCCGGACCGGGCCGGCGACCTACGGATCCCGCTGCGTGGCGTGCGCAAGGCGATCGCGGACAAGATGACCATCAGCCGGCGCGAGATCCCCGAAGCGAGCGTCTGGGTCGACGTCGACGCGACCGGCCTGATGGCTGTCAAGGACGAGATCAAGGCGGTCAATCCCGGTGCGGGCATAGGTCTGCTGGCTCTGTTCGCGCGGATCAGCGTCGCCGGGCTCACGAAGTTCCCGGAGCTCAACGCGCGGGTGGACGTCGACGCCCAGGAGATCGTGCAGCTTCGCGACATCAACCTGAGCTTCGCCGCTCAGTCGCCGCGTGGGCTGGTCGTGCCCGTCGTGCACGGTGCCGGCGAGATGAACACGACGGAGCTGGCGGCTGCTCTCCGGGAGCTGACCGAGCTCGCCACTGACGGCAAGCTCAGCCCGGCCCAGATGACGGGTGGAACCTTCACCCTGAACAACTACGGCGTGTTCGGCACCGATGGCGCGACGCCGATCATCAACTACCCCGAGGCAGCCATGCTGGGTGTCGGCCGGATCATCGATCGCCCGTGGGCGCACGAGGGCCAGGTCGCGCTGCGCAAGGTGGCGCAGCTCGGGCTGACGTTCGACCACCGGGTGTGCGACGGCGGAACCGCCGGAGGGTTCTTGCGATTCGTGGCCGACTGCGTGGAGAAGCCGGCGCTGTTGCTGGCTGGGCTGTAGGGCGTTTCTGCACCGCGCGCGCCATTGTTGACGAGTCGTAAGAACGGGGAGCTTTGTCCCCTGATCACCCCATTTGTCCCTTACGATGGCCCGGACGGCGGTTTGGGTGCGCCCAGCCCGCCCACCCAAACCTGACCCATCCCCAAGGAGGGCAGGAACGCAGGCATTCACCGTTCAGGGGGCGGTGAATGCCTGCGGCATGCCTGCGGCATGGCTGCGGCATGGCTGCGGCATGGCTGCCTTGTGGCTGCCCTATGTCTGCCGCACCTGGGAGAGGCGTGGACATCAGGATGCTTTAATCGACGCTAACGAGGGGAATATTCCACCCGGCGAATGGCGGCGAACCGGGTGGTGGCAGTGCCTACCGACAGGATGCATATGGACCAGTTCAATCTTGGAGTGCTTGCCACCTCGAGCAAAGAGAACGAGTTCAGGCGGCCGATCCATCCGCAGCACTTCGACCGGATCGACGCCGACCTGCGGGCGCGAATGGTCCTCGAGCAAGGCTACGGCGAGCGCTACGGCGTCTCCGATGAGCATCTGGCCACCATGGTCGCGGGCATTCGTTCGCGTGAGGAGATCATCGCGACCAGCGACGTGGTGCTGCTGCCCAAGCCCACCCTGGACGATGTCGCCAGCCTTCGCGAGGGGCAAGTGCTCTGGGGGTGGCCGCATGCCGTCCAGGACCCGCAGCTGACCCAGATCTGCATCGACAAGCGGTTGACACTCATAGCGTGGGAGGCGATGAATCACTGGACGCCGTCGGGGGGGTTCGTCGTCCACGTGTTCCATATGAACAACGAGCTCGCGGGGTACTGCTCGGTGATGCACGCCCTGACACTGGTCGGCTCAACCGGTCACTACGGCCGACACCTCTCAGCTGTCGTCATTGGCTTCGGGAACACGGCCCGAGGTGCCGTGACGGCCCTGCACGCGTTGGGTGTCCACGACGTCACCGTGCTGACCATGCGCGACGTCACGGCGGTGGCCTCGCCCGTCCCGTCCGTCGTGCTCGACCACCTGGACCGCACCGTGACAGACCCCAGCCGCACGACCGTCCAGACGGACGAAGGCCCTGTCTCCACGGCCGCCTTCCTGGCCCGGCACGACATCGTGGTCAACTGCGTGCTGCAGGATACCGATGCGCCACTGATGTTCGTCTCTGATGAGGAGCTGGCGGAGTTCCCGCCCGGCAGCCTGATCGTCGACGTGTCCTGCGACGCCGGCATGGGTTTCGCGTGCGCGCGACCCACGAGCTTCGAGGAGCCGATGCTGACGGTGGGTGACGGAGTCGCCTACTACGGCGTGGATCACAGCCCGACCTATCTCTGGAACAGTGCGACCTGGGGGATCAGCGAGGCTCTGATCCCCTACCTGCGCACAGTGATGAATGGCCCGTCGGCCTGGGACCTGGATCGGACCATCCACGCAGCCATCGAGATCCGCGCCGGCGTCGTGCAGAACCCCAAGATCCTCTCGTTCCATGGCCGGTCCGTCGAATACCCGCATCCTCTGCTCTGAGCACGAAAGGCCACTCGGGAGCACCGGCAGCACTCAACGCCAGGCAACGGGCGACCTCACCCGTCCTGCTCCACGGCTCAGCGCAGGTCGAACTCGTTGCCTTCAGGGTCGCCCATCGTGACGTGGAAATGATCGTGATCGGTGACCCGCCCGATGACTGAGGCTCCCAGGGCTGTCAGGCGGACGACCTCGGCCTCGATGTCGGCCATCCGCGCTGCGACGGGGTCATTCCTGTCTGCGATGTCGAGGTCCAGGTGGAGCCGGTTCTTGACCGTCTTCCGCTCGGGGACCCTCTGGAAGTACAACGTGGGGCCGGCGCCCCCTGGATCGCGTATCGAGGCGCCGTCGTTCCACTCGGACCGCGGCACGCCCATCGCGGCCAACCACGACTCCCATGTCTCGTGGCCTTGCGGCGGTGGCTCCGGGACGTAGTGCAGAGCCGTCAGCCAGAACTGCGCCAACGCCTGCGGATCTGCACAGTCGACCGTGAGCTGGACCCTGGTCACCAGGGGTTCTCCGGCCCCGGAATCGGATCTGCGGGCGCGAGTCTGGCGGTGCTCCTCGATCCGGACGACAGCCGCCCGGCCGGATCCCTCAACCAGCCGCACGTGCTCCCCGCTGGGGCAGACGGCATCCAGCAGATTCAGCTCGGCCCGGCTTCCGTCGGCTCCGACGACGACCCCCGATCCGGTCAGCAGCACCAGGACCTGCCTGCCGTCGACGGCGATCGGCCGGGTCTCAGAAAGGTCCCTGATGGCCACGGTGGCCGAGAGCCGGTCGTTGCGTGTCATGACGTTGAGGTCGCGGACCGGTCCGGCGATCCGGCTGCAAGAGGTCCGGCTCGCTCCGTCGAAGCTGAACGGCTCATGCAGACCCAGGACATGTTCGACCCCGTCGACCACCAGATCCATCCCCTCCCCCTCGACCACGGTGACGATGCGATCGACACCCGGGAAGGTCGAGAAGGGGCCGGCTTCGTTGACGTCCGCGATGCTGATCCGCCAGTCGAAGCTCTGGGGCCCGGACCCTCCGGCCGACGCCACCTCCCGCGTGACACCGCCCCCGTTACGCCAGGGCACGGCGGCGAGCTCCGTGAAGCGGACGACCCCCAGATGGTCAGGAATGCGATCAGCGCCCATGACGACCTCCCGGCTCGAGTGCGCGGGCGAGGGGAACGCCGGCGCGATAGAACAGATGCAGGTATGACGGCGCGTCCAGAACCGCCAGGTCCGCACGGCTTCCGGCCCGGATCACGCCAATGTCATTGCGTCGCAAGGACTTGGCGCTGCCGACGGTCGCCGCGAGCAGCGCCTCCGCTGGCGTCAGGCCCATCTCGCGCACCGCAAGGGCGAGCACGAACGGGATCGAGGACGAGTTGCAGGTGCCCGGGTTGCAGTCGGTGGCCAGCGCGATACTCACTCCCGCATCGAGCAGACGCCGAGCGTCCGGGTACGGCGAGCGGGTCGAGAACTCCACGCCGGGCAGGAGCGTCGCGACGGTGGTCTCCGATGCAGCGGCGAGCTGCTCGACATCCTCGTCGGTCAGGAACGTGCAGTGGTCGACGCTTGCTGCGCTCATTTCGACGGCCAGGCGCACGCCCGGACCGTGGCCCAGCTGGTTGCCGTGCACCCGCAGTCCGAGACCGGCATCCCGACCTGCGGACAGCACGACCCGCGCTTCGTCCTCGGTGAAGGCGTGCGCGCTGTGCGGCTCACAGAAGACGTCGATCCAGCGCGCGTGGGGGGCGCAGGCCGCGAGCATCTCACCGGTGACCAGGTCGACATACTCGGACCGACTTTCGGCGAACTCGGGCGGGACCACGTGCGCGCCGAGAAACGTTGTCTCAGAGGTGAACTCGGCTGCGATACGAAGCGACCTGGCCTCGTCCTCGACATTCAGCCCATACCCGCTCTTGATCTCGACGGTGGTCGTCCCCTGGGCGCGCATCTCGGCGACGCGTGCGGCGACCAGGGGATACAGCTCGTCATCACTGGCCGCGCGGGTGGCGTTGACCGTCGTGGCGATCCCGCCGCCGTCATACCGAATGCCGGTCATCCGGGCCTCGAACTCCTGCGAACGATCTCCGGCAAAGACAAGGTGCGAGTGCGAGTCCACGAAACCCGGAATGACCGCGTTCCCGCCGACCTCACGACGTTGATCCGCCGGCGGTGCCTGAGAGGCTGGGCCGACCCACGCGATGAGCCCGTCCTGCACGACGATCGCGGCGTCGCTCAGGAGGCCCAGATGCTTCGAGTGGTCGGCCCCCTCCAGCGTCACGTCGTTGGTGACGAGCTCGGCAATACCGGTGAACACCGTCGAGGTCATGAGTTCTCCCACAGGGGCTGAATCGCGTTCTGCAGCAACGCCCCGACGTTACCCAGCACGTGTTGCCCGCCCTTCACCACGCTCACACCGTCCACGATCACGGTGTCGACGTCGGCGCCGCTGGCCGACAGCATGATCTGCTCCGGCGCACTGCCGGCGGTCCGGCGGCTGTCGAGCCGGACGGCGACCAGATCGGCACGTGCCCCGACCTCGAGGCGTCCGGCGTTGTCCCAGCCCAGGCTCTCGTGTCGGGTTGCCGCCGCCAACAGCTCGTCCGGACGAAAACGGCCACGCTCCAGCGAGTCCAGGCGCTCATGCATCTCCAGGGCGCGCGCCTCCTCGAGCAGGTCAGTGACGGCGTGCTGGTCGGACCCGAGGGACAACGGCGAGCCCGCGTCGGACAACCTGCGCGCCGGTCCGATGCCGTCTGCGAGGTCCCGCTCAGTCGTGGGGCAGAAGCAGGCCGTGGTGCTGGTGCGGCCGAGCATTGTGATGTCGTCGTCGGTCAGGTGCGTCGCGTGAACCGCTGACGTCGTGGGCCCGAGGAGCCCCTCCACGTCCAGCAGGGCCGTGGGTGTCAGGCCGTAGAACCACTGGCAGGCTCGGTTTTCGGCCTGTTGCTCGGAGAGGTGGACGTGAAGCGGGCGGCCGGCGGCAGCGGCCGCGACGACACCGAGCTGATCCCGCGGCACCGCCCGCACGGAGTGGACGGCGACACCGACCCGCATCCCCGCGGACTCCTTGAGCCCCTCGACGCGGTGTGCCCAACCGTCGGCGTGGCCATCGCCAAAGCGCAGCTGCATCGCGTCCAGCGGGCTGTGCCCCGCTGCGCTCAGTCCCCCGGCCACGTAGCAGGTGTCGAGCAGGGTCAGCCGGATCCCCGCGTCAGCCGCGCCTTGCCGCAGGGCCTCACCCATGGCATTGGGATCGTCGTAGGGCACCCCGCCCGGAGCATGGTGGAGGTAGTGGAACTCGCCGACCGCGGTGATCCCGGCCAGCGCCATCTCGGCGTACGTGGCGGTGGCCAGCGCAAGGTAGGAGTCCGGGTCCAGCTGCGCCGCAACGGCATACATCCGCTCGCGCCAGGTCCAGAAGGTCCCGCCGCCATCGTGGGTCCTTCCGCGCAGCGCACGGTGGAAGGCATGGCTGTGCGCGTTCGCGAACCCGGGCAGGACCACGCCGGGCAGGACCTGGGCGTCACCGGGCAGGGTGCCCGACGTGACCGCCGTGAACCGGCCGCCGGCTGCCTCGAACGTCACGTCACGGCCGAGGCCGGTTGGCAGCATTGCGTATGCCGCCCACCAGCGCCGGGAGTCCTGGGCGCTGCCCACGCGGCTGCTCATCGAGCCAGCTCCTCGGTCACTGCGGTCAGGGCCTCGACGCCGCGGTGGCAGTCTTCCCGTTCGGCAAACTCAGCCGGTGAGTGCGAGATACCGGTGGGGTTGCGGACGAACAACATGGCGGTGGACAGCCCGGCCGTGGCAAGAACGCCGGCATCGTGACCGGCTCCGGTCGCCAGGAACGGCGCATCGTCGAGCATGGCTGAAAGCCTCTGTGCCAGGGGCACGTCGAAGACTGTCTCGGGGGTCCATGACTCCTCCACCGGGAGAGCGCGGGACTGTGCTCCCACGGTCTCCACGACGGCCCGGACTCCTGCTGCCTTCGGGCCGCGGGTGTCCAGCCAGGCGATGACCCGTGACGGAATCGCGTTGACACCACTGGGTTCCACCCGGACCTTGCCCACGGTGGCCACGCACCCTTGTGCCGTAGCCGCCGCGCGGGCGGCCAGCACCGTTGTCGCGAGGTCGAGCATCGGGTCGCGGCGGTCCTCCAGGCGGGTGGTGCCTGCGTGGTTGGCCTCGCCGTCCAGGTCAAGACGCCAGCGCCCGTGAGGCCAGATGACAGAACCGACGGCAACGGGACGACCCAGGTCGATCAGGCCTCGCCCCTGCTCCACGTGCAGCTCTACGAAGGTCCCGATCCGCCGCAGTGTCTCGTCGTCCTGACCGACCTGCCCTACCGGATGGCCGGCCGCCGTCATCGCCTCGGCCATCGTGACACCGTCCGCGTCGCGGAGCCCCCGAGCGGTGTCGGCATCGAGCTTGCCCGTGATCAGACGGGATCCGGCGCACGCGATGCCGAATCGCGCGCCCTCCTCGTCGATGAAGTTCGCCACGGCGATGGGACGAGATGGCACGAAACCCCTCGCCTTCAGGGCATCCACGACGGCCAGCGCCGAAACGACCCCCAGCGGACCGTCAAAGGCCCCACCGTCCGGGACCGAGTCGAGATGTGAGCCGATCACGACTCCGGGCCGACCGGCGGCAACGGCGGCATCGGGGTCACCCCACCAGGCCCACTGGTTGCCGGCTCGGTCAGTGACCAGATCCAGCCCGCGCGCGGACGCCTCACCGGCGAACCACTCGCGCAACGTGGCGTCGGACCTCGTCCACGCGAAGCGTCGGTAGCCACCGGTGCTCGCTTCGCGGCCGATGGGTTCGATCGCCGACCACATGCCGTCAAAAGCCACTGCGTCGAACGTCATGTCCTCAACCCATCGAGCCTTGTGCCATTGAGTGTCGTTGTGCCATTGAGTGTCACCGCGTCAAAGGTCCTGGTGTCGACCGTCATGTTGTCGACCGTAGTGGCTCAAGCCTCGCGCATCGGAACCCTGACGCCGCGTTCTGCCGCGACCCGCTCGGCGATGTCGTAGCCGGCGTCCACATGGCGGATGACTCCCATCCCGGGGTCGTTGGTCAGGACGCGCGCGAGCTTCTCTGCAGCCAGCGCCGTGCCATCGGCAAGCGAGACCTGGCCGGCGTGGATCGAGCGGCCGATGCCGACACCGCCTCCGTGATGGATCGAGACCCAGGTGGCGCCAGAAGCGGTGTTGATCAGCGCGTTGAGCAGTGGCCAGTCGGCGATGGCGTCCGAGCCGTCTGCCATGGACTCGGTCTCGCGATAGGGCGAGGCCACCGAGCCGGCGTCAAGGTGATCGCGACCGATGACGATCGGCGCCTCCAGCTCTCCCGAGGCGACCATCTCGTTGAACTTCAGGCCGGCGACGTCACGTTCGCCGTAGCCCAGCCAGCAGATGCGGGCCGGGAGGCCCTGGAAGGCCACCTTCTCGCCGGCCGCGCGGATCCACTTCTGCAGACGGTCGTTGTCCGGGAAGAGGTCCATGATGGCCTTGTCCGTCTTGTAGATGTCCTGCGGGTTGCCCGAGAGCGCGGCCCAGCGGAACGGACCCTTGCCCTCGCAGAACAGCGGACGGATGTAGGCCGGCACGAAGCCCGGGAACTCGAAAGCCCTGTCGTAGCCGCCCAGCCGGGCCTCCTGGCGGATCGAGTTGCCGTAGTCGAAGACCTCGGCGCCACCGTCCTGGAACTCAACCATGGCCCGGACGTGCTTGGCCATCGACGCCCGCGCCCGGTCGGTGAACTCCTCGGGCTTGGCCTCGGCGTAGGCATGCCAGTCGGCCACCTCGACGCCCTCCGGCAGGTAAGACAGAGGGTCGTGAGCACTGGTCTGGTCGGTGACGATGTCGATCTGCACGCCACGGCGCAGAAGCTCGGGGACGACGGTGGCGCAGTTGCCGACCAGACCCACCGAGAGGGCTCTGCGGTCCCGCTTGGCGGCCAGGCACTGGGCGACCGCATCGTCGATGTCCGCGGCGAGGACATCCAGGTAACGGTGCTCCACGCGCCGTTTGAGGTGGGTCACGTCGACGTCCACGAGCAGGCAGACGCCCTCGTTCATGGTCACGGCGAGCGGCTGGGCACCACCCATCCCCCCGGCACCACCGGTCAGGGTCAGCGTGCCGGCCAGGGTGCCGTCGAAACGCTTGTCGGCCACCGCGGCGAAGGTCTCATGGGTGCCCTGCAGGATGCCCTGGGTGCCGATGTAGATCCACGACCCGGCCGTCATCTGGCCATACATCGTCAGGCCCAGGTGCTCGAGCCTGCGGAACTCGGGCCAGGTCGCCCAGTCGCCGACCAGGTTGCTGTTGGCGATGATCACCCGCGGCGCCCACTCATGGGTACGCATCACGCCGACCGGCCGGCCGGACTGGACGAGCATGGTCTCGTCCTTCTCCAGGGTTGTCAGCGTGCGGACCATGGCGTCGAAGGACTCCCAGTCGCGGGCCGCCTTGCCGGTGCCGCCGTAGACGACCAGGTCGTCAGGGCGCTCGGCATTCTCGGGGTCGAGGTTGTTCATGAGCATCCGCAGCGGGGCCTCAGTGGTCCACGACTTGGCGGTCAGTTTCGTGCCGCGGGCTGCTCGGACGGGACGGGCGCCTTCCATGACGTATCTCCTTGTCAGAGCATTCAGTTGGATGTCACAAGGGTTATCGCAGCATTCGTCTTCA
>DASRUA010000204.1:0-2408 GCA_035655615.1 Dermatophilaceae bacterium
GCCGCCGCCACATTGGACTCGAGCTGCTCGACGCTGGACGCGCCAGGTATCACCACCACCTGAGGCAGGCTCAGCAGCCAGGCCAGCGCGACCTGCGCGGGCTTGACGTGGTGAGCGTCGGCGACACCGCGCAGGGTGTCCAGTAGGGGAACCACCCTGCGCAGATTCTCCCGACCGAACAGCGGGCTCCATGCTCGAACGCCGCCCGGACGGTTCTCTACGGTGTATTTCCCGCCGAGCAGGCCCTGAGCCAGCGGGGAATAGGCGATGACGATTCGGTTCTGCTGTCCGGCAAAGGGGACCAGGTCTTTGAGTGGGCCGGCGTGCGCGAGCGAGAACTGGACCTGGTTGCTCACTACCGGTCGCCCGAGCGCCACGTCCGCCTTCAGCCAGCGTGCCAGCGAGTAGTTGGACACGCCCACTGCGCTGATCCGGCCGTCATCCAGCAAGGAGCGCATGCCGCGCATGATCACCGAGTCCGGAACCACCGGGTTCGGCTGATGCACCTGATACAGCGGGATCGCCTTCAGGCGCAACCGGCTGGCGCTGGCCGCCTCGCGGCGCCGCACGATCGGGGGAAACGGGGCGATCGGGAAGATCTTGCTCGCCACCACCACTGATTCACGGTTGTTGCCGAGCGCTCGGGCGAGGATCCGTTCACTCTTACCGGAGCCGTACACCTCGGCCGTGTCGAACAGGGTCACCCCCAACTCGAGAGCGCGGTGCACGATGTCGATTGCGGTGCTGGCGGCGTACTCGTCGCCGTATCCCCACTCCCGCGACCCGAACTGCCACGTGCCAAGTCCTATGCGACTGACCTGACCAAGACCCTCGACCGCAAGGAATTTCATGACTCGAGTCTAGGAAGTGGTCGGTCGGGACCCGCCGACCATCGCGCGCCGAGGGGACGTGGTCCGTGAAAAGTGTGTACGACTTGCGGTGCCGCGCCGGGCTCCGTTCCCGCCCCATCTGACCTGATCCAGCGCGAACGGTCTACCGGATGCACCCGGCGACGGGTACCTCCTCGCGCCGGCCCAGTGACGTCACCCCCAGCTGACCGGCACGCGCCTCGTCGCCGGTGACCTGGTAGGTGATCTGGAGGTCGTCGTCCTGGTATGGGTCGTCCTCGATTTCCGTGATCAGCACGAGGGTCGGGACGCTGTCGACCTCGATGAGGACGGTCTGCCCTACCTCGAGCCGCGCGGCGGGCAGCCGCTCGCCTGGCAGGTCGCCGTCGATCGCCGTACCGACCACATCGGTGTCCTGGGCTTCCTCCACGTCGGAGACGTGCCTGTTGATCTCCCGTGCTGCGGCGGCGAGCTGACGGGCCGAGGCGGTCGGCGCCTCCGTTTGGTGCGCCCACTGCGGCCGCGATGCGTTCACCAACTGGTGCAGCCGCTCGATGATCACGGTTTCCTGCGCGTTGAGCGCGCCGGTGACGTATTTGGCCGGATCGGGCACGTAGTACGTCTGGATCGTCTGCGGCCCGTTGCCCACGTCGACCGTGGCGCGTCCGCGGACACGCTGCCGCTGTCGCTGCCCGGTCACCGGGTCGAGAACATAGTCGTAGACGCGCTGCTGGATTGCCCGGGTGTTGAACACCATCTCCAACGCCGCGCCGTCCAGATGACCCAGACCGACGCGGGTGGTCAGGTTGCTCCGCGCCTCACCCGGGATGAAGCTCACGTCGGGTCGCTGAGTTGCCGTGCACACGATGTCCCGGGCCTGCCTGCCCAACCGGAGACCGGACCAGACCTTGCGGAGTTCGGGGTTCTTCACACCCTTGGGCTTGGCCACATCTTTCGCATCGACGCCGGCGCGTTCCGCCCGGTCCTGCAGGTCCTGGTGCTTCTCCTCGCTGGACTGGTATTCGTTGAGCCGCTCGACCAGCTCGCCGGCCTCGTCCACGATCATCAGCACGGGTGGCAGGTCGTCCTCGCTGATCTGGAAACCCTTGATCGCGGCATACCGGTTCCGCATGTTGGAGTGGAAGAACCCGATCGCTTCTTCCATCTCGGCCTCCGTGGTGGCGACCGAGACGATGCCACCCCACGGCGCGAATCCCCGGCCGACCAGGGCCTCGGGATCGAATCCGCGGAAGCTGAGTTCCTTCGGGTCCAGCAGGACGATGACCCACCCGCGCAGCAGGCAGGAAATGATCAACCCGAACAGGAACACCGTCTTCCCGGTACCGGTGGGACCGACAGCCATCAGGTGCGGGAACAACGCCGGTTGCCAGGACACGACCTGACCACCGTCCCCCACGCCTAGCGGGACCTTCCTGGATAAGTTGATCTTGTAAGTGTGGGCGGGGTCGGCCTGGGTGGTCTGATCTGCGGATATACGGTGTGTCGAGTTGATTTCCGACCCCAAAAAGCCTATGACCTAAAGATGGCCAGCGTGTATCC
>DASRUA010000205.1:0-4265 GCA_035655615.1 Dermatophilaceae bacterium
ATCCAGAACGACCACCGCACCTTCATCTGCCGTGACCAGCGCCTGCGCGTCGAGAACGCCACGACCGCCTGGACCTCTGACTTCATGCCGGGCGAAGAGATCACCATCGTCCTGAAGAACCAGGACGGCCAGTACGTCGCCGACGAGTCGACCCTCGACGAGCTCGAAGGTGAGGGCAGGGTGACGTTCCGTTACATCGTCCAGGAGGGCGGCCGCAATCCCAACGGCTCCTACCGTGACATTGCCGGCATCACCAACGAACGTGGAAACGTGGTTGGCCTGATGCCACACCCCGAGCACTCCGTCGAGGCGGTCTACGGCCCGTCCCTGGACGGACTCAAGTTCTTCACATCCGTCCTGAAGTCAGTGGTGAACGCGTGACCTTCGTGGCCAAGCCCAACATCGACACGGTCGAGCATGCCTCGACGACTGCTGACACCCAGCAGCCCTGGGCCGCGCTCGGGCTCAAGGCTGACGAGGACGAACGCATCCGCGAGATCCTCGGCCGGCGCCCGACCATTGCCGAGCTGGCGATGTACTCCGTCATGTGGTCCGAGCACTGCTCGTACAAGTCCTCGAAGGTCCACCTCGCGCAGTTCAGCGAGAACACCACCGACGAGATGAACGAGAAGCTCCTGGTCGGCATCGGCGAGAACGCCGGCGTCGTCGACGTCGGGGACGGCTGGGCGGTGACCTTCAAGGTCGAGAGCCACAACCACCCGTCATACGTCGAGCCCTACCAGGGTGCCGCAACCGGCGTCGGCGGCATCGTCCGCGACATTATGTCGATGGGTGCCCGGCCGATTGCGGTCATGGACTCGTTGCGGTTCGGCGCCATAGACCACCCGGACACCCATCGGGTGCTCCCCGGGATCGTGGCCGGTGTCGGAGGCTACGGAAACTGCCTCGGCCTGCCCAACATCGGTGGCGAGGTCATCTTCGACCCCTGTTACCAGGGCAACCCGCTGGTGAACGCCTTGTCGGTCGGCAAGATGCGGATCGAGGACATTCACCTGGCCAAGGCCTCGGGCGTCGGCAACCAGGTCATCCTGTTCGGGGCCAAGACCGGCGGTGACGGCATCGGAGGAGTCTCCGTCCTCGCGTCCGAGACGTTCGACGCCGTGACGAGTACACAGCCCGCAAAGCGCCCGGCGGTTCAGGTCGGCGACCCGTTCGCCGAGAAGGTGCTGATCGAGTGCTGCCTCGACCTGTATGCCGCACACGTGGTCGACGGCATCCAGGATCTCGGCGGCGCCGGACTGTCCTGTGCGACCAGCGAGCTCGCGTCCAACGGCGACGGAGGGATGCGGGTCTGGCTTGATCGGGTCCCCTTGCGCGACGCTTCGCTGAGGGTCGAGGAGATCCTCATGTCAGAGTCCCAGGAGCGGATGATGGCGGTTGTCGAGCCGGCCAAGCTCGAGGAGTTCATGGCGATCACCAGGCGCTGGGACGTCGAGGCAACCGTGGTCGGCGAGGTCACCGACGGCAAGAACCTCGAGGTCTTCTGGGGCGACGAGCTGATCATCGACGTGCCGCCGCGGTCCGTGGCCCACGACGGCCCCGTCTACAACCGCCCCATGCAGCGACCGGCATACCTGGATGCCTTGCAGGCGTCTGTTTCGGACGACCTGGCGCGCCCGGGTGACGGTGAGGGGTACAAGGCAGCGCTGCTGGCCCTGATGGCGTCTCCCAACCTGTGCGACAAGTCCTGGATCACCGGTCAGTACGACCGGTACGTCATGGGCAACACAGCGCTCGCGATGCCCGATGACTCCGGAGTGGTGCGGGTCGACGAGGAGACAGGTCGTGGTGTCGCGATCTCGACCGACTGCAACAGCCGCTACGCCAAGCTCGACCCGTTCACCGGTGCGCAGCTGGCACTCGCTGAGGCGTACCGCAACGTCGCGACTGCCGGCGCGGTCCCGCTGGCGATCTCGGACTGTCTGAACTTCGGTTCGCCCGAGGACCCGGCTGTCATGTGGCAGTTCGCCGAGGCCGTGCGGGGGATCTCGCAGGGCTGCAGGACACTCGGCATCCCGGTGACCGGCGGCAACGTCTCGCTGTACAACCAGACCGCCGACGTCGCGATCCATCCGACCCCCTTGGTGGCAGTCCTCGGCGTCATGGACGACGTGGCCCGCCGGACGCCCTCGGGCTGGAAGACCCCCGGACAGGCCATCTACCTGCTGGGCACCACGGCCGACGAGTTCGGTGGCTCGGCCTGGACCCAGGTCGCGCACGACCACCTCGGTGGCTTGCCTCCCCGGGTCGACCTTGACGTCGAGCGCCGGCTCGGTGAGATCTTGGTCAACGCCTCGCGTCAGGGTCTCGTTGCTGCCGCGCACGACCTGTCCGAGGGTGGCCTGGCGGTCGCCCTGGCGGAGGCGTCCCTGCGCAACGGCGTCGGCGCGCGGATCTGGCTCGACGAGGTCTGCGGGCGCGATGGCGTGGATGCCTTCACGCTGCTGTTCAGCGAGTCGGCCGGCCGGGCGATCGTCGCCGTGCCTGCGGGCGAGCAGGTCCGGTTCACCGACCTGTGCATGAGCCGCGGATTCGCCCATTCCCGCATCGGTGTGGTCGAGGACGAGGCCATGGCGCTGGTCTTGCAGGGTCAGTTCATCCTGCCCCTCGATGAGCTGCGCACGGCCCACACCGCGACGCTGCCGGCCATCTTCGCCTCACGCTGAGCACCGGCGGTTGGCCCAGGCGTTGCGTGGCAGCCGCGGTCGGCGTCCTGAGCCCGTCACCCCTGGACTGAGCCGCCAGTAGCTGCTTCTGTGCGGTCATGGCGCGTCAGATCGCGTGGTCAGATCGCGGCAGATCACCGAGGCTGCGACGACCGCACCCGGGACGCAGCTGAAGCGCGGGCCTTGGACAACCCTGTTGGGCAATGACCCGCGAGAGTGGTTGCTCGCTTGCGATGAGCCTGCCGCGCGATGGGTGACGCTCGCCGAGCTCCTCGACCGACGGCGTGATGATCCCGAGCTGATCGCGTGGTGACCGGGCGCTCTTTCGCACGACTGGCCGAAGGTCAACGGGCCAGCGCTGACGTGGTCAAAAGTAGTGCTTCCGCGTGATGTCGAGCCATTGACGCTTACCGCGTCCGGACCTCAGCTGCTCGTCGGCGGGCGCTCCGCCACAGGCCGCGTGAAACCTCGGCTGCTCCGGATCGCCGCCGACGGGTCGAGCAGAGAGGTTCAGCTGGTCCCGCGTTCGGGATACGCCTTGAGGCCCGCTGGCGGTCGATTGCCAGCGACGGCAACAGAATCATCGCGGTCGGCGGTGCCCCTGGCGGTGCCCATTCCAACACGCGATGGACGACGTGGGCCGGCACGAACGCTGGAGTGACTGAGATCCCGCAGCCTTTTGACACCTTCGGCGGGTGGGGAGCCGGCGATGTGATCGGCCCGGTTCTGACCACCGCGGGGCCGGTCATCGCCGGCTCCTGGGCAGGGGTGTCGTGGCCCTGTGGCGGCTGTCACCCTCGGCCGTCGCCCGCCTCCGAGATGTCCCTCAGGTCGCCACGAATCCAGGTTCCCCGATCCCGGCGCCTCTGGTCTCGGGCGCCGGGATCATTGAGGTGGTGTCGGCCGGCCCGAACGTGGTCGTGCTCGCCGGCGGCGACCAGCATTGGGCACTCTCCCGAGGCCCGGTCGGCCGGGCGACCAGCAGCGCCGTCGCCGGCGGCTGGTTGTACGTCATCGCAGAGCCGGCAGTCGGTCCGGGCGGCTTGTGGCGGTGCCCTGTCAAGGACCTCGGCTGAGCCGCGAATCGTCCCTGAGCTCACCTCTTCGCCATACACGAGGGCGGGCCGGAAAAGAGATACTTCGCCCTTGAGCGGGGCAGGCGCGCGGACATACGATTTCACGAAGCGGGTCTGCGCACCGCCAGGCCCACCGCTGAGAGGAGACACCATGCCCACTGTTATCGGCCGCCACGCTGTGAAAGACACGGATCATTGGCTTGCCTCGCCGAAGCGCGAAGAGGTCTTCGGACCCCTCGGCGTCACCAACATCCGGACGTTCGTCGACCCCCAGAACCCGACTGAGGTGGCGGTGCTGATGGACGTGGCCGACATGGATGTCCTCATGGCTGCGATGCAGACCCCGCCGATGGCTGAGGCGATGGCGTATGACGGCGTGCTGCCCGAGACCTTGGTCATTCTCGTCGAGGCGTAGTTCCCTTTCTCAGAAGCTGAGCGAGTCTCAGAAGCCGGCGAGTCTCAGAAGCCGGGCGAGTCTCAGAAGCCGGGCGAGTCTCAGAAG
>DASRUA010000206.1:0-3303 GCA_035655615.1 Dermatophilaceae bacterium
GATGGGGCCTGACCCAGGCGGCGAACTTCTGGTTCACGGTCGCTGGCAAGACCACGGTGCTGAGTTGTCTGTTGCAGATGGGCCTGGTGGACCCGGCCGGGCCGCAGGGAGTTCTCCAGTCCTGGCTCACGGCAACCCGCAATTTGCTGATCTACCTCGTTCTGAACCCAGGGGTCGTCACCGCGGCCTAAGCGATGGCCATCATCGTCGGCACGGTCGTCGCGATCGGCCAGACCAGGAAACTCGCCTGGCTCAGCAGAATCACTTGGCGGGCGGCGACCCTGTCGTTCGCTCTGCCTCTGGCGGCCGCGTTCACGGGCCTCAACCCGCCGTGGGCGACCTGGTACGGATTCGCAGTCATCTACATGCTGATGCACGGCTGCGCCGCGTGTTGGGCAACGCAAAACGGCCCCGTCATGGCAACCGTCAGTGCCCTGCCCTGGGCACGGCCCAGTGCCCAGGACCTGCACCGGCATGAACTCGTCGAACCGGTGACCTTTCCATCGCCGACCCACCCATGAGCCTCGTCCCGGCGCTGACGCTGCGTTGGGCGCGGCGGTCGGCCGATTCCAGCACTGTCCGCAAACCGAGTCCGTAGTTCTCCCGGTACTGCTCGACGGTCAGGCCGTGCCGCAGAGTGAGGTGCGCCGCCGATGGTGTTGAACCATTGCCCGCAGGCGGCGCACTGCACCTGACCGGTTTCCGGGTCCATGGCAAGCACGCCGAGCTCCCCGTAGAGCGGACTTCCGTCGGGCAACCGCTCGTCGGGCTCGCTGATGAGGCGGCGCGACCGTCGGGTGGTGCGCGGGTTCGTCATGCCGGTGCGGCCCCTCCCTCGGTGGTGGCGTCGAGGGACATTGTGGTGGTTCTGTCCGCCAGGGTGCTGGTGGTTGAGGTAGCCGGGAACCCGCCGCCGCGGCCCGTTCAGGGTCGCCTGGTCTGGTTCGAGCCGGGGCACGGACGCAACGGATCACCGCGTGCCGCAGGCAAAGTCAAGTTTCCGGTATTGCTTACCAGCCTCACCTCGAGTAGGGTTGCCGGTATCGGTAACCGGCAGGAGGTTTGACGTGATGGGTAAGAGGAACCTGGGGGGCCGCCCGGAGATCGGCCCAGCGTTCAGTGTGCGTTTCCCCGCGGCACTGCTGGATCGGGTCGATACGGCGGCCGCGGCCGAGGGTCGTACCCGCGCTGGCTGGCTCCGCGCATCCGCCGAGGATCGCCTCCTGCATCTCGGCAGGGAGGAGTTGGCACCGTTCGTTCTTTGGCTCCTGGAGGACCAGGGCGTCGAGCACAGCGAGGTTGCCCGAGTGATCGAGAAGCCTTGGGCGTACGAGGATTGGCTGGCGATTTATCGGTGTGGTGGGTCGCTGTCCGACCTCGACGACGACGACGCCGCCGCGAAGAAGTAGTAGTCGGATGATGTCGCCAGCTGTTCGGGTCGGGGAAACAGTTCTCCCAGGATCGCCACCTTCTGCAGCCATGCGTGGCGCCCACGTCCAACGGGTGCTCGTCACCCACTTCGAGGTGCCCGCAGTCGAGATGCTGTTCGACGAACCGCTTTGCTGCCCGATATACGGCGCTCTGACGTTTGATGGGTTGGCCGCCGACAGTCAGGGTCGGTTCCATCTTGTGGTCCGAACGGCGGCTGCGCGGGCGTATCTGGGTCCTGAAGCTGCAACCGTTGCCCGACGCGCTCACATCTTGGTAACGGCTCTCGTTGATGGTGGGCTGATCGGCGTTGATCGGGTCTCCGGCGTCGCGGCATGGTTGGGGGAGTGTTGGTCGGCCGCTGCCGAAGAAAGTCTGAGCGACACCGACTGATCGAGCTTTCAGCTTTTCCGGGGCAGCCAGGTGCGGTCCCATCCGTGGAATCAGGTGTCGAACCTGACCAACGCTCAGCGGCTCCCTCTGAGAAGTTTCGGGTGAAGCCGGGTGGATCCCGCCAGTTGTCGGCAACTCCGCTTCGACGTCGCAACTGACCGGGGAAGTTTGACATGGTCGCGCCGCCGGGCTTATCCAACTTTTGCAGCGCACTGCTGCAAAATTGCCCAGCCATGGCAAGGGCTGTGGCCTCCCGTCATGACGCCGAGTTCAGTTCTGGGTGTTCGTTGTTTCGATGCTCAGCAGGTGGACGCAGCGCCGATGGGTGACGGGGTTCTCGCCGGGTCGGGGTGGTCCGAAGACTTCGGCGAGGAGGTTGTCGGTGAGTGGCAGTTGGGCTCCGGCGGCAGCCACCCGCCGTATGCGGTGCTTGACCGCTTGCGGGGTGACGAAGTAGCGGCGGGCCACTGCTTCGATCGTGGCGGGAGGTTCACCTCGCAGGCCGGCCCAGTCCAGCACCGATTTGGCGCGGCCCTTCAACGGACCGAGGACCCGCCAGGTCAGTTGGGACACCAACTCGTGGACGGTCAATCCCGGTAGTGGTGTGCCGCTGCGACCGCGGGTGAGGTGCCCGATGAAGGCCTGGCAGGCGTGCACGTCCTCGATTGTCAGCTGCGGGTAGTGCTCCAACACTGCCTCGATGCTGACGTTCTCCGCGAGCAGGCCGGCGACAGTGACCACCGGCACCCGGGTGCCGCGCACGCACGGCATACCGCCTCGGACCGCGGGATCAACCACGATGCGGTCCATGGCTGAAGACGGTAGCTCGCAGAAGCAGAACAACGACCAGGGATCCAGCGCAGACAGGATAGCCGTCAAGGAACATTGTCGGCGCCGTCAGGAAGGATGGCCGGGTGAATAGCCGCAGCATCCCAGAACCTGCCATCCCCGTCGGGTACGGGGGATCTGTTTGAGCAGGTCAAGTCCGAGGTGCAGGGCGGCGCGGGTGCGAGCTGCGCTCGGCGTGGCCCGGACCAATCGTGCGCAACAGCCTGTTGCGCGATTGCCGTGGGGACACATCACGGTGCTCTTGGACCCGCCTGGACGACAACCAGGTCCGTCAGTGGTACGCCACGCAGGACGCTCAACATGTCTGGTCCCGGTCGGTGCTGCGCCATCACATCGACAGCGGTCGTCACCTGCGGGTTGGCGCCGCGGACACCACTCGGAAAGGGGCCAACGGAGCTTTACCCGGCGAATGGTCAGACGGCGGCGACGTCCGATGCCTGTGGTCCCTTGGCGCCCTGGCTCACGGTGTAGGTGACCTTCTGATTCTCCTCAAGGGAGCGGTAGCCGCTGCCGGTGATCGCGGAGAAGTGGACGAACACGTCGGGGCCGCCGCCATCCGGGGTGATGAAACCGAATCCCTTCTCCGCGTTGAACCATTTGACGGTGCCTTGAGCCATGGTGTTCTCCAACTGT
>DASRUA010000207.1:0-4135 GCA_035655615.1 Dermatophilaceae bacterium
CGCACCGCCGGACTGGACCCCACCATGGTCCTAGACACCTGGACCGAACCCGACGACCTGCGCTACGACCGGATGCTGCTATCGGACCTGACCAGCCTGGCATTCACCGACGCCCACCACGGCGCCCTGATCCTGGGACCGACCGTTATCAACGGTTTGACCTTGGACTAGTGATGTTCTCGCAGGTCACGACGCTGTTGCGATCGATGCAACGTGGTCAGAGAGGCAGGCTCTGCGGAGCGGGCTCAGCGTGTCCGCCTCGTCGAGAGAGCTCCCTGCGGAGGTCAAGGTTTTCGCCGTGCGCTTCCTCAAGCGCGGCCCGCAGGGCTGTGACGCTCTGCCGGTGCTCCTTCTTCAAGCGGTTGATCTGACCGGTCAGGGCGAACACGAGCGCGCTCTCGGAGTCGGGCGGGACGGCACAGACTGCGCCGGGGCGGGTTTGAGCTCGGAGGTGCTCGATGCGGCCGCGGAGTTCTGGGTTCCCATAGAGGAAGGCGTGGGACACGCTGGCTTCTCGTTGGACGGCCTGGAAGGTGATGGGGTCACCACGTTTGACGAGTGCGCGGATGCCTCGTTCGGCCGCTTTGGTCTTCGCGGCGGACTTCGCCTGGGCGGCGGCGGTCAGGACGGCGATGCGTCGTGAGCGGGCGTCGGTCATGGCTGATTCCTTCGCTGACGGGTGTGGTCGAGGGCGAGCCGGACCGGTCCTGTGGCGACCGCTCCGCAGCCACCGCCTTGGATCGCTCGGCTGGGCTTTTCTTGCATGGTGGCTAGGAGCCGGGTCAGGGCAGCGTGCTCGGCTCGACGCTGAGCGAGCCAGGGGTTGTCCTCGGGCATCGGCCGGGCGTGGCGCTCTTGGAACGCCGCAGTGCTTCGGGTGATCAATTCCTCGGTCTCCGTCAACTGGCGAACCAAGGAGGGTTGGTGGGTCTCGTCGGTGACGAATACCGAGCAGGTCAGGCAGGCGTTGCCCTTGTCACAGGTCTGCAGGGGCGGGAGCATGCATCCGCCGTTGGGCAGGAATCGGTCGGCCCGGTTGAGCAGGTGCAGGCTGTCGTGGTCCTCACGGGAGAACAACACCCGGGTGCCGTCGGCTTTGAGCCTCGACGTGGCCAGGAACGCCTGCTCGGCGTGTTCCTCGCGTTGGGCGATGTAGTGCATGGACATCGTCGGGGTGGCGTGCCCGGCGTAGCGCTGCAGGACGTGGATGGGCAGTCCGAGCTCGGCCAGCCGCGTCAGCTTGGTGTGCCGGAACCGGTGGGTGTGGCTGAGCTGTATCAGTCGACCCTTGCTGTCGGTGATCTGGACGACGTTGCTGAACTCGCGCAGCATCCAGCTGTAGGTGCCTGAGGAGTAGGGCTTGTCGCCGCGCCGGTTGCCTTTGCGGCGAGTGAACAGAAAGTGCGGCTCGATGCCGGGGAGCTGCTCACGTAACCAGGTCTGTTGCTCCTCGATGACGGCGGTGACCTCACGGTCGACGAGGATGCTGTCGGGCGCGATGTCGATCTTGCTCTGGGCGTACTGGAACCGCGTGAGTTCCACGCCGTCGCTAGCGTGCCCGGGCACCGGTGACAGGCAGTCGAACTCGCAGGTGCGGATTTCGCTGGAGCGCCGGCCGGTGAGGACTTGCAGCAGGATCATCCGCATCGCCTGCGGGTCGTCGAAGCCGCTGACGAGGACCTGCTTCCCGTCGCCGCGGGTGATCAGCATCTGTTGGTCATGGCCCAAGCCGAGCAGGGGCAGAGCAGCGGGGATCTGGGCCAGAGCGTGGTCGTCGACGTAGTGGCGGTCGTTCAAGGTCGGTTGGTGCGGGATGCGCGAGACCTGACGGAACCAGCTGGCGGCGTGGGTGTCGGTGACCTGCTCCCAGGGTGACGGGCCCACGATTCGACGAGCCTCGACGAGGTTGAGGGCCATGAACGCGAACAGCTCGGCGACCGCCCGTAGGTCGTCGTTGATCAGGCGGGGATGCACCGATCCTCGACGTCCGCGGTCACACACCCGCTGCGAGCGGTTGGCTGAGTCTGCATCCCAGGTGCGGAACGCGACCGCTTGTCCGGCTGCGGCCGCTGGATCGCCGAGGATAGTGGTGGGGTCCTCTGACGTGCTCGAGAGCCACCGATCGAAACGGACCAGGGACCTGAGTCGTTCCTGGCTGACGGTCGACCAGCGCAGGGTGCCCGCCTCCAGCATCGTGCCCAGATGCCACTTGACCGCGTCCCGCAGCCACACCTGGGTGATCTGGCCGGGTGAGCACCCGTAGTTCCCTTGTGGCTCCCGCCCGGTGAGCGGGATCCGCGGGTCGCAACGCGGGTGCCAGTCGTCCAACGCCCACCACGGACCGGCATTGCAGCGCGCCAGTAGCGCGAGACGCGCGAAGCGGAACACGATCCGCAGCCTGCTGCGGCAGCCCTCGGGTGGGAGCCGTCCCCAACGGTGGGCGTAAAACCAACCCTGGAGGGAGGAAGCCGCAGCCCAGTCCATCTCGCGTATCGACGCGGGTATCGGGTGGCCCTCGCACAGGGCCATGCGCAAGATGTTGGCCAGCTGGTTGGTCGCCAAGACCGAGGACCTGGTGCCGTCCGCGGCCTGCCAGTGCGTCATCCAGGCCAGCTCGGCACCGAACGGTTCTGGCAGACCGGTCAGGTCGATCCGGCGATCACCGTTCTCGGTCATGGACTCCCAGTCCTCGATCCCCGGCCCGATCACCGGCCCACGCCACGGGAGTGGCAGCTCGTCCCAAGCCCGCCAGATCGGGTCGAGACCCTCAGCAGAACGAAGGTGCACAGGAGGTTCAGTTCTCATCGAGGACCTGCCAGCCGGCCGCGTAGGACTTCCAGTTCGCGGCGGCGCGCAACGCTTCGTCCTCGCGCACCCAGCCGTACAGGTCCAGGGTGGTTTGCACGTGTGCGTGACCGAGCCGCCGGGAGACGACCCACTCCGAGACCCCGGCGAGCAGCAGCGCGGTCGCGTGGGTGTGCCTGAACCAGTGCGGGGTCCACCCGGGCGGGCCGATCCCCTTCTTCCTCAATGCTGCCGTCTTGTCGCGGACGGTCCCCTCCCGCAGCGCGGCCAGCAGCGGGGGCCGTTCCAGGTTCACCAGCAACGGTGAGTCCGCGGTCACGGGAAACCCGAACTCGGCCGCGCGGCCGGCGAGATGCGTCAGATAGTCGGCGAAGAGCCGCTCGACGTCGGCGCCGACGTAGACCCGCCGTGGTCGCATCATCTTGACCCGAGCGCCATTCGGGTTGTCGTCACGCGGCACGATCTCGACATACGCGGTCCCGCCGCGTCCCATCACGAAGTCACCGATCCGCAGACCCAACAGCTCTCCGATCCGCATGCCGGTCTCGGCCAGCAACGCGAACAGCAGCCGGTCGCGTAGGTTGCCATTCCATTCGCCGGTCGAGACCACGAAAACGGCGCAGCCGTCCAGGATCGACTGGATCTCTTGAGGTAGCAGCAGGGGCGGCCGCCCGCTCTGTCGACTGCGACGAACCCGCACCAACGACGACGGGCCCGGCGCCGATCGTGCGTCCAGGTGAGCCAAGAGTCCACGTGCACGAGTGCCACGCGGAGCCCCGCGCATCAGCCGGCCCGCGACCGGAACGCCGAAGACTCCTTGTTGCCAGTGGTAAAAGGACAGCAACGCCGCCAAGCGTGCCTCCAGCGTCTCCGGCGACGGCGCGTCCTGGCGTGCGATCAGGGAGTGCTCGACCTTTCGACCGTTACGCAACCAGGCGAGGAACCCCGAGACCGCTGGCACGCCGACGTCGCGCCAGCCCTCTTCCTCGCCGCGCTGCTCGAGGAACGTCCACCACTGCGACAGCGATGTCGCGTAGCCGCGAATCGTGTTCGGAGACCAGAGGTGGCGGTGGGCTTCAAGCCACTCCTCGACCGGGACCACCGTCCGATAGCTCGCGTCGATCACTGTCCAAGTCCGCGGCCCACCCGAGGGCCGCACCGCCATGCTGTGTGCCACTGATTCCGTTCCATCTCGTCGAGGACTTCCCGCTGATAACCAGGAAGCGACGATGACAGAGCAAGCAGATCACCCTCGTCGATGACGACGATGCGGGCGAGTCAGGCCCCGTTGATAACGGACGGACCGCAGACAACCAAATTCTCCCTGCGA
>DASRUA010000208.1:0-7844 GCA_035655615.1 Dermatophilaceae bacterium
TGCCCACTTCTTTGACGCCGTCCGGTGGAGCAACGACCGCCATCGAGAGCACGGCGCGACCATGCAAAGCAGCGTCGGCGCGCTGTTCGAGACAAAGCTTGTCAGCACCATGGAACGTGCCCTGGCCCGGACAGCGCGGCCGTTCCACCTGCGAATCACCGAAATCCCAGTCCTGGGACAGCAACTCTGGCAGCTGCGCCCTGACCACGTCTTGATCAGTTCCGCTCTGCTGCGAGACACCGCCCAATACCAGCAACAGCTCATACCCGTCGTCGAGGGGTTGTTCTGACCCGTACGACGTGACTTTCGCCATCGTCGCAAGAGGATCGCTCAGTGCATCGGCCGGTATAGGGCAGAGACCGACTGTCCATTGACCTCAATGATGAGCCGGTTGGGTGCTTCTCCAATGGGGAGGCTGCAGTCACGGGGTCACGGTTTGCAAGGGCCAGGATGCACTTTGCGATCGCAGCCAAGTGCGCCTTGCTGCCCAGGTCGAGCATCAACTTCCACTCCAGCCAATCCTGCTCATCCGAGGATGGGCGTTTTCGATGGCTTCAACCAGGGCCGCCAATTCGTGCGGCCGGACTGGCTGGCGAGCCAAGTCGAAATCAAGCAATGGATCTGCCCCCTACGAAGGTGTGTGGCCTGTCGGATCACCGACAAACGCCAAGAACCGACGGCCCAGATCTGTCAGGGGCGATTGGTAGAGGCCTTGCTCGGTCATCATCCCGCCCAACTGTCCTGCCATGAGACCAGCGCCGTTGAGGTCACTAGCGAGCAGCGTGTTCCAGTCAGACTTGCCAGCGAAGTCCGGCACTGCGTCAAGAAGCGCCATTCGGGCACCGCTGGAAATGTTGGGCCGGGGTATCCCCTCCGTTTCGAATAAGGCTGCCGGATCACGCCAGAACGTCAGCATGCGCAGGTGGGCCGGAGAGAACTGATCGATGAGCCGGAGGAAGCGGAGCTGTTCGTCAGCGGAAGGCGCGCCCGGCCCGATCGAGTTGATGATGCCGTTCCGCAGCGCATCGAGTTTCTCGCGTTGATGCGTGCCCTGCGCTGCACGAGTCGCGTGGACAACGGCGTCAACGAACACAGGATCGTCGGCGAGCTGATCGAAGTCCAGGCCTTCCTCTCGATCCTGAAGCTCTTGGATCGCGGAGGCCACGTCGTCGTACCACTGTTGCATGCGGTTGTTGAAGGCGTAGCCGACTGCGTACGTGAAGGCAGCCGCGATAGCGCTCCCCACGAGCGGGATCATGCCGGCGCCGCCTTCGATCGTCTTCTCTGTCACCTCGCGTGCGGTGCTTTTCTTAGGCGGCGTCTGCATGAGGGGATCAAAGCATGCGGCGCCGACACTGCCGCGCATGTCGGCTCCCACAGCGGACACCGGGTCTCGGTGCCAAGATCCTGGAACCGCTAAGGCCGCCTCGGTCCAGAGTCCGCGGCGCTGGCGCAACGTCCGCACATCGCCTTCACGGTCAACCGTTTGCTAGCGTCCTATGCATCGGGAAGCTCTTGGGGACCATCGGAGCCGACTTCGTCCAAATGCATCTCGAGAGTCACAAGCAGGTCGCTTCCCGACCGCTCGTCCTGCCCGCTGAACGCGTTCATCAACGAGACCTCGAGACTAGGAAGGAACCCTGCTACGGCTCGATGTATGGCAGAGAGGTCAGCCTTCGCATCGAACGCCGTAAGTGTCACGTGGTCCGGGTTGTAGACGAAGGGTCGCCCTGACGGCGACACAATCGGCCCAAGCCCCGACATGGATCGGGTGGCTCCAGGGACAAGCATGAACACACGAGCATTTGAGTCGCTGTCCAGACGGGTCCAATGCAGGACCCCCCACGTGGGCGTACCCCGATCGGCGTACCCCTGAATATCGCCTGGAAGATGTTGGATCGAGTTACGCAAAGCCTCGGCCTGCGACAGGTTCCGTTGGAGCAGCCGCATTGCCGGGGTGTTCTTCTTCATGTTGGGGAACGAGGAAGAGAGTACTCGAAGGCGATTGGCAGAGTCCACCACGGACCACGCATCTAGGAAGATCGCCGGGCACTCTTCTGTAGTGCCGTTTGAGGCTGCCGCTTCGAGCTCAGCGACGAGGCGTGAATACGATCGGTCCAGCATCTCGATCGCATACCTGACGCCGTCGCAGTACATGGCTTGTCGAGCATTCAGGGCGATGGGCAGGTGTCGAAGCGGCGAGTCAGGACTTATCACCGCTCGATTCTGCACCTTCCGATTCACATTGACCTTGTTCGAAGAGCCAGCACCCCGCAGTCGTCAGGTCGATTGGCGCCGTCTCAGGTCAGACCTTCGAACCGTTCGTTGTTGCGACAACTCCATGGGCTTCCGAGAAAACGCCCGCTCTATGCCGCATTTCGCGCGGTCGTCACGAGGGACCGCTGGCGCCCAGGTGTTCGTAACGGGATCCACCTGTGACGCAAACGCGCGCTGTATGCGCCACTTGCGGTCGTTCGCTCCAGCGACATCAGAGCATGTCCTTGAAGAACCGCCACCCCTACCCGAGCACGTGCGGTTAGTCGGCGATGGGGCGGGTGGCGCCGGCGACCAGCAGGCCGATGGCCAGCAGCGCGGCCGTGACGCTGAGGGCGCGTAGGACGCCGACCTGGTTGCCGATGAGTCCAACCAGTGGCGGGCCGGCGAGGAAGGCGAGGTATCCGATGGTCGCGACGACGCTGACGCGTCCGGCGGCGTGGTGTCGCTGGTCGGCCGC
Source organism: Dermatophilaceae bacterium (assembly GCA_035655615.1). Taxonomy (GTDB): domain Bacteria; phylum Actinomycetota; class Actinomycetes; order Actinomycetales; family Dermatophilaceae; genus UBA4719. The sequence goes on from DASRUA010000208.1 coordinate 2,735, forward strand.
GGCGCTCATCCCCACGGGGAAGCCGAGCGCAGTGCCCAGGCCCCAAAGGACGGTGCCGACCATGGCGGTCACCAGGTTGGGCCCGAAGACCACGATGAGCAAGCCGATCAGGGCGCTCGCCGCGCAGACCCGCAGCACGGGGACGCGGCCGAAGCGGTCCAGGACCTGCGTGCCGTACCAGCGGCCGATGGTCATCGAGGTGACGAAGACGCCGTAGGCCAGAGACCCCAGAGCCGCCGTCGCTCCATAGCCGTCGATCGTGGCAACGCCGATCCAGTCGGTCGCGGTGCCCTCGGCGAACGCCATCGTCAGGACGAACAGGCCGATGAGCAGGGTGCGCGGCTCGATCCAGGCCTTGAGCGGATGGATGTTCTCGCTGGGCTGGTCATGCGCCTCGGTGCCGGCGGGCAGGAAGCCGCGCGTCGACAGCGGCATCGCGACCGCGAGGAGCAGCGCGATGAGCAGCAGGTTCACGGTGACCGAGACGTGCAGCGCGTTCATCGCGGCACCGAGCAGTGCGCCGATGACCGTGCCGAGGCTGAAGCCGGCATGGAAGCGGGACATGATCGAGCCCTTGAGCTGCTGCTCGACCGCGGCCGCCTCCACGTTCATGGCCACGTCCCACCCGCCGTTGCCGAAGCCCATCAGCACCAGGCCGATGACCACGGGGGTTACGCCCACAAGGACTCCCACCCCGGCGGTGGCGATGCCCGTCGCGAGGATCAAGGACATCACGACGATCGTCTTCGCCGCGCCGATGCGCTGGACGATCAGGCCCGCGGATGGCAGCGCGATCAGGGAGCCGACGGCGATGGCCAGCAGCACCAGGCCCAGGGCGGCAGGGGTGAAGTCGAGCTCCTCGCGCACCTGCGGGATGCGGGCGGCCCAGCTGGCGAAACCCAGACCGGAGCCGATGAACACGAGGTACACGCCCCGCGTGGCTCGCCGCACCGCCAGTGCGTCAGGCGCGGCGCGGGAAGTCACCAGACCGACGGTAGCCGCCGCCACCAACCGCCCCGTCCCTGCCCCTGTGCGCTCGACCTGCAGTTGGCGCCGCAAGAACGCGATCTTGCAGCGCTATCTGCAAGTCTGGCGCGGAAGACCTCAACGTCGAACAGCCGCCAGGCTCAGGCGCTGGAGTCGAGGAAGCGTTCGGCGTCGAGGGCCGCGGCGCATCCGGGGCCTTGGCGCTCCCGCAAGACCCCTCGACGTTTCCGCAAATCGACTTTGGCGCTCCCGCAGCCCACTGGGCTACGGGACGACCAAAGGCGGCGATGAGCAGCGGGCACGTGCTCCGCTGACCGTTCCGCTGCCGGTGCGTCGCCGACCGCGCAATGCGACCGGATCTGCGACGGGTGCGACCTTGCCGAGGCGCGTGGATGAGGTCCCGGTCGTCCCGGGCCTCAGCGCGACCAGGGTTCAGCGCAGCCTGTGTCCTCAGTCCACGTGCACGAGGTGCCGGGCGTCGATGTCCTTCACCTTGTTGACCCGCCGGGCGTACTTCTCGCCGCCCTCGCCGAGCCACTCCGTCGCCATCCACACACGAACGATCTCCAGCGTGATCGCCGAGCCGATGATCTTGCCGCCGATGCACAGGACGTTGGTGTCCGAATGCGAGCGTGCTAGCTCGGCACAGAAGGGGTCCTGGCACACCGCGGCGTAGATACCAGCGATCTTATTCGCGATCATCGCGCTCCCGTAGCCGACGCCGTCGACGAAGATCCCGCGGTCGACCTCACCCCGCGCGACGGCAAGGGCTGCTGGGTAGACGTGGTCGGGGAGGTCTGCGGCGTCATCGGTGTCGGTGCCGAAGTCGGAGATCTCATGCCCGTCGGCGCGCAACAGCGCCTTGATCTCCTCCTTGAGTGCACGGCCGGCGTGGTCGCTCGCCATCGCAATGCGCATCGTGAGCCCCTTTCGTAGGTAGGGACAACCCAGATGACACAGACGTGAGGTCGTACCCCGGTCGGCATCCGCTCATAGCCCCATAGACCGCGCGTGCGTCGCAGTTGGCGTTCGTCCTACGGACACGCAACCTTGCCTCAGATGCGTCCGGTCATCGTTCCCCCAGCAGACACGCATCTATCGTGGCGGGTGCATCGGCGTGGTGTTGACCGCCGTCAAGGACTCCCGTACATTTGTACGTACATATAAGGAGTCACGATGGCAGCGACAGCTCGTCTCGAAGTCCGGGTCCGTCCGGAAAGCAAAGCCAAGATCGCCCTCGCCGCTGACCTGGTCAACCTCCCGGTCAGCGATTTCGTCCGCTCCGCAGCCGAAGATCGGGCAGAACAAATCCTGCGCGAGCACGAATCTCAGACTCGCGTGCCCGCCGCGTTCTTCGACAGTCTCCTCGAAGCCCTGGATGACCCAGCCCGTCCAAGCCCGGCGCTTCGTCGCGCCTCTCGCCGCACGCGCGACGTCGTCACTCGCTGACCGGTGTTTCACTCTCAGGCGCTCAATCCCGACGTTCAGCGGCTGGACGCCCTCAACTCCGGCGAGCCAAGCATGGACACGTGGCTGTCTGAACATGCGTCAGGGGCCGAGGCCCGCCGAGTTGCACGAACCTTCGTCTGGACTACAGAAGATCAAACGGTCATGGCGTACTACTCGCTCACTGGGCACAGGATCGTGCGCGACGAGCTGCCGAAGTCCGTCGGACGCGGCAGCCCCTCGGAGGTACCTGCTGTCCTGTTGGCCCGCCTTGCCCTGGATCAGAGTCTGCAAGGGCAGGGCCTAGGTGGGGTACTTCTTGCCGACGCACTCGAGCGGATCGTCGTCGCGACCCAGACCGTCGCCGCCCGAATCGTCGTCGTGGATGCACTCCACGAGCGAGCAGCGACCTTCTACGAGAACTACGGCTTCAAACGCATACCCGGGACCCTTCGCCTCGTCCAGAAAGTCAGTGACGTGGCCGCAGCCCTCAAGCCATGACCATGCTCCACCGACCGAAGACCGCCCGCTCACGGATCCGCTTACGGTCATCCACGGCCGAGATGGTGTCTGTCCTCGAGCCGTTCCATCTCCGTTCCTTGGCGCCCGGCCCTTTGGTAGCGAGCGGCGTCTGGCGTTTACCGACTGCTCGGCGAAGTCGGTCATTCGCTGCTGCGCCGCGGTGGAGACGCTCTTGCGAGCCTCAACATCCCAGCGGCTGCTCTCCCAACGACTAGCTTTGGCAGGCCAGCGCCCCCAGTCCCGTGGAGCCCCGAGTCAATCGCGAATAGTAGTAGCGGCCAGGAGACGCCGGGCTCGGCGTCCGAGATCGCTGAGGTCGACCCGACCAGCGTCCGCAGCGGCAGCTAGCCGCGACGCCAGGTCCAAGGCCTCAGCGACCAGGGGCGCATCCGCAGCGGCGTCCTGACCCATATCACGCAGAATCGTCCCCTGGGTGCGCGACGCGATGACCGGATCGGTGATGCCATCGACCCATACTTTGGTCCGGCGACCATCGCCGCGTTCTTCGCCCAGCAGGGGCTCCAGCGCGTATATCCGATCAGAACGCGCAAACTTGCCGAAACCCAAGGAGATCATGCGGGATTCTGTAGGCACAATTCATCATCCCTGCCAACGCCACAGGATGTCACCTCATGCCAGTTCTCATCGAGCTCCACGAAAGGCTTCAGAACTCCGAGCACGGCGTTGCCGCGGTCGAGTTGGGCCTCATGGTCGCTCCCATCGCGGTCGTCGTCATCGTCGTCGTCAGCCTCCCCAGAACTCACCTGAGCACATTGTTCAACACCGTCGCCAACAGCGTCTGAGCCGACCGGCTGGCGCCTCGTTAGGCCCTCCAGACCCACTCCAGCTGTCATCCGCTGAACCGACCCCTTACAGTCCCGATGGCGGATCGGCTACAGCGACAACGACCACCGTCCGGGAAGCCGGAACGCGACATCGCACGTCTTGACCGGCTCAACCCCAAAACGCGTCCACACGTCGGGTTGCATCGCGAATCGCTGCGCCGGGGCTGGGATCGCTGGCTCCTCAGCGTCACGGGCAACGGCTGCCCGAGTGCGGTAGTCAAGGAAGTACGGCGTATGGCCGAACCCTAACGGCGCCATCAATGACACCTGCCCGGCGGTCGTGGCGGACGGCAACGCCAGCCAGCCGCGCAGGTCGAAGTCATCTTCGGAAGCGACGCCAGCCAGGGTGAGGGAGAACGCAAACGGCGGATACGCCACCTCCCATGCCACCGAGCTGACCCAACCGGCAGCGGTGTGCTTCAACCATCCTTGCGCGGGACCCATGCGTGCTTGCGGCCCGGCGTAGAAGCGCATTTGCAGCGACGGCAGCGTGGCAGTGTCCTGCTCATCGTGGGTGTGGATTGCGGCCAACAGCGCCGAGTGCCTCCGCACTTCCGGAAGGCCACGTCCAGCAGTCAGGCACATCGCGAGCGCCTGCCGAGCGAACACTCCCGGACGGCGACCCGCCCACCCGACTTCGACCAGCGACTGTTCCGGGATCCGGTCTGCCCAATCGACCAGCTCCTTTGCCTTGACAAAGGCATCGCGGACTGGACCTGCCCATCTCGCGTATTCCGGAACCAGAGTGGTCCCGAGCAGGCTGTTGCACTCACCGCACAACAGATGGCCTCCCGCGCCGCGCTGCTGCTGGCGGCCCCGCGGTTGGCCCTTCCGCGCGTACGCCGGGCCTGCTGAGAGCCACTGATCCATGTTCTGCGCCCATACCGGGTCGGTGTTGCCGGCCGCCTGCGGTGGGATGTGCTCGAACGTCAGTTGGCGTTCCTGTTTGCACAGCGAACATGGGCCGAACGGCTTGGATCGGCTGGTACGCGGCATGAGCACCACAGTGACAGGTGCGTTCGACCGCGCAGCCCGGGGCGCGCAGGCTTGGGCGCCTTGAACCCGCAACTCCCTCTCGCCGGTTGACGTTCGGCCTACGGGACGTACTGTCATGGCCTACGGGACGCACTGTCATGCCGATGACAGCGCGTTGCGCGAGTGCGACGAATCCCGTGGAACCCGGTACAGCGAGCGTCATTCCGCCCAGATTGACGCAGCTCTTCGAATGCACGGGATCAGCAGTCATACCCGTCCACAGCCCCGTCGGCTAGTCCGGGACCTCGCCTCTACGCAACAGCGCCCGGCCGGCT
>DASRUA010000209.1:0-14760 GCA_035655615.1 Dermatophilaceae bacterium
TGATCGGCGTGATCATCATCTTGATCAGGTTCACGAAGCCGGTGCCGAGCGGCTTGAGACCGACAGCGAACCCGTCCTTGCCCGGGAACGCGAAGCCGACCGCTATGCCGAGCAGCGCCGCCACGATCACTGCCATGTAGAGGTAGTGCGTCTTGTCGCGCGGGGCTGGCGGCGCGAACGGTGGGGAGCCGGCCGACATGGAACCCGGCGGCGACGCTGCTGCGGAGCTGGACATGTTGATCCTCCTGGATCTCACGAGTGATTTCCCATGACGGTGGCCCCGTTGCTGACCCTGGTCAACGTTGCGTTCATTGCGTTCACGGGCGCATTCGGGTCACCGGCGCAGTGGCAAGGCGGCGCAGCGGAGCAAAGGCGACCCTGGACACGCTGCACACTGGTGCCATGTACCCCCGCCTGAACCCACGGGCCTGGAGCCTGGCGCGCCAGCTCTTTGCGCTGCAGGTGGTGGTTGTCACGATCGTGGTGCTGGCCGGCGGTGCGGCCGCCTACGTGCAGGCCCGCCAGCGCAGCCAGGACTCCACCGGCGAACGGGTGCTGGCCATCGCCCGGAGCGTTGCGGCGTCGCCGCTGGTGCGGTCCGCGCTGACCGCACCCCTGGTGCGCCCCTCCGACACCTTGCAGCCGTACGCCGAACAGGTTCGCCGCGACACCGGTACCGACTTCGTCGTCGTGATGAACACCGACCGCACCCGCTACTCCCACCCCACCCCGAGCCTGATAGGCAAGCCGTTCATCGGCCATATCAGTGCCGCACTCGCCGGCGGCGTGGTGCTCGAGACGTACACCGGCACGCTCGGTCCGTCCGAGCGCGCGGTCGTGCCCGTGCGGGCCGACGGCGGAAAGGTACTCGGGCTGGTCGCGGTCGGCGTCACCCGCGACGCCCTGGCGCGCGACCTGGCCCGGCAGGTGCGCACGTTGCTGGCTGCCGCGATCGTGGCGCTCCTGCTGGCAGCGGCTGGTGCCGCCCTGATAGCGCGCCGGCTGCGCCGCCAGACGCACGGCCTGGGGCCCGACGAGCTGGCCCGGATGTACGAGTTCTACGACGCGGTGCTGCACGCTGTGCGCGAGGGTCTGGTGCTCCTGGATCTGCGCGGGCGCCTGCTGCTGGCCAACGACGAGGCGCGCCGGCTGCTCGAGCTGCCGACGGGCTGGGCCGGGCGCAGGCTCGACGAGCTCGGGCTGCCGGCACCGATGACCGACGCCCTTAAAGGCGGCCGCGAGGTCGACGATGCCATCCATCTGACCTCGAACCGGGTGCTGGTGGTCAACCAGGCGCCGGCCCGCTGGGAGGGTCGCGAGCTCGGCACCGTCCTGACACTGCGCGACCACACCGATCTGCAGGCACTGACCGGCGAGCTGGACTCTGCCCGCGGGCTTGCCGAGGCGCTGCGCTCCCAGGCCCACGAAGCAGCCAACCGGCTGCACACCGTGATCAGCCTGATCGAGCTGGGCCGCACCGAACAGGCGCTGACCTTCGCCACCGCTGAGCTGGCCCAGGCCCAGCAGCTCACAGACCTGGTCGTCAGCGCGGTGGACGAGCCGGTTCTGGCGGCGCTGCTGCTGGGAAAGGCCGCCGAGGCCAACGAGCGCGGCGTCGCGCTGGAGGTAGACCCGGCCAGCAATGTTCCGGAGAGCGTGATCCCCGCCCGCGACCTGGTCACCGTGGTCGGCAACCTGCTCGACAATGCCATCGACGCGGCCGCCGGGGCGCCGGGGCCGCGCCGGGTGGGATTCTCCAGCTGGGTCGAGGACGCGCCATCCAGCCGTGGCACCGCCCGCACGCTGGTGCTGCAGGTCAGCGACAGCGGCCCCGGCCTGGACCAGGCGTCCGCGACGCGCGCCTTCACCCGCGGCTGGTCCACCAAGTCCGACACGCGCCTGATCGGGCACGGACTCGGTCTGGCGTTGGTCGGCCAAGTCACCCACCGTAATAAGGGCACGGTGGAGGTCGGCAGCGCCGACGAGCCGAGCCTCGGTCACACGGTGCTGCACGACACGGTGCTGCACGACGCAGCGTTCGTGGGCGCGGTGTTCGTCGGCGCAGTGTTCACCGTCCGGTTCCCGCTACCCGTCGCGGTCGCGCCGTGAGAGAGATCGGGGTGCTGGTCGTCGAGGACGAGCCGGTCGCCGCCGACGCGCATGTGGCCTACGTCGAGCGGGTCCGTGGTTTCGGCGTGCGCGGAAAGGCACTTGACGGTGCCGGGGCGATCCGGTTGCTCGGCCACCCGTCGTCCGGGATCGACCTGGTGCTGCTCGACATGTACCTGCCCGACATGCATGGCCTCGACGTGGTGCGGGCGATGCGGACCGCGGGGCACCGGGCCGACGTCATCGCCGTCACCTCGGCCCGCGACCTCACGGTGGTGCGCGCCGCGGTCTCACAGGGAATTGTGCAGTATCTGCTGAAGCCCTTCACCTTCGCAGCCCTGAGGGAAAAGCTCGAGCGGTACGCCGCGTACCGCCAGCAGCTCGCGGGTGACATGGCCATCAGCCAGCATGAGGTCGACCGCGTGCTGGCCACGTTGCGCGGGAGCGACTCGAGCAGTCTGCCCAAGGGCATGAGCCCCGAGTCCCTGGACGCCGTGGTCACGGTCCTGCGACCGTCTTCCGAGGGTCTTTCGGCCACCGAGGTGGCCGCGGTGGTGGGCGCATCGCGGGTCACTGCGCGCCGCTATCTCGAGTATCTCGCCGACTCCGCACTCGTCGTACGGCGCTCACGATACGGCGGTGCGGGGCGGCCCGAGGTCGAGTACAGCTGGGTCGACCGCTGACTGCTCCGGAACAGCCCTGAGCTGAGGCAGGAGTTGGAAGATGACCCTGTGGACAGGCATGCTTGACGCCAATGTCCCTATTCGATCGAGATTCCAACAAGCACGTGGACTCCCCGGGTGGCGCGCCGCGCGACCCCTCGGCGGCTTCAAGCTCCAACTCCGACGCCGACGACTCCGCTGCTGTCATCGCCAACCTGGTGCGCCGAACCAGCGAGCGCCACGCCGGGCCGGGTCCCTCACCCGCCGCCCATCCTGACGTGACTGCCCCACAGCCCCCGATGTCCGATCCACCAGTCGCGCAGCCGGTCACGCAGCGTTTCGCACAGCCAGTCACGCAACAAGTCGCTCAGCCAGTCACGCAACAGGTCGCTCAGCAAGTCACGCAACAGGTCGCTCAGCCAGTCCAACAGCCTGAGCCGCCCCGTGTCGGACCGCCGGACACCTCGCCGGCCCATCCCTCGGTGCGCCAGCCCTCCCGTCGGGCTCTGGTCGCCGGAGGCGCCATCGCCGCCGTGCTGATCGTCAGCGGCTTCGCGCTGTCACACTCCGGCGGCTCCCAGGCCAGGCCAACGTCCCCGATCGCAAGCGCCGCGCCAGCCGTTTACACCGTGCAGGTCACCGACGTGATCACGAACTGTGCGAGCCACTCGCACGGCCGGACGAAGAGCTCGTTCAAGACCGAGAACTGTGTGAAGGCAACGCGATCCCTGGCAACCGGTCAGGTCAGCGGTCGTCCGACGATATTTGTCGTATCGCGGATACAGATGGCATCAGCGGAGGCAGCCGCATCGGTCAAAGAGATCCTGGATGCAACCGGAACCGGCAATCTCAACGACCTGCTGCGTGAGGGCAAGACCTTCCCGGGTGCGCCGAGCACGATGCCGGACTCCGGGTATGCCTCCGTTCAGACAGGGGCGGTCGTCGTGGTGGCAGAGGCGGGCTTTGTCCATGGCCCATCCTCAAACACCAACCCGGCACTGCGGGCCGCAGCCGCACGGGTGGCCGCACTGGTCACCGCTCGAGGCTGAAGACCCGCGCCACCTCGGTCCGGTTCTTCGTCGGTCCGGTTCTTCGTCGGTCCGTTTCGTTCAGTTCATCGCCGAGCGGCCAGCGCCGCGTTGTAGAGGTCATTGCGGCTCAGGCCCGTCGCTGCGGCCACCTCTGCGCACACGTCCCTCAACCGCTCACCACCAGCTACCCGAGCCTGTATCGCGGACACCGCCGTCTCGAGGTCGACCACCTCTGGTGGTGCCCCGCCGACCACAACGGTGATCTCGCCCTTGACACCGTCGGCCGCCCACTCGGCCAGGTCGCCCAGAGCACCACGCCTGACCTCTTCATACGTCTTGGTCAGCTCCCGGCACACCGCTGCCGGACGGTCAGTGCCGAACGCCTCGGCCATCGCCGCCAGTGTCGCGTCCAGACGGTGCGGCGCCTCGAAAAAGATCAGCGTGCGCCTCTCCCGGGCCAACGCCTGGAAGGAGCGCAGTCTCTCTCCTGCCTTTCGCGACGGAAACCCCTCAAAACAAAAGCGATCCACCGGCAACCCGGACACCGCGAGCGCCATCAGGACTGCGCTCGGACCGGGCACGCAGGTCACCTTCACGCCAGCCTCGACCGCTGCGACAACGAGGCGATACCCGGGGTCGGACACTGACGGCATTCCGGCATCGGTCACCACCAGCACTCGGGCCCCACCCACCAGCCGGGCCAGCAGGTCCGCGGTGCGGGTCGCCTCGTTGTGCTCGTGATAGCTCACGACCGATCCTGACGGCCTGACCTCCAGCGAGTGACAGAGACGGCTGAAGCGCCTGGTGTCCTCTGCGGCCACCACGTCGGCAGTCGCGATCTCCTGGGTGAGTCGCGGCGCCGCGTCCCGGGGGTCGCCGATCGGGGTGGCGGCAAGGACGAGGACGCCGGCTACGGAGTTGGTCACGTGGTCGATCCTCTCAGTCCTCGCTCACCCGGTGTCGGCATACCGTCGCATCTGGACCAGCTTCGGGTCGGACAGGTTCGCGCGGGTGCAGCCGGGCTGCATACGATGTTCGCCATGACCCCCACTGAGCAGCTGCGCTCACGGCTGCTCGGATTCAGGCCCACCGACGTGTTGTGGGGCTGGTTGGGGCCTCTCATCGTCGCGGCGATCGGCGGCTTCCTTCGGTTCTGGCAGCTCGGGCGACCCCATCAGCTGGTCTTTGATGAGACGTACTACGTCAAACAGGGTGTCTCCATGCTCATGTATGGGCAGGAGCGAAGAGTCGCCGCAGTCATCAAGACCCCGGACGCGTTGTTCACCAAGGGCACGCCGAACGTCTTTGGCACCGAGGGCGACCTCGTGGTCCATCCCCCGGTCGGCAAGTGGATCATCGGGGTCGGCGAGTGGCTCTTCGGCTACACCAGCTCGTTCGGATGGCGGTTCTCGGTCGCCCTGCTCGGGACCATCTCCATCCTGATGATCGGCCGCGCGGCACGGCGCATGTTCGGGTCGACTCTGCTCGGCACTATCGCCGCCATCCTCTTGGCCTTCGACGGCCAGCACTTCGTCCACTCGCGCACCGGCCTGCTGGACCTCATCGTGATGTTCTGGGCCTTCGCCGCATTCTGTGCCCTGCTCATCGACCGCGACCACTCCCGCGAGGTGCTGGCCCGCAAGGTGGGGGCGTTGCAGGACGCTCAGAATGCCGCCGCCAGCCGTGAGGCGGTCGCGCGCACGGGGTTGGGCAGCCGGCGTGACCCGATGAAGTATGGTCCCTGGCTCGGCTGGCGCCCCTGGCTCTGGGTCGCCGGGATCTGCCTCGGGCTGTCGACAGGCACCAAGTGGTCTGGCGTGTTCTTCCTGGTCGCCTTCGGTCTGATGACCGTCTTCTGGGACATGGGAGCTCGCCGCGCCGCCGGCGTTCGCCGCTGGTGGTGGGGCGCCGTCGTGCTGGACGGGCTGTATGCCGGTCTGCTGATGGTGTTCCTGACCGTCTCCGTCTACATCGCCTCCTGGACCGGCTGGTTCATATCCAGAGACGCCTACGACCGCCAGTGGGCGGCGACCCACAAGGCGACAACCTTCGCGTGGGTGCCGGACTCCCTGCGTTCCTGGTGGCACTACCACCAGGAGATCTACACCTTCCACCTCAACGTGACCTCGGACCATCCTTACAAGACCAACCCATGGTCTTGGATGATCCAGGGCCGGCCCACTTCCTTCTACTACGAGGGGCCCAAGAAGGGCCAGGACGGCTGCCTGGTCACGCAGTGCGCCAAGGCGATCACCTCCATCGGCACTCCGACACTGTGGTGGGGCGCGACGATCGCGATCTTCATCCTGCTGTTCATGTGGGCACTGCACCGCGACTGGCGCGCCGGCGCGATCCTGGCAGGTCTTGTCGGCGGGTACCTGCCATGGTTCAACTACCAGCACCGCACCATCTTCAGCTTCTACGAGGTCGCGTTCGTGCCGTACGTCGTGCTGGCCGTCGTCTTCGTCCTCGGGCTCGGCATCGGCGGACCCAAAGCCTCGCCCCGGCACCGCCAGATAGGCCTCCTGGCAGCCGGAATCTTCGTGGTCGCCAGCGTCGCCTGCTTCGCCTTCTTCTACCCGATCTATACCGCGCAGGTCATCCCGTACTCGCAGTGGCAGATCCGGATGTGGCTGCCCAGCTGGATCTAGATCGGCCTGCCGGGGGCGGCCAGGAAGTCGTCCAGCAGTCCTGGCAGCGCACGGTCCGCCAGCGAGAGCGCCACGGGCAGAGGCACATCCCTGACGGCATACTGCTGTCTGCCTGCCGCTGTGGTTGCCGTCAGCGTCGCCAGCCCTGCACGTCGCTGGAAGAAGGTCTGGCGCACATTCCAGCCGATGATGCCGTCGCGCTCGAGCACGTCACGCCGCCGGTAGAGCGAGCCCGCCCGGGTGACAAGAAAGTCGCCGGCGATGGCATGTCCCAGGGATCGGTAGCGATCCACCGCCAGCATGACCGCGACCGGGACGGTCGCCACGGCGGCAAGGGCAACCCACAGCGAAGCACCCGCCCAGATCGCCACACCAGCTGCCACGATGAGGAAGAGCGAGGCCAGCAGGGCGCGCATGAATCGACGACGCCGAGCGGCCGGGCCGTGGGCGATGAGCGGCACGTCCACCGGGGCCTGGTCGCGCAAGATCTGAGCAGCGACCTCCCGTGCCACCGCGCCCGGGGCAGGCGGTAGCAGCATCGAGCTGCCGCCGTCGGCGCCGCCCTTGGACTTCAGGCCCGTGGTGATACCGCTCAGTCGCGCTGCGTGGACGACCCGCAGCAGCAAGGGCTCTGCGAGCTCAACCCCTCTCAGCCGTCGTTCCTCGATGCTGGTGGCTCTCGTGGTCAGCAGCCCACGGGTGATGTGCAGGCTGCCGCCTGGATGCCGGGTGAGCCGAAAGCCCCAGTAGGACAGGGCGTAGCCGCCGATCGACAGCACCGTGACGAAGGCGACCAGCCCGACCAGTCCTTGCAGGACGTCCAGCCAGATCGGGGTACGCCGCACGTAGTCGAGGCCTACCTTGAGCGGTCCCACGTCACTGACGGAGACGCCAGCCTGGTCGAGAAGTCTCGAACCGATACCGAGGATCGCTGCGGCACCCAGAACCCCTGACATGGTGAACGGCGCAAACCGGACCCACCTTGGGTCCATTCGCGCAAGCTCGGTGTCCTGGTCGGGCGCCGCCGCTTCTGCCACGGGTACGGCTCCCAACGCCGCGCCGCCCGGCATGTCCACCGCCCCGGCCCCCGTGTCCAAGGACGTCACAGAACCCGGCCTGTCCGAGGAGGCGACGGCACTGCGGTGGAGCAGCTCGGCTCGCAACCCGGCGGCCTCCGCGACCCCGAGCGAGTCCAGGGACAGCCCGCTGCCCGACTCATGACTGCCGGTGCCGATCTCGACCTTCGCCAGCCCCAGGACCCGGTGCAGTGCTGAGGCGGTCACGTGAACGGTGCGGACCCGGTCCGCGGGAGTGGAGATCATCTTGCGCTGAAGCAGACCGGTCCGCAGCTGAACCTGCTCGGGGGTAATGCGATATGTGGTCGTCACCCAACGCAGCACGCTCAGCCCGACGACCACGACGACAGCCAGAGGAGCCAACCACCACATCTGTCCGTCACCCATGGCGCGCCCGGCCACGACCAGGCCGATGAGAGCGGGGATGGACTGGCCCAGCTCCCGGACGGGGTGAACCAGCAACATCCGGGCGCTCAGCCGGCGCCAGGACGCATTCTGTTCAACGCCCGGCACGCTCACGTCGCGTCGCCCTGGCTATGACTGGTGACCTCGGTGAGCTCGGCGACCATTCCCTCGGCCGTGGCGCGGTCAAGCCCATAGATCCGCAGTGGCCCCGCCGCGGACGCCGTGGTCACGGTGACGTTCGCCAGCCTGAACAGCTGCTCCAAGGGCCCGCGCTCGGTGTCGACGGTCTGGACCCGCGAGAGAGGGGCGATCCGGCGCTCCTGGATAAGCCAGCCGGACTGGGTGTAGACGGCCGTAGGCGTGACCTCCCAACGATGAACGCGGTAGCGCCAACGTGGCATGACGATGAGATGCGCGGCCGCGAACAGGACCGTGAGGGCGAGAAGAGCGACGTGCAGGCCAGTGTGCTCCCGGGAACCCCACCACCAGAGCAGCTCGCCGGCCAGCACGAGAATCCACAGTGGCACCGCCCGCACCGTCCAGTAGGCGATCGCACGAGGGCTGACGAGGTGGGCTGGATCGCGCAGCTGCATGAGCCCAACCCTGCCACGCAGACGCGGCCGTCATGACGGCCGCCGGAAGTACTGGCGTCAGCTCCGCGTTGCACATGATTGAAGGTTCAAGAAGGGGAGTGAAAGACGTGACCGTGACAACCGGTTGGAACGCGAAGACGATCGCCGAGTTCCGGGCGAAGGAGGGCCGGGTTGGTGGCGCGTTCGAGGGCGCGCCCATCACGCTGCTGCATCACCGGGGGCGTAAGAGTGGCCGTGAGTACGTATCTCCGATGATGTACCTCGCTGACGAGGACGACCCCGCGACCATCTACGTCTTCGCGTCAAAGGCTGGCGCCCCGACCAACCCTGACTGGTACTACAACCTCACGTCAGCGGGTCATGCCGAAGTGGAGGTGGGAACGGCGACGTACCCGGTGAGCGTGACCGACCTCGCGGGTGAGGAACGTGACCGCGTCTTCGAGAAGCAGGCGGGCCGCTACCCCGGTTTCGCGGCATACGCCAGGAAGACGGCCGGCGTCCGCACGATCCCGGTCCTGGCGCTGCGGCGCGGCTAGGCAAGACCGCCGGAAGCTCTTTACGACCCGAGAGTCAGGCGCTGATTCTGAGCGACCGGCCACTGTCCTTGTCACCTCTGCGAGGGCTGACGTCGAGAACGAAGGGCAGTCCACTCGACCAATGACAGGGGAGAGGTCATGGCTCGCAACGCTGGACGGTTCTACTTCGACGGTGGGGCCGCTTCCTTCCTGGGCACCGGGATCATCGCGGCCCTCATCACCATCTGCACCTTCGGGATGGGTTTCCCGTTCGCACTCGTGCTGCTCGAGCTGCTCCTGCCGGCACAGGGCAGCAAACGTGGGAGCAGCCGCACTGGGCCCGGTTCCGTTGCGGTTGTTGTTCGAGTCCGTCGCGGGGCCGATGGCGTCGCCGGATACTCCGGGCGGTTTCTGGCGGGGACGGCGGGTGCTCAGCGTCGACGGCACGACCTTGGATGTGCAGGACACCGAGGCGAACTGGGCCCGCTTCGGTGGGCCGGGTACCCGCGACGAGTCCGGCGCCGGGTTGCGGGGCGGGTTCCCCAAGGTCCGGGTCGTGACATTGGCCGAGTGCGGTACCCGGGCGTTGATCGCCGCGCGGCAGGGCAGCTACGCGACCTGCCAGAAGGCGCTGACGGTAGAGCTCCTGCCCCTGTTGGGCGGCGGGATGCTTATCCTGGCCGACCGCAACTTCGCAGGCTATGACCTGTGGGGGCGGGCCGCGGCGACCGGAGCGGACCTGCTGTGGCGGGTCGGGTCCATCTTCCCGCTGCCCGTGGTCACGGTCCTGGCCGACGGCAGCTACCTGTCGAGCCTGACGCCGCCCAAGAAGGACCGCCGGGGCGGCGCCGAGCCCATCGTCGTGCGGGTCGTGGAGTATCACCTGCTGGCCGCCGACGGGACCCCGACCGAGGTCTTCGCGCTGATCAGCACCCTGCTGGAGGTCGACACTGCTCCCGCCGCGGAGCTGGCCGAGCTCTACCACGCCCGGTGGCAGATCGAGAACGCCTTCGGCGCGTTCAAGTCCCAGCTCAAAGGCGACGGTGTCGTACTACGTTCGAAAACTCCCGACGGCGCCGAGCAGGAGCTGTGGGCCCTGCTGTGCGCGTACCACTCCATCCGCGAGCTGATCTGCGCCGCCGCGGAACTCACCGACCAAGACCCATTACGGCTGTCCTTCATCGCCGCCCTGGACGCGGTTCGCGGCCCGGTCGGCGCCCCGGCCGCTTTTCCCCCCTGACCACCCACCCGGGCACATCCCGGCCGCATGGCTGCACATCCTCGCCGCCCTCGTCAATCCCCGCAGGCTCGGCAGGTCCAACCCCCGCGAGGCAAAACGCAGCCACACCTACCCACGCAAACGAGCCGACCACACCCTGCGGCCACCGCCACGCGGACTCCTCACCCTCGTCCTCCTACCACTCAACCTGGAAATGACTCTAAGTTGAAGGTATTGGGGGCCTCGGACGTCCTGAAGACGCGCTGAAGTGGATAACCGCCGCCACGCTCCACTGCACGATGACCGAACTGCTGGGCTCCGCAGCCGAGTCAAACTTCGAGCGGTTCCCTTACTCGCCTACGACGTGAACTACGGCGGAGACGAAATTTCGGTTCGTGGAGGGGGTTCGTTTTCGGGTCAGCCGGGCGAGGCCAGCAGGGAGCAACGCGCAGGCCTTCACAGGCCAGTCGGCCGGTGAAGGCCTCCACCCCAGCGCCCACAGGGACTGGTTAGGCCTGAGCGGGTGGGCTGGGCGAACCCAGCTCGGCATCCGGTGCGACCCGCCGCAGGTGCGCGAAGCCGAGCAGCGAGAGCAGGAGCATGATCGCGGCGCCGACGAAGGCAGAGATCGCGGCGATGCCGGCGATCCGGCCCATGGTGCCGAAGGCGTAGGCGTTGAGCAACAGACCGCGCAGGGTCTCACCCTTGAACATTGTCGCGACCTGTCCCGCCAGCTTGGTGTCGTCGGGGGCGGCCTGGGCCTTGGTGCTGAGCTGGGCGTAGGTCAGGCCCCCGCCCGCCTCCTTGAGGTGCACCGCGATGAAGTGGTCGGCGTAGGCCTCGGCCTGCTGGCCGGTGAGAAGCTGCTGGCCGGCGTACTGGTTGAGGAACGGGCCGATCTCTGGGCTGGCCGTGGCCGGGCCCTTCGGCGGGAAGAATATCTGTTGCTGGCTGAGCTGGGTGTTCACCTGGTCGCCGACGAAGGAGCTCGCCCAGGTGAGCAGACCCCCCGAGACGAGCAGGATGGCTGCCAGGACGAGCCCGAAACTGGTGAGCAGGGCATCGAAAGTCTTGCGTCGCATCGTCATCTACTTCCGTGAGAGCCAATCGGCCCGCATCTACGCCGGCCTGAATGGTCGAGATTGTCCTATCTGTCGCCTGAACTTCGGTGACGGGCCCCATGATCGCCAGGTGGCGATCATGGATTCATCATGGCTGCGCGCACCCAGAGTTCGGCGACGACTCGCCGGTCGAGTGCGATCCGCTGGCAGGTGAGCAGCTGGCGCCGCGGAATTGCTCGCGGCCTCGACCATGCCTGCGGCGCGCCAGCGCAACGTAGGTCTGAGAAGAGGACCTCCAAGTGAAGTGATCTGAAGGCTCACCTCGGAGCTTGGAGGTCCTCATGTTTACGGTACCGCCTGGCTGACCTCGGCAGGCGCTTGGATGTCGCCCGATACGCCGTCGACGTCGGCTGACCGGTTCGGCGTCTTCGTCACCACCGCCCAGCGTTGGGCCACCAGCTGCTGCGAGGAGGACAAGGCTGGGATGACGGGTCCAGATCAGCCAGCGGATGTATATGCAGGTCCATATCGCCGATCATCGGCTGAGCGTGCGGCAGGCGGACCTGCCGATGCTGTCAGCGAAGGATGACCGGATGCAGGAGCCACGCCTCAGGGTCCGTAGGACGGATGGTCTACCGGTCCGTCGGCCTCATCGTGCCAGGAGCCCTGTGCTCCTTGTCATGGGGTGGATGTATCAGCGCCGAGCCGACGGTCGGCGATGCCGCGCAGGATCGGGATGGCCGCGGCCAGGGTCCGGCGCTCGTCGTCGGTGAGCGCTTCGATGTCGGCTGACAGCCGGCTCGTACCTTCACTACGCAGACCCTCCAGGGTGCTCCGGCCGTGATCTGAGAGCCGCAGCACAAACGCCCGGGCATCGCTGGGATCACGTTGTCGAAGAACCCATCTCGCGGTGACCATGATATCGACCAGGCGGGTCATGCTCGCCGGCGAGATTCCCATCTCGATGGCCAGGTCACCCTGACGGCACCCCTGGTCGTGACGGGCAAGCGCGGCGAGGGCAGCCAGCCGGGTGGGGGTGATACCGGACTTGGTCGCCGGGATGCGCAGGTGGTAGGCCAGCCGGGCAAGCTCCGTGCGCAACGACCCGGCGAGGTCGTCGACGGAGCCGGGGCCCTCGGTGACGACGGCCGGGGCGCGCGCGGCCGTCGTCATCGGAGGGCAGCCTTCACGTCGTCACCGCGCGAGGGCACGTTGACCGCTTCCACTGCGTCCTCGGGGTGGACGTACTTCTTGCCGCGAAGCCACGACGCTGCAGCAGCGACCAGGCAGGCTGTGATGGCGAAGCCGAAGGCGACCACGAGGCCGTCATGGAACGGCTGGGAGATCAGCGACGGGAAGAAGCTGCGTCCGGTGAGGTATGCCGCGTCGCCTGCCGGCAGTTGATGGATCGCGGTGGTGCCCAGCAGGGACCCGATGGGGTTGTAGCCAAGCAGCGAGGCGAACAGCACCGAAACCGGTGGCAGGCCGGCTACCTGTTGGGCTTGTGCCTGGGTCACACCGTGGGCTGTGAGGCCGCTGACCATCGCCTGCGGCAGTGAGCCTGACAGTCCGGTGACCATGAGGGAAAAGAAGATCCCGATCGAGAGCACCATTGCGGAGTTCTGGAATGTCGTACTCATCCCGCCCCCGACGCCGCGACGATTGGGCGGCAGGGAGTTCATGATGCCCGCCCAGTTAGGCGAGGCGAACAGGCCCATTCCGATGCCGTTGACCAGCAGTGCTGCGGCGAACGGCCAGTAGCCGAAGTTGACCGGCAGGACCAGCAGCCACACGAAACTGGCGGCCGCGATGAGCATGCCGCCGGTGGCGAAGGACCGGGCGCCGAAGCGGTCTGACAGAAATCCCGAGGCCGGCCCGGCGATGAGGAAGCCAAGAGTCATCGGCAGCATGAAGATGCCCGCCCACAGGGGTGTGGACTCAAAGGAGTATCCGTGTCGCGGCAGCCAGATGCCCTGCAGCCAGATGATCAGGACGAACATCAGGCCGCCGCGGCCCAGGCCGGACAGCAGGCTGGCGAGGTTGCCCGCGCTGAACGCCCGGATCCGGAAGAGGTCGAGGTGGAACATCGGATGCGGCACGCGCATCTCGATCAAGGCGAAGACGGCGAGCACGACGGCCCCGCCGATGAGGGCGCCGAGCACCCACGGGTTGGTCCACCCCATGATGTGGCCGGCATACGGCTGGATCCCGTACGTGATAGCGACCAGGATCGAGATGAGACCGACCCCGAAGGTGAGGTTGCCCCACCAGTCGATGTTGCCGTGGTGGCGCACCCCGTTGTCGTGGAGCTTGAGGTAGGCCCACCCCGTCCCGAAGAGGCTGACCGGTACGGACACGAGGAAGACCAGTCGCCAGTCGATCGGCGCCAGGACCCCCCCGATGACCAGGCCCAGGAAGGACCCCGCGATGGCCGCGACCATGTTGAGCCCCAGGGCGAGGCCGCGTTGGTCGACCGGGAACGCATCGGTGATGATCGCGTTCGAGTTGCCCATTAGCAAGGCGCCACCGACGCCTTGAAGCACCCGCATAACGATCAGCCAGAGGACCCCGGGCGTGCCGGTCATCCACGTCGCGGCCAGTAGGACCGAGAAGACCGTGAAGATCGCGAACCCGGCGTTGTACATCCGGACCCGCCCGTACATGTCGCCCAAGCGCCCAAAACTGACGACCAGCACGGCGGTGACCACGAGGTAGCCCATGATCAGCCACAGGAGGTAGCTCGAGTTGCCCGCGGCCAGGGGATTGATATCCAGCCCGCGGAAGATGTCCGGCAACGCGATGAGAAGGATCGAGGAGTTGATCGTCGCGATCAGCACGCCCAGGGTCGTGTTCGACAGGACGATCCACTTGTAGTTCCGTGCGGTGGTCTGATTCATTTGTGTCAAGCGTACTAACTAAATAGGTGAAGCGCGACCACCCGCCCAGCTGCCCTCGGATCGCGAACGAAGCCGAAGAGTCATCCGCCCCAGACTTCATGCAGTCTCCGGAACACGTGATCATCGTCCACGTCGGATCCTTGGTTCGGTCGAGCTGTGTCTTGCACCGGCGAACTACCCCTGCAGTCCACGATCGTGGACGCCCACGTCCCACCCCTTCGTAGGGGTTGGCCAGTCCCGATGACGAACGGCCAGCGGAGCATGTGGCCACCGCTCACCGCTGCCTGAGGTCGTCCCGTAGCCGGATCCTCTTGCGGCGATCGTCGGCGCGAATGTTCAGGTTCCCGACTGCGTCCGCTGGTCGTTGGCACTGCGGGCAGGACCGTAGCCCTTTGCGTTGGGGGACTTATGGCCCTGTCGCCGTGCCCGCACATCGGACCATTCTGAAACAGATTGCCAAGCCACCGGAAGGGAGGCGGGTGATGCGCACTGTGTTCATCAACCCGGAGCAGTGCATCGGGTGCCTTCAGTGCGAGATCGC
>DASRUA010000210.1:0-11436 GCA_035655615.1 Dermatophilaceae bacterium
CACCACGGTCGCGTCATAGGTCCGCTTGTCGCTGAGGGTCACCGTGAGCTTGGAGCCTGCTCCGCCGGCGGCCACGACGTGGTTGTTGGTCAGGATGTGGCCCCTGGTGTCGAAGATGACCCCCGAGCCCTGCCCGCCGCCCTGACTGCTGGTCACCGTGATGGCCACCACGCTGGGCGAGACCACGCCGGCCGTGACCGACCAGTTGGGCGCGGAGCCGTTGGCCTGGGCTACTGGCGACTGGGAGGTGCTCGCGCCGGTACTGATCTGGGCGACCGGAGCCGACGCGCCATCGGTGCGGGTGGCGGCATACGTGCCGGCACTGGCCAGGACCGCCGTGACCACGGCGATGGCGCCCAGCTCAGCCAACCTGCGTGGTTTGGCCGACCGGACCGGTGTTGCTCCGGGCTGGGTGAACGCCGCCGGGCCCGGCCCGGCGGGAACCTGGGGGACCACCGGGGTGAATGCCGGGTACTGGGGCTGCATCCGCGTCTCCTCGTACCACAGCGGCGCGCTGTGCCGGGGCTCATCCTCGGGTGGCTGTGCTGACTGGTTCTGAAGCTGCTGAGTCATCGGGACCTTCCTGGGTCGATGATGTCGATGTCGCCGATGAGTCCAGTCAATCCCAGGAAAGTGAAACAAATCTGGGTCTTGACTGGGAGTTTGCTGTAGGCAGAGCGCCTCGCGGCAGACACCGGGCAGCCATTCAGCGAGGTACTCGCTGCCACCCGAACGCGGCCCAGGCGGGGCCCGCTACAGGTTGAGCGCGATGCTGAACGATGTCCCCCTGTTGGGCAGGGTGACCCGCCCATCCGCGACGGGCACTGGCGTCCCGTCCACCTCGACCGCGTCAGGCGCGGCGCCGTGGACGACGAGGTGGAACTCCTCGCGCGTGAAGCCCTCGTACCCGTCGCCCGTGACGTCACCTCGCACTGTCAGCCGGTCCCCGGCCCTGGTCACCTCAAAAGTGGTCCGGAAGCGCGAGCCCTCCAGTGCGGCGAATGTCAGGCCGTCGTCCTCCTGGAGTAGGGACGTGTGGGTGCCGTCACCCCCGGGCACGAAGAGGTGGAGCTCGATCACCGACGGGTGGTATCCCGCAGTCGAGGGCGGCGCGTCGGGCCACATGGGAATGACCGATCCGCCGCGGGCGAAGATCGGGATGGTCTGCATGGGGGTCGGGACCACACGGAAGGTCCCGCCCCCACCTACCTCTCCGGAGTGCCAGTCATACCAGGTGCCCTTGGGCAGGTACACCTGACGGGCCGTGCAACCAGGCTCGAACACCGGGGCCACGAGCAGGTCCGGCCCGAAGAGGAACTCGTCGTCGATGTCGCGCACCGTCGGGTCGTACTGGTGGTCGAAGACCAGCGGACGCTGGACGGGCGCGCCTGTTTCGGCGGCACGCAGGAAGGTCGCGTAGAGGTACGGCATCAGCCGGTAGCGCAGCCGGATGGCGTCGCGGACCCACTGCTCGATAACGGCGCCCCACGTCCACGCGTACTGGTCGACGTTGCCGATCTCGGAGTGGCTGCGGCAGAACGGGGTGAGGACGCCATACTGCATCCAGCGCAGGTAGAGCTCCGCGTTCGAGTTCCCCTGGAAACCGCCGATGTCCGCGCCGACGAAGGCCTGTCCGCTGATGCCGAGCCCGCTGGCCATCGGCATGCTCAGCCACAGGTGGTCCCATCGGGACTGGTTGTCACCCATCCAGTTCGCGGCATACCGCTGGATTCCGGCGGAGCCCGCCCGGGACAGGACGAACGTGCGTCTCTCTGGCATCGCGGCGAGCAGCCCGGCCGTGGTCCCCATCGCCATGAGCAACGCGTACTGGTTGTGGAAGCGCTCGTGCGATTGCTGCCCACCACCGAAGCGCATCCGGTCTGGGGGGATTGCCCCGGTGGCGGGCTCGTTCATGTCGTTCCAGATGCCGGCGAGTCCGGAGCGGACGTGCTCGGCGTTGAGCTCGCCCCACCACTCGCGGGCGTTCTCGGTCACGAAGTCCGGAAAGGCTGTGGTGCCGGGCCAGACCTGGCCGATGTAGGTGTCGCCCCCCTCGGTCTTGCACAGCACGTCCCGCTCGCGCGCCTGGTCGAACACCCAGTAGCCTCGCTCCGCCTTGATTCCTGGGTCGACGATGGTGATGACTTTGAACCCTTGCCCGCCCAGTCGCCTCAGCATCCCGTCGGCGTCGGGGAATGCCTGCTCGTCCCAGGTGAAGACGCGGTAGCCGTCCATGTAGTCGATGTCCAGCCACAGGCCATCGCAGGGGATCTCGCGACCCCGGTGCTGCGCCGCGATCTGCTCGACGTCGTCCTGGGTGTAGCGGAACCAGCGGCACTGGTGGTAGCCGAGGGCCCACAACGGCGGGGGTGCGGTGCGTCCGGTGAGCCAGGTGTATGCCGAAAGGATCGCGGGCATGTCGGGTCCTGCGAAGACGTACTCGGTGTACTGGCCGCCGTCGAGCTGGATCCGGTACTCCGACGGGTCCGTGAAGTCGTAGTGCCCGCGATAGCCGTTGTCCATGAACGACGCGGCCATCTGCCCGGTGGAGTAGCACTGGTGGTAGAAGAACGGTATCGACACGTAGTACGGGTCGAACTCGGTGCTGGTGCGGTCCGAGCGGGGATCCGACTTCGTTCTCCCGGCAGTGAACTCACGCGTCGCGTGGGAGTCAAGGACGTCGGTGTTCCACAAAGTGAAGTCACGACCCCGCCGGTTCTGGTGACCCGTCTTCTCGCCGAGACCGTAGATCGCGTCTTCGGGCATGCACCGCCGACGCAGGGTGAAGGCATCGTTGAGGGTCGCGTAGCCCCAGAAGTGACCGTCGTCGCCGGCGGCGGTCTCGATCACCGCGGAGCCATCGCTGCGGTGCACGTCGAGCCGGAACGGGTCCAGCCAGAGTGAGACGACCAGGTCCGAGGTGTGCAGCCGCCACACGTCGTCGGCGCGCTCGACGGTGAACTCCACGCCCTCGCCCAGCGGGTCGACGCACACGGCAAAGGTCGGCGACTCGTCGAAGGTCCCCCCGCGGCTGATCTTGACGCGAACGATGTCGGCCCGGACGACGTCGACGCGCAGCCGTTCTCCGTGGATCTGCGCCGCCAGACCGCGGGCGGTGGCCTCCACGGTGCTCACCCGCTCGAACCGCAGGAAGTGCTCGGCGCTCATCACGTTGCCCCATTCGACGGCGATTGGCGGGCCATCCAGTGAACATCGCCGACCCTAGTGAAGTCAGCGCCCAAGGTCGAGGCCTGGATGTCGACGTGGACCACTCCTGGCTGAGTGGCGACGAGCTCAGTGAGGACTCGTCGGACCTGCGGACACGTGGCGCAGGTGGCCGAGGAGAACTGCACGAAGGTCCCGCGTGCGCCGAGCTCGCGGGACAGGTCCGTGCTCGTCAGCGCCGCGACCGGAGCCGGTGGGCGGCCAGGCAGGCCCGACCGCGGCGAGGTGAGCATCGGCGGGAGGAGCGTGATGAGTGAAGACCCGGACCTGCTGCGTCAGCGGGTCGGCATGGTCTTCCAGCACTTCAACCTGTTCCCGCACAAGAGCGTCCTGGCCAACATCACCCTCGGCCTGCACAAGCTGCGGGGTCTTTCCCGCGATGAGGCTGAGGCAACGGCTCTCAACCAGCTCGACCGGGTTGGGCTCAGGCACAAGGCGCACGTGCGACCCGGCACGCTGTCGGGGGGTCAGCAGCAGCGGGTGGCCATCGCCCGGGCCCTGGCCATGTCGCCGGAGGTCATGCTTTTCGACGAGGCCACCTCAGCTCTGGACCCGGAGCTCGTCAAAGGCATGCTGGCGACCATCGCCGACCTCGCGGGAGAAGGCATGACGATGCTCGTGGTGACCCACGAGATGGGATTCGCCCGGGGGGTGGCCGACATCCGCGAGACCCGCTCCACTCAGCGCCCGGCGGTGAGACGTCTGTGAAATCCTTGCCACATGGATGAAGAAGGTTCCGAGGGCCGGCCGGCCCGGGACGGGCACCGAGACGTCGTGGGTTGGAAGGCAGCCGGGCTGCCCTGGAGGCAGGGATGAGCGAGCTGCGTCCGGACACGTTGGCGGTTCGAGGGGGCTTGGTCCGCAGCGCCTTTGACGAGACTTCCGAGGGGCTCTTCCTGACCTCGGGTTATGTCTACTCCTCGGCGCAGGAGGCGGAGGCCGCGTTCAAGGGTGAGGTCGACCGCTTCGTCTACTCGCGTTATGGCAATCCCACGGTGGCGATGTTTCAGGAGCGGATGCGCCTGTTGGAGGGCGCCCAGGCGTGTTTCGCCACGGCGACTGGCATGTCCGCGGTCTTTGTCGCGCTGGCTGCGTTGCTGGGCCAGGGCGAGCGGGTGGTGAGTTCCCGGGGTTTGTTCGGTTCCTGTTTCGTGATCTTGGACGAGATCCTCCCGCGGTGGGGCGTGGAGACCGTCTTCGTCGACGGGAGCGACCTTGACCAGTGGCGCCGGGCGCTCTCGGAGCCGGCGGCAGCGGTGTTCTTCGAGTCGCCCAGCAACCCGATGCAGGAGCTTGTCGATATCGCCGCTGTCTGCGACCTCGCTCATGGCGCGGGCGCAAAGGTCGTTGTCGACAACGTCTTCGGCACCCCGATCTTGTCCAAGCCACTGGAGCAGGGCGCGGACGTCATCGTCTACTCGGCGACCAAACACATTGACGGTCAGGGCCGGACCCTGGGCGGGGCGATCCTGGGGACGTCGGAGTTCATTCAGGGCCCGGTCAAGAACCTGATGCGGCATATCGGCCCGTCGATGTCGCCTTTCAACGCCTGGGTGCTGCTGAAGGGTCTGGAGACCCTGTCGTTGCGGGTCGAGCGGATGTCCACGTCGGCGCTGGCGCTGGCCCGGGTGCTGGAGGCCCACCCGAAGATCTCGCGGGTGCTCTATCCGTGGCTCGAGTCGCACCCGCAGCACGAGCTTGCCAAGGAGCAGATGTATGGCGGTGGGACCGTCGTGACCTTCGAGCTGACCGGTGGCAAGGACGAGGCGTTCGCGGTGATGAACGCCCTGCAGATCGTTGACATCTCGAACAATCTTGGCGATGCCAAGTCGATGATCACCCACCCGGCCACCACGACGCACCGGCGTCTTGGGCCGCAGGCCCGTCTCGCCGTCGGCATCACCGACGGCGTTCTGCGTGTCTCGGTCGGGCTCGAGGACGTCCGCGATCTGGTCGAGGACTTCGAGCGTGCCCTCGCCTGATCGCCTGCCGCCCCAACAGGTCACCCCACGGGCCGCGGCCCGTGACGATGTTGCCCGTGCCTCCAGTCGCGGCGTCCCGAGGCTACTGCCCAGGTTCAGGTGCTCCTTCGCGGCAGGGAAGCCCAGCACTACGCCAGGCAGCGAAGCCCCCGATGATGTCGGTGGAGCGATGAATACCCAGGCGCAGCAGCACATCTGCGGCCAGGGATGAGGTGTAGCCCTCCTGGCAGACCAGGATCACCCGAAGGCCGAGGTCGGCGATCGGCAGGCTCGAGGGGTGCCGCGGGTCCAGGCGCCACTCCAGGACGTTGCGCTCGATCACGACGGGGGCCAGGTGCGGATGCACCTCGCCCTCCTGCTCGCGTTGCCCCTGGGGACGGATGTCCACCAGGGTCGCGCGTCCGAACAGCACCTCCTGGTATGCGGCTCGCGCCGACACCCGCTCCAGCCGCGATCGCGAGTCGTCCAGCAGGTCGTCGACCCCGTTGAAGGCCGGTGCGTCCCACCCATGGCCGGGACGCACGCGCTTGGTCGAGAACATCTCAACCTCCAGATAGAGCGACCCGGTTGGCGCGGACGGCGCCTAGAGGGCGGTCACCAGCTCACCCCAACCCGGTCGACTCCGGCGACCTGCAGGCCTGCTGGTGTCACGGCATACCGTGTCATGGTCGTGGGGCGAGGGGCATAGAGGTGTACGGAGAATGCCGTCTCCAGGCCGACGTTGAACACATCGTGAATGTGGTTCGGAGCGAAGGCCCGGCCCTCGCCGGCGGTCAGGGTCCTGCGGATGCGGCGGTGACCGTGTGAGGTCTGCTCGCCCAGGGTGCCGCTTACGGTGAGGAAGGCGCCGGCGGACTCGCCGTGATCGTGCCATCCGGTTCCGGTGCCGGCGGGCCAGGAGAGGAGCCAGATCTGGAGGTAGGGGCTGGAGTCGAGCTCGACCCAACGGCGTTCTCCTGATTGATGATCCACCAGGTTGGTGAGCTCCGGGTCAGAGGCGAACAGGCGTGCGGTGCGTAGTAGCTGGGCTGGGCTGAACCGGTCGATGCCGGCCGAGCCCAGCGTGCGTGCTGGGGCGAGAGTCATGGTTTCTCCTGAGGTCAGTGGTGGGTGTCGGGCGAAGGCGTGCAGGCATTCGCTGACAGAGGTCGCTGGCGGTCAGGGACAGGTCGATGTGGCGACGGAGGTAAGGCGTGTGCGTTGTGGTGAGGTTCATCGTTGGTCTCCGGGTAGGTCTCTCGGGACCGTGTGAGGCGTCCCGCGCTTGCCCAGGCCGATTGGCCTGGGCCAGGTCGTCACCCGGGGCACCCCACCGCGGAAGGAGGGTTGCCGGCCAGCAAGCCGGGGCTACGCGCTGGCACTCATGACCTGTGGCAAGGATTGACCACCCACGCTCGAGTGTCAATGCTCGGGGCTCCTGTCTCACTGGGCGGATCTTCCGGCGCGATGAATGAGACCTCTCACCCTCCCGTTGGAGGCTGCCACGGGCACTGAGACTTCACTTGATTCCATGAGTGAAACGGCGAGCCCACCCTCCAGCATCGCGGTACTCACCAGCGGCGGGGACGCCGGCGGGATGAACGCCGCGGTCAGGGCAGTGGTTCGGACGGCGCTGTTCCACGGCATCGACGCCTTCGTGATCCATGACGGGTTTCAGGGTCTGGTCGACTGAGGCGAGGCCATCCGGCGCGTGGAGTCCGCGGACGTAGGGCGGATCCTACACCGGGGCGGCACCGTGTTCGGCACCGCGCGATGCAAGGAGTTTCGCACCCAGGTGGGCCGGCGCAAGGCTGTCCGGAACCTGTTGGAGCGCCGGATCGATGGGCTGGTCGTGATCGGCGGCGACGCCAGCCTGACCGGCGCGGACCTGTTCCGGCAGGAGTGGGCCGGGGTGGTTGCGGAGCTGGTCGAGGCCGGTGCGGTCACCTCGGAGGTCGCAGCCTCGCATCCGTTCCTGAGGTTGGTGGGTTTGGCGGGATCGATCGACAACGACATGTCGGGTACAGACATGACCATCCCGCGTCAACCAGCAGGGTTATTCATCTTTGGGCAGGAGAATCCGGAAGATGGACCCCTGACCGGACCCCGGGCTGGCCGCCGTGAGCTGTCCGCCGTGGGCCTGGACGAGGGCCTTGGCGATGGCCAGGCCGATACCGGACCCTCCGTGGGCCCGATCCCGAGCGGTGTCGACCCGGTAGAAGCGTTCGAACACGTGGGTCAGGTGCTCGGCGGGGATGCCCTCACCGGTGTCTGCGACGGACAGCACCACCCCACCGCTTGCGGGAGACGTGGTAGCCGAGATCGTGACCGTTCCGCCGGGGGGAGTATGCCGTAACGCGTTGTCCAGCAGGTTGCCCAGGACCTGTCCCATCCGTTCCGCATCCAACGAGAGCTCGGGCAGCCCGATGGCGATTTCGGTGACCAGTCGAACGCCCTTGGTCTGGTACGCCTCGCCGACCGAGTCGGCTGCGGCAGCTATCACTGACTCTGGGTGCACCGGGTGCAGGTCCAGCCGAACCTGTCCCTCTTCGGTCCGGGAGACGGTGGCGATGTCCTCGGACAACCGGGCCAGGCGTCTGGTCTGGGAGCGCAGCAGCTGCACCGTCGCGGCGTCCAACGTTGCGACGCCGTCCTCCAGCGCCTCAAGGTAGGCCTCCAGCGTCGCCACCGGTGTGCGCATCTCATGTCCCAGGTCGGCCAGCAGTCTGCGCCGGGTCCGTTCGACTGACCCCAGTCGGTCGGCCATCTGGTTGAACCCCGACGCCAGGGCGTCGAACTCTGCGCCGAGCCCCGGCGGGTTGACTCTGACGTCGTAGTGGCCGCCGGCAACGTCACTGGCCGCGTCGGCGATGGTGGCAACGGATCGACCTATCCGGCGCGCGATGTACACGTTGACAGCCATGGCCACCACCAGCGCCGCCAGCAGCGCCAGTGACAGTGAGATGGCGTTGGCGCTCTGGTAGGCCATCTCGGTGTGCCCGATCTGCGCGGGTGTCGCCCCGACGTTCGCTTCGGCGAGGTGCTTGTGGAAGAGAGTGGGGCCGACGGCGCCGGCAATGAGCCAAGCGGTGAGGATGCCCGTCAGCAGGACAAGTGTCTGGGCGATCAGTAGGCGACCTGCCAGGCCTCCGGGACGACGTGTCGGCAGGTCAGCTCGGTCGTTCATCTGCCCTCGCCCATCCGGTAGCCGACGCCGCGGACCGTGCGCACATAGCGCGGTGAGCTGGGATCGTCGCCAAGCTTTCGGCGCAGGTGCCCGACGTGAACGTCGACCAGGTGCTCGTCACCGACCCAGGCTTGGTCCCACACCGCGTCGATGAGCTGGCGGCGAGAGAAGACCATCCCGGGTCTCGCCGACAGTGCCTCCAGCACGTCGAACTCGGTGCGCGTCAGGGCCACAGCCTCGCCGGAGAGGTGGGCCTCGCGTCCGGCCACGTCGATGCTCAACGCCCCGAATACTCGAGGCGGCGCTTCCCGGATGGGGCGTCCGCTGGTGGTGGTGGCGCGGGGACGGCGCAGCATCGCGTGGATCCGGGCCAGCAGCTCTCGCGGGCTGAACGGCTTGGTCAGGTAGTCATCCGCCCCGACGGAGAGTCCGATGAGCTTGTCGATCTCCTCGGTGCGCGCAGTAAGCATCACGATGTAGCAGTCCGAGAACGTTCGCACCACTCGACATACCTCGACACCGTCGATGACCGGCAGCCCCAGATCGAGCACCATCACGTCGGGATCGACCTGCCGGGCCTGGTCGATCGCGTCCTGCCCGTCGCGGGCCGTCGACACGTCAAAGCCGTCCCGGGTCAGGTAAGACCCAAGGAGGTCGGCGAGCGCTCGTTCGTCATCCACCACCAGGACGCGAAGTCCGCCGGGCGGCGCTGGAGTCGGAACTGGCTGATCTGCCGGTTGGCTCATGGTCCAAGTGTCGAGGATTCGGAGTTCACCTCGTGCATCGGGACTGCGCCGCCATACCAACCCGAGGGGGACCTGGATGACGCGACCTGGATGACATGGCGGGCGTTGCCGCCCTCGCGCTGATGCTGATGAGCGGCCGCCGGCGCATGCCCGCTGTTCTCCTTCCCTCGCACGATGCAGGACAGCGCGAACTGCAACCTGTGCGCGAACTGCAGCAAGTCCTGCCCGAACGCCGACTCCGTTGACAGTTGTGATGGTTCCCAGTGTTGCCACGATCCATCCGGAGTCGGCGCGGCTTCGCGCACGCCAGACGGCCGCGCCCATCGCGGTCTCGAAGGCCAGATTGAGCGCGAGGAAAGTGTCTGCGCCGATCTCACGTCCGACTACCCGGTGTATCCAGTGGTAGAAACGCTCGCCGGCTAGACCTTCCTCGGCGATATGGACGGCGTAACTTGCGGGAAACAACCACAGCCATCGCCCGTTCAGCTGGGCAAATTGATCCGGTCGACACGCCATCGCCACCTCCCGACGATTCATCGGCGCCCACCGGGATCCAGGATCCGCAAGGTCGGCAAAAGCTACTGCGCAACGCCCACAGGGCGTGCTCAGACTAGCGTTGGCCGCGCCTTTCGCGGCGTAGAACGGCGCACGTGTTCGTTGCCGCCGTCCGGCTTATAACGCGATGACGGCAGGTGATCTGGAATCCTCGGACTTGGCTCCCAGTCCTGCGAGCGAGCACGTCCGCATATCGGCTGGGAGCGGGCGTTTCTCGTCGACCGTTCACCGTCCCGATGGCGGAACCGCTTGTTGTGAGGGCTGAGACCTGGCGGGGCTGACGTGACGGAGCGAATGGTCGCCGGAAGCCGCCGATCGCCGAACGGGGCAAGACACGTCGTCGCCGCCGCCAAACCACAGGCGCACGACGTCGCCAGCACGCCGGAGCCCGTCCCCACATCGCAGGAACGGGCTCCGACCGTGGGCTGCAACGTCAGGCCGAGACGGGCTCCTCTGTGACGGCCTGTCCGACAGCGTCGCTGGCAAGGGCACGCCGAGCCTGCGCGACGACCGCAAGTCCGGACAAGGCCCCGACCACAACCGCGGCGACACCCCAGCCAAATCCGGCCAGGCTGTGGAGGCCCAGCGCGTTATCCAGCGAGTAGACGCCGGGCCCGGTGAAGGCGAGCGCCGCGGCAGCGGTGACATAGAGCAGTGGCATCTCGAAGCCGCTGTTTTGGGCCCATAGCCCGGCCGCCCAGTGGACGGACCCGGCCACCACGAGTGTGCCGATGACGGCTGCCGACGCCAGCGGGGTCAGCAGGCCGAGTACGAGCAACACGCCGGCTCCAGCCTCGGAGGCACCGGCGACGATCGCCATGGGCTTGCCAGGTCGGAACCCGAGGGAATGGAAGAACCCGCCAGCGCCGTCGAGACCAGGACCCCCGAATAGACCGAAGAGCTTCTGGCTGCCATGACCGACCAACAGAAGACCGAAGACGAGCCGCAGCACGAGCAAACCTGTATTCACGGGGATCCCTTGGAGAGATTAGACAATCATGTCACTGTTGCCAACCTAGTTGACCGTTCAAACATTCCCATTCCGGCCGGCTACCCGAAACCAGGCTGATCCCCATCGGTCCGGGCCACTCAGTGATGACTGAAGCAGTATCGCCCTGCCCGGTCACCTCAACGGAAGACGCTCCCCGGCCACAGCCATTACCG
Source organism: Dermatophilaceae bacterium (assembly GCA_035655615.1). Classification (GTDB taxonomy): domain Bacteria; phylum Actinomycetota; class Actinomycetes; order Actinomycetales; family Dermatophilaceae; genus UBA4719. Next base: position 10,839 of record DASRUA010000210.1, read on the forward strand.
AGATACGTGCAGTCAGCGCCCCCGGGTCCCAGAGCCGGCAGCGCCGCTTTGGTCGCGACGATTTCGTGATCGTCGCGGCTGCTAAGTCTCCTATGTCACGATTTGGCCCCACATGGGCCATTTGGTCGGTTCTCATCGGAGAACGCATGAGAACTGACTACCCGGGAGCCGTTAGCTCGACTACGTCCTGGGCCTTGCGTCTACCTATAACTGGGAGATATATTCCTTTTATGCGAAGTGAAGCCCCGGCGCTCATGCCGATCTTCCGGTCCCAACACCAAGCAGCGTTGCTCGCCTGGCTCCTCCTTCACCCCGAGCACGAGTACACCCTCACCGAGCTCGCCAAGAGACTCGACGTGCCCCTGACCACCCTCCAGCGTGAGGCGCAGCGTCTCGTGGGCGCCGGGATCCTGCAGGACCGCACCATCGGCCGGGCAAGGCTCCTCCGCGCGAATCTGAGCAACCGAGCCGCAGCTCCACTCACCCAGCTCCTGCAGGTCACCTTCGGACCCGAGACGGTCATCGGTGAAGAGTTCGACCTGACCAACGCCGAGCAGGTCCTGATCTACGGCTCTTGGGCTGACCGGTATCACGGCAC
>DASRUA010000211.1:0-3579 GCA_035655615.1 Dermatophilaceae bacterium
TGTGCAAACACCACCACCGGGTCAAACACGACGCCGGCTGGACACTGACCATGACCAGCGACGGCAAATGCACCTGGACCGACCCCCACCGCCGCCAGTACGCCACCCACCCCATCAACCACCACGACATGGCCACCTGACTCAGGCACGGTAGTTTGCGTGAATGGTCGATTGGCAAGAAGACCGTGTCGGCCCAGCGCTACGGGGTGAGAACCCAACTGTGCTTGCCCGGATGCCTGGCGGCTTCGCGGTGATGGGCGACCCGCAGTGACTGCCTGACCGGCGGATGAGGTTCGGGATCATCACGATCGTTCGGGGGCTCTGCCCAGCGTGAGGTGCTGGCGTGTGTCGACAGGGGTGCGTGCCTGCTGGCTGTGGGCAGGTGGCCAAGATCAGTGCCCGAGTGCGGCGGACACGACCTCTCGGGCTTCGGCCTGAACCTGTGCCAGGTGCTCGGACCCCTTGAAGGACTCGGCATAGATCTTGTACACATCCTCGGTGCCGGAGGGTCGGGCAGCGAACCATGAGCTCTCGGTCGTCACCTTGAGCCCACCGATCTGGGCACCGTTGCCGGGCGCTGCCGTAAGGCGTGCCGTGATCGGCTCTCCCGCAAGGGAGTCAGCTGTGACGTCCGAAGGGGAGAGCGCGCCCAGCTTGGCCTTCTGCTCCCGGGTCGCCGGCGCGTCCACGCGTGCATAGGCCGGGTCGCCATACCGCGAAGTGAGGTCGTCGTAGTGCGCACTCGGGGACTTGCCCGTGCTGGCCAGGATCTCCGATGCCAGTAACGCGAGGATGATCCCGTCCTTGTCCGTGGTCCAGACCGAGCCGTCAAAGCGCAGGAACGACGCCCCGGCAGACTCCTCACCACCGAACGCGATCGAACCGTCAAGCAACCCCGGCACGAACCACTTGAAGCCCACCGGCACCTCGGTCAGCGGTCGCCCGAGCGCCATGGCCACCCGGTCGATCATTGATGAGGAGACCAACGTCTTGCCGATTGCGGCTGCCTGCGGCCAACCGGGCCGAGCCCCGCCGTAGAGATACTGGATCGCCACAGCCAGGTAATGGTTCGGGTTCATCAGTCCGGCGTCCGGAGTGACGATCCCGTGGCGATCGGAGTCGGCGTCGTTGCCGGTGGCGATGTCGTACTCGGACCTGCGCGAGATGAGGGATGCCATGGCCGATGGGGACGAGCAGTCCATCCTGATCTTCCCGTCCCAGTCCAGGGTCATGAAGCGCCAGGTGGCGTCGACCAGCGGGTTCACGACGGTGAGGTCGAGGCGATGCCGGTCGGCGATCTCTGCCCAGTAGGCCACGCTGGCTCCGCCGAGGGGATCGGCGCCGATGCGGATGCCCGCGTCCCGGATGCGAGCGATGTCAATGACAGTTGGCAGATCGTCGACATAAGTGCCCATGAAGTCGTATGCCGTCGCTGCCGCGCGGGCGCGCGCGAACGGGATGCGTTGCACTCCCTTCAGGCCGGACTCGAGATAGGCGTTGGCGGCCTTCGCGATCGCCGTCGTTGCGTCGGTGTCCGCAGGTCCGCCGTTGGGCGGGTTGTACTTGATCCCGCCGTCGCCCGGCGGGTTGTGTGACGGGGTGACAACGATGCCGTCGGCCAACCCGGGACCATCGAGTGCCTTGACGCGGTTGGCCCGCAGGATCGCGTGTGAGACCGCTGGTGTGGGCGTGTAGCCGTCTCGGTCATCGACGAGAACGGTCACGTCGTTGGCCACCAGCACCTCGAGTGCTGAGACCCAGGCGGGTTCGGACAGCCCGTGGGTGTCTCGCCCCAGGAAGAGTGGGCCGTCGTAGCCCTGTGCCGTGCGATAGTCACAGATCGCCTGGGTAATCGCCAGGATGTGCGCCTCGTTGAACGCGTTCCGCAGACTGCTGCCCCGGTGCCCGGAGGTTCCGAAGGCCACCCGCTGGTCGGGATCGGAGGGGTCCGGTGTGCTCGCGTAGTACGCCGTCACCAGGTGGGCGACATCGACGAGGTCCGATGGCGAGGCAACCTGGCCTGCACGTGGGTCGTTCATTTCTTTCCCTCTCTGGTTCCAACCGGCACTGTGGTTCCAACGAGCTCTGTGGCTCCGGCGGGCTCTGCGGGAAGGGCTGGCTCGAGCCACACGGCACCCAACGGAGGGAGGGTGAGCAACGCGGAATACGGCTGGCCATGCCATGGCACGGCTTCGGCCTCGACGGACCCTAGGTTGCCGACCCCCGATCCGCCGTACTGTTCGGCGTCCGTGTTCAAGATCTCGTTCCACCGCCCGGGGTGCGGCAGACCGAGGCGGTAGTTGTTGTGTGGCCCGCCGCTGAAGTTGACGATGCTCGCCAGGGTCTGTCGCTGGCCGTCCGGGCCAGCCGACCCGAAGCGCAGGAACGAGAACGTGTTGCCAGGTGCGTCGTTGGCGTCGATCCAGGCGAACCCCTCGGCGACGCTGTCCAGCTCCCACAGCGCAGGATGCGCGCGATAGGTGCGGTTGAGATCCTTGACCAGCGCGTGGATTCCGTAGTGCGCCGGCTGGTCCAGTAGCCACCAGTCCAGGCTGCGCCCTTCGGACCACTCGCCCTCCTGGGCGAACTCCGACCCCATGAAGATGAGCTGTTTGCCGGGGTGGGACCACTGGTAGGCGAGATATGCCCGCAGATTGGCCAGCTGCTGCCACCGGTCACCGGGCATCTTGCGCAGGAGCGAGCCCTTGCCATGGACCACTTCGTCGTGGCTGATCGGCAGGACGAAGTTCTCACTCCAGGCGTAGACCATCGAGAAGGTCACCTGGTGGTGGTGGAACTGCCGATGCACCGGCTCGTAGGAGATGTACTCCAGCGAGTCGTGCATCCAGCCCATGTTCCACTTGAGCCCAAAACCCAGACCGCCCAGGTGAGTTGCCCGGGTGACCCCCGGCCATGAGGTCGACTCCTCGGCGATCGTGATCACTCCGGGGACGCGCTTGTAGACCGTCGCGTTGGTTTCCTGGAGCAGCTGCACGGCTTCGAGGTTTTCGCGCCCGCCATAGACGTTCGGAAGCCACTCGCCATCCTCGCGCGAGTAGTCGAGGTAGAGCATCGAGGCGACGGCATCGATGCGGAGGCCGTCGACGTGGAACTCCTCGAGCCAGTAGACCGCGTTGGCGACCAGGAAGTTCCGCACCTGCGGACGGCCGAAGTCGAAGACATGCGTGCCCCAGTCAGGCTGGTCGCCGCGTCGGGGGTCAGGATGCTCGTACAACGCCTGGCCGTCAAAGCGGGCGAGGGCGAACGCATCCTTGGGGAAGTGGGCGGGAACCCAGTCGAGCAGGACACCGATTCCGTTGCGGTGCAGGGTGTCGACGAAGTACCGGAAGTCATCGGGGGAACCGAAGCGCGATGTCGGCGCGTAGTAGCCGGTGACCTGGTAGCCCCAGGACGGACTGTAGGGGTGTTCCATCACCGGCATCAGCTCGACGTGGGTGAAGCCGAGGTCCTTGACGTAGTTGACCAGGTGCTCGGCCAGATCGCGGTAGCCCAGGCCCTGACGCCAGGACCCGAGATGGACCTCGTAGATGCTCATGGGTCCGTTGTGCGGGTTTGTCG
>DASRUA010000212.1:0-2040 GCA_035655615.1 Dermatophilaceae bacterium
ATCGGCCCTCCCGTGGGTGGATCCGGGGTGTTGACCATGGTGTCCGCCTCCGACAGTTCAAGCATCTCCTGCCTGGCAGCCCCCCACAGAGGCGAAAGTCCCGCCCGTCTCTCCGACATTCTCCGACTCGTTAGACGCTCACACATGCTGCGATCCGCCCGGGTGGACGAGGCGCGTCCTTCCGCCGCCTATCGCCCACCGTGGGGCAGGCATCACAGCGCCCACTAAGACGCAGGTGGCCGTCCGTGACGAAACGCTCGCTCATGCCTGAGGGCGCGTCTACTGACTGCATAGAGTCTCGTGAGTCTGAATAGTCAACCGTTGTTGCGGACACCAGTGACTCGGTGGATCTCTCCGGTTGCACACCAAGCGCACCTACTTCGCAGGCAAGCCCGCGTAGTGATGCCTGCGGCCCGGACGAGACCTGGGTCCTCTGTGCGTGCTTCATAAGGGGTGCGGGAGCGGGAATCTTCACCGGACGAGTCCTACGGGACGCACCTTTGCGTGCACAGTCCGGACCTGTGCCGCTGCAGGATCAGGTTCCCCTCGACGTTCCTCATCCGACACAACTCGAGCCGGCACATATCGGTATCTGTCAAGTCAAGTGAGACAGTTCGATGGTCAGGTGTTCTGTAGTTCTGGTTGGGGTTGGTTGATCCAGGACTGCTCGGGGATTCGTGGTGGCACTGGGCGGCGGGCGAACCGTTCTGGGTGCGCGGCCTAGGCCGCGTTGAGGGTGACCTGGCTGGCCTGGTCGACGGCGCCAGCGGTGCCGAAGTGGACCGAAGCAGGGGTATGCCATCCGATCCCGGAGAACGGTGAACGTGGTTGTACTCGGCGAAGAATCCTTCACAGAAACATTCGCGCGTCCTGGACGGTGGCGAAGAATCGGGGGAAGTCGTAGAGGTACTTCATCGTCTTGAACTGCGCTCCTGAGAAGGGGGCAGTCGTTACTGACCCGGGGCCGGGAGTGGGACCGGGTGACGCCGAGGTCGACAAGCAGCGCGGAGACCGGCTTGGAGGTCATTGACGTCCCCCGGTCGGCGTGCACCGTATGTGGGACGGTGCTGTTGCGGGTGATCGCTTCGTCCAGGAAGTCCTTGGCCAGCGCCGAGTCCTCACGGGCGGCGACGATCCAGCCTGGGTTGTAGCGGGAGTAGATGTCGATCAGGACGTACAGGTGGAACCAGACGCCCTTGGTCGGGCCGCGCAGCTTGGTGATATCCCAGCTCCACACCTGCGAGGGAACGTCGGCAAGGAGTTCGGGTTTGACCTTGGCCGGGTGGGTGGCTTGGGCGCGTCGTTCTCGGGTCTGCCCTGCGGCTGCAGCGATCCGGTACATGCTCGACAGGGAGCACCAGTACCGGCCCTCGTCCAGCTCGCGGACCCACGCCCGATCGAAAGATCAGCGTTACCAACGGTATTCAGCACGCCCAGGACGGCCGCCCTCTCAACTGGGCTCAACGCCTGAGTGGGCGCCCTGCGCTCGGACTGCGGTATCGGTGGGCGACGCACCGCCGGTGGCCGCAACCGGCGGTAGTGGCTGGCCCGAGCACGACCGGTCAGAGTGCACGCCGTCCTGGTCGCCACCCCGGCCTCCCGCAGGCCGTCGAACGCCACGGTCATGACCTCCTCAGCGGGGTCGAGGTGCCCGTGCTCTCGGAGAGCATCTCCAAGAGCTCGTGTGCTTCTCCCATGATGTCCAACGCCGTCCGAGTCTGGGTGAGCTGGGCAGTAAAGCGGACGTTCTGGGCACGCAACCGGGCGACCTCGCCACGATCCTTGGCCGACCCCTTCGAACTTCGGGTCGATCTGCGCGCGCCGCCGAGCCCGGTCAGTGCCCCGGCATCGCGAGCTGAGGTCCATTCCTTGATATGGGAGTGGTAAAGCCCTTCCCTTCGCAGCACCGCGCCCTTCTCGCCACGCGGGGCCGCCTCGTACTCCGCGACCACCGCCAGCCTGTACGCCGCGGTAAACGAACGCCTGACCGGCCGGGGCGCCGGATCGGGAACCACCGCCTCGGTGACGGCCTCGCCGGTC
>DASRUA010000213.1:0-11693 GCA_035655615.1 Dermatophilaceae bacterium
CATCCTCGCGGTGCTCGCGCTCGTCGTGGTCAACGCCCTCGCCGCGTCGCCCTGGGGCGTCTTCTCGATCGGGCTCACCATCCCGATCGCGCTCTTCATGGGCTACTACCTGCGCTACCTGCGACCCGGTCGCGTCATGGAGGTCACCGCGATCGGTGTCACGCTGCTGGTGGCAGCGATCGTCGGCGGCAACTGGGTCGGCCAGATGGGTCTGGCCGACGCGCTGACCCTCTCCCCGAACAACCTGGTCTTCGCGCTCGTCATCTACGGTTTCGTAGCCTCAATCCTGCCGGTGTGGATGCTGCTGGCCCCGCGCGACTACCTGTCCACGTTCATGAAGGTCGGCGTCATCGTGCTCCTCGCGATCGGCCTGATCATCGCCAGGCCCATGCTCCAGAGCCAGGCAGTCACGAGCTTCGCGCTCAACGGCAACGGCCCGGTGTTCTCCGGAAAGCTGTTCCCGTTCGTGTTCATCACGGTCGCCTGCGGTGCCCTGTCCGGGTTCCATGCGCTGATCGCCTCGGGCACCACCCCCAAGATGATCGGCAAGGAGAGCCAGGTCCGGATGATCGGGTACGGCGGCATGCTGATGGAGTCGTTCGTCGCGATCAGCGCCCTGATCGCCGCCTCGGTCATCGACCAGGGGCTCTACTTCGCGATCAACAGCCCCGCGGGCGCCACGGGTGGCCAGCCTGGTCCCGCCTCGCAGTTCATCGGCACCCTCGGCTTCTCGATCAGCCCGGCCGACCTCGCCGCTGCGGCAAAGTCCGTCCATGAGATCACCCTGATCTCCCGCACCGGCGGCGCGCCCACCCTCGCCTTCGGGATCTCGAAGGTCTTCACCACGGCGTTCGGCGGAGGCCTCGCCGCGTTCTGGTACCACTTCGCGATCATGTTCGAGGCCCTGTTCATCCTCACCGCCGTCGATGCCGGAACCCGCGTCGGCCGCTTCATGCTGCAGGACACGATCGGCAACGTCTGGCACAGGTACGCCGACATCTCCTGGAAGCCGGCCTCCTGGTCCGCCAGCGCCGTGGTCGTCGGGGCGTGGGGCTACATGCTTTATGTCGGCGTGAACGACCCGCTCGGCGGCATCAACCAGCTGTTCCCGCTGTTCGGCATCTCCAACCAGCTGCTCGCGGCAATCGCGCTTGCCTTGTGCGTGACCCTCGTACTCAAGCACGGCAAGGCCAAGTACGTCTGGGTTCCCGGAATCGCTCTCGCCTGGGACCTGATAATCACGATGACCGCGAGCTGGGAGAAGGTATTCTCGAGCAACCCGAAGATCGGCTTCTTCTCGCAGCGATCGGCCTACTCTGCGGCGCTTGACAAGGGCAAACTGCTCAAGCCTGCCAAAACCATGGACCAGATGCAGCAGATCATCACGAACTCAACGGTGGACGGAGTCCTGATGGCTCTCTTCGCGGTGCTGACCCTCATTGTGGTCGCCAGCGCGATCCCCGTCTGGATCAAGGCGGCGCAGCTGGGTGGGCTCCCGACCACCGAGGCCCCGTACGAGCCCTCGCACCTCGTCGCGCCGGCGGAGATCTTCGCAACCGCGTTGGAGAAGCAGGCCGTCCGTGACTACGAGGACTACAACCGCAAGCTGGCTGCTGCTCCTAGCGTCCCACTATGAGGAGTAGATCGCGATGATGAACTCCGCCCTCAGGGTCGGGCGCGGGATCCGCTGGTATCTCAGGCAGGTGACCGGCGAGGCCAAGTGGGACGAGTACCTCGGGCGAGCTCGCAGCGAAGACTTCGAGCCGATGTCGCGTCGGGACTTCGAGCGGCACCGGAGCGAGCACTCGGAGAAGAACCCGCGAGCCCGCTGCTGCTGAAGGCTGACCGCTAGCTGAGGCTGCCGGACTCTGTCCTGTTTACGGCGGCCTCAGAATCCCGGAGCCGGACTCTGTGCTGTGTCCGGCGGCCTCAGCCTGCCGGTAGGACGTTGGTTCCGCGCAGGTGCCGGAAGACCAGGCTCGTCTCCGCATGCTGGATGACCGGGCTCGCGGCGAAGTACTCAAGGATGAAGTCGTGCAGGGCGGTCGTGTCAGTGGCCGCGACGTGCAGCAGGTAGTCCGTTCCTCCGGCGACGTGAAACACCTCGACCACACCCGGCAGGTGAGGTGCGACGGTGACGAACGCCTGGATCTGTTCGCGGTGATGAGCCTGCATGCGGACGGCAATGATGGCCTGGATGGGCAGACCGACAAGGGTCAGGTCGATGTCGGCGTGATAGCCCCGGATGACACCGCTCTCGCGCAGGGCACGGACCCGCCCGAGACACGTTGACGGAGCGATCCCCACTGCGGAGGCGAGCGCGAGGTTGGGCATCCGGCCATCTGCCGCGAGCAGTCTCAGGATCGCGTGGTCGATCTCATCGAGTACGGGATGTCGAACGTTGTTCATCAGTGTCGCCTCCAGGCCCGCTTGCACCGAATAGATGACAGCAGCTGCCGCCAAGAGCGAATCTAATACGACATGCTTGTGTATTGGCTCGTGAAGTCTCGAAACTGGAGGTAATCAGTGAACTTTCAGGAGGTTCCATGAGCACCCTCGAGACTCGCGCAGTGCATGCCGGCCGACGTGACCTAGCGGCACTCGGGGTCCATGTGCCCTCGATCGACCTGTCCACCACCAATCCGCTGGCCGACGTCGAGTCGGGCGGCGACGCCTACGAGGCTCTGGCGACCGGTGGACGACCGATCCCCGGCGGCAGCCTTGTCTACGGCCGTCTGTGGAACCCGACCGTCGCCCGCTTCGAGGATGCTCTGGCCGAGCTTGAGGGCAGCGAAGAGTCCGTCGCTTTCGCCTCGGGTATGGCGGCACTGACCGCCTGTCTGCTGGCCATGACCGCCTCAGGCAAGAAACACGTCGTGGCGGTCCGTCCGGTCTACGGCGGCACCGACCACCTTCTGGACAACGGTCTGCTCGGCGCCGAGGTCACCTGGGTTGGTCCGAAGGAGATCGAGCATGCGCTGCGACCCGACACCGGTCTCGTGGTTGTCGAGACACCGGCGAATCCCACCCTGGATCTGCTTGACCTGGACGACGTGTGCGCACAGGCGGGCGATGTGCCCGTCCTGGTCGACAACACCTTTGCCACGCCAGTCCTGCAGCAACCGATGCGACATGGGGCAGCCCTGGTTCTGCACAGCGCGACCAAGTTCATCGGCGGCCACGGAGATGCGATGGCCGGCGTCGTCGCCGCAGGTCCGGAGTGGGCATCGAGGCTACGGCAGGTGCGAGCCATCACCGGCGGCGTTCTCCACCCGCTCGCCGGCTACCTCCTGCACCGCGGGCTGCAGACGCTGCCCGTGCGGGTCAAGGCTCAACAGGCGAGTGCCCAGCTGGTCGCCGAGTGGCTCGTCACACACCCGAACGTGGACGCTGTGCACTTCCCCGGTCTGCCCGGCTGCGACCCCGACGGCATCGTGGGTCGCCAGATGACAGGCCCCGGATCCGTGATGGCATTCGAGGTCGTCGGTGGCTACCCGGCCGCGGCCGTGGTGGCCCAGGCCTGCGAGCTCGTCACCCATGCGGTTTCGCTGGGTGGCACTGAGACCCTGATCGAGCATCCGGCTTCGCTGACCCACCGGCCCGTGGCACCCGAGGCCCGTCCAAACCCGGGCCTGCTGCGGATCTCGATCGGGCTCGAGGCAGTCGAAGATCTCTGCGCCGACCTCGACATGGCGCTCAACCAGGCACTCAAGCTCGGCCGCTGACCCTGCGTCAACCAACCCCTGCCTCAACGCCAGGAGTTCTGCGGGCTGTAGCCGAGCACGCGACGCGCCTTCTCGATGGACAGCAACGTGTCATGCTCGCCCGGGTCGCGGGCGAGCGGTACGCCCGGGAAGACCTCAGCCACGAGCTCGGCATTGGACCCTGACATGACGGTATCTGCAGCGGCGATGATGAAGCGGTCGAACCGGTGGGCACGTATGGCTGCGGCACCTCGAAGGGCAACCCGAGCACCGTCTCGCTCGATGCCTACACGATGTTCCGGATGCCGGCCCGGCGAGCAGTCTGGAACACGCTGAACGTACAGAGGATGGTGTCCTGGAACGTGGCGACATCGCTCAGGATGCCCGGAGCAGGAATCGCGGCCAGGTGCACGATCCCGTCGAACGCCGGCTTCGCGGCCTGCCACCCGGGCCTGCCTTGTGGTCAGCACCACCGCCAACTGCAGGATGCAACTGTCAGTGACAGAATCGCGATACCCGTGCAGCATCCACTCGAGGAAGAAGCCCGATGACCATCATCAACACAAGAGTCATGATCTCCCCGTACTGGGTTAACTGGTGACCGAAGTGATGGTGGGGCTGCAGTCGGTGACTGTGTACGAACTCCTGCCGACTGGCTGCGAACTGGCAACCAAGCGAAGAACTCATGATGACGACGCCATAAGAGCGGCCCCAGCCGAAGGGGGGGACGACGACCAGGGCCTACGACCGAGAGTCACACCCGGGTTGCGCCCCCGATCGTGCATACATCATGCACACCGAGGTATGGGTTCGGTCAAGGATTCGTAAGAATCTCACCAATTGTGAAGATCGGAAGTGGTGCACCTCAGGATCGACGGACCCATCTACCGCTGGCGCGCCTACGCTGCGGACGCCAACCACACGAAATGAACTGGAGAACGCCACAATGACCAATCTGGACGACGCACGAGCGTCACAGCGCACAGGCCCGAGCGTTGCAGTCGGGCGAGGAGTATGTACTGCCAGCCCGGTTCGACGACACGGAGATCCCAGGTCTTCGCTCCACCGTTGGCTACATCGACGTGCGGTCGATGTCAGCCACGAAGCTGGCTGATCTGATTGCGAAGAAGCTCGGGCCCAGGGTGCGTCATAACTTCTTCCCACCCGAACCAGATCTGCTTTATGCGGCAATTGGCGCTGACTCAGCAAAGGAACAGAGGGCCATCGAATCTGTTGCGCACTCATTCATGCAGACCCTCGCACGCATGACGACGGGAGAGCGCCAACTGGTAGCGCACCTGTTCGCTGAAGGTTGCCGGACTCAGTTCCCCGACAACGTTCACATCAGTCTCGACATCGTTCGCCGAGATCTCGGGATCGCGCCAACTGAGGTCATGGAACGGCTCAAGGGGATGACTTCTCTGGGACTTGAGGCAGAAATCCGGGATGATCCCGACCACGGTGATGACGTAGTCGTTGTCTGGTGGGAGGACTCGATTGCCTACCACGACGAGTCCATAACCGAGTTTGCCAATGCGAGAGCGACCGAGGTAGCAGTACGCATGCTCGACGTGGGCAGTGGGGATGAGGGCTGTAGTCAGTGCGCTCGAAACTGTGTCGACAGCCTTGATTTCTCTCTGCTCGCATCGTCCACATCAACACCGTGACGGCAAGCCCTTGGCGGTCTAGCCGTCCCTCTCAACAGCCCCAGCCCACACCCAGACCTCATGTTGATGGGGTGGTGCTCCAAACCTGACACGGACGGCCCGCTTGGTCCAGGCAACGGCATGGGCCTCCACCAGCTCCTCGACTCCGTCCTCCCAGAGGATCCAGGCGTTCACTCTCTGCGGGGTGCCAGGTGTGGACACCGTCAGCTCGCCCATCTGCTCGGGCTGCAGGCTGCGGGGCTCACGTTGAGCGAGGCGTGGACGTTGGGTCATGCTCCAGAGTATCGAACAGGCGTTCGGGTATTCTCAAGTCCAGTAGTCTCGTGGGACAGCAACTACTGCTCTTCCAGAAGGGTCCTGATGGCCGAGGTTAGGACGCAGCCTGAGGCCAAGTGCCCCATACGCCCAGGAGACCCGTGCTCGCTGTGCGTGCCGGGTGCATCGGGTCCCCAGGACTGCGGGCTGGTCTACCTGGTGATGTCTGACCCTGACCTTCGTGATCGGTTGCGCCAGATCAGGACGGCCTCGGTCTGACCAAGCTCTATTTGTAGAACACCTTGACCCCGCCGTGCCGTGAGCATGCGCCCTGGTGGTGGGCTGCGAAGGAGTAGGTGCCGTCATTGCACGGCGCGGTTGCGCCGTTGCCGGGGCCCGACCCCAAAGTCAGTCGGGTCCAAACGAATCCGTCAGAAAAGGGCGTGGTCCCGGTGTCGAGCCGTCAAGAGCGAGTGAAGTCCGCGACGACGGTCCATCGGCCGCGAGCGTAGACCGCAGCCACGCCGATCCGGTTCAGCCGGCCGTCCAGAATGTTCTGGCGGTGCCCTGGCGAGGCCATCCACGCAGCGACGATCCCGTCAGCGCTTTGGTTGCCAAACGCCAAGTTCTCGGCCGCCACCGTTGCCTTGCAGCCTTGCAGGATCGGGCCCATCGGCTGGTGGCGGAAGTACCAGACCGCATAGGGGGCCCAGCGATCCGCGTACGACTGCGGGCAGGCTGAAAGCCACAGCCTGCCCAGGTGGTAGTTCGCCCGCTGGGCGTTAATCGCGTTGACGACCTGGTACTCGTACAGGGTGGATGCCTGTGCCGACGGAGCCGCGACGACGACCGCCGGACCCATGACAAGGAGCATCACTGCGACGCCCCCGAGGCGACGGATAAGAACTCTTGGCCCGAATTTCACATTTCAAGCGTCACGATGACCGCTTGAGCAGGTAGGCGCTTCAGGGGTCAGGTCAGCCGTCCGGTACCCAAAGATGACCGAACAGTTGACACACCATGGGCCCCGGATTGACCCTGCGGTAGGTGGATACGCGCGGGTGGAAGTCAGCCGTTGCCCGGTCGCCGAAACAACTCGTGTGCGACCTCCTGGTGACGGTGGGCATCCTGGCTCAAAGCCGGGAGCTTGCCGTCAGCAAGAAGGCCACAGATTCAGCTGCCGAGGTGCCAGGTGTAGTCCTTGTTCCAGTTGATGGTTGCAGAGAAGCGGTAGCCCGAGGAGGTGCCGTCCGCGTTCGTCTTGTTGACGGCGATGCACTCAAAGGTGCCAGTGAGGGCCGTGAGGTCATCGGCTGACCCGCCACCCAACGGCGTACAGGAGGCACTGAGAATCGGACCTGTCAGGGTCTGGGACTTCACCCTTTCCTTGGCGTCCTTGAGGATGGACGCCTCCAGTTCGGAGACCTGCGCCTTCCTGTCAGCCCTCGTCTGGTCATCCGCTGCTTGCTTCGCTGCCGCAGTAGTTGCGTCGGCGTCAGCTTTGGCTTTGGCGGCATCTGTGGCGAGTTTCTGAGCTTGGGCGGCGGCTACTCGTTGCGCTGTGACTTGATTGTCGTGACTGACCTTCAGAGCAAGGCCGGTCACCGATCCGATGACAACCAGGGCAGCCACTACGCCAATCGCAATGCGCTTGCTGATCTTCCGTCGCGGTTGGGGACCGCTATAAGGGGCGGCCCTTGACACTGCGGGCAGAAGTTGCCAGTTGTTTGACTCTGGACGCTGCAACGCGGACACACCTTGACCGGCATCTGCTCTGTGGGGTGAGGATCGGAGCCGATGCCTTCAGGTGATGACTGTTTCGGAGTCTCGGGCAGCGACTCGTCTGAGCTGGGTGGGTACTTCATTTCGCAATCGACTTCCTCTGGAGATATGGCTGGTCAGAACCGGCTGCGCCATCCCAGTACCTCTGACGACCATCAGGTTGCGGATACCAACCGGCTGGAGTGCTCACAATGTCTCCCCTAAGTGATGATGATGGCCAGCGGAAATCGGACTCAACCTTGCTTTTTCCAGCGCCAAATGGTGGGCCTGCTCTGTCGGCAGAAGCGTCTTGTGGCAGAGGGGGAACAAGCACCCCTGCCCCGGTCGCAGTTGAGTCCGCAGCCTTGCTCAGACTGAAGTCGAGCTGCAACCAGAGCACGACTTTGGTGGTACCCACAATCCATGACTGTTCCCCCATTCGGGCGCAACGTAGTCCAGCCAGAGCCTGCTTAGCGGCTGTCTGCTATGTGACCGTCGTCACACTCAATACCTAAGGTGCGTCGTCTAGGCAGGGTCGGCGAAGCAAGTCGTCCGCGACCACCTGGTGACGGTGCGCATCCTCGGCCAACGCAGGAAGTTGGCCACTGGCATGGACGCCATCCAGATCCATGGCTTCCCAGGCCGGGCTGGTCCGGTCGAGCTCATCCCGGAGCTCCTGCAGCGTCATCGACTGCACCGGCTTCTCCATGACACTTCCCTCTGACGATGACTGCCAGCGGAGGGTAGCGCAGCCCGGTCATCGCCAACATCACCAGAATTGATGATCCTGCTTGCCACAGTTGATGAGTGCTTAGTCACCCTTTCGGGATCTGCGCCGGCCGTCATCTGCCCGCTCGTCATTGACCGCGCCAATCCACACCAAGACTCCTATGCTGACCCCAGGTGTCGGCGGGGGTGACGCCTGTCACATCGAGTTGGGATCTCGATGGGGGTTCTGATGGCAATTGGGGGCAACACATGTTCACACAAAGGGCTCAGTCCAGTGCTCCCGAGGCTTCCAAGACAGAGCGTCCAAGGTCCAGGAAACTCGTTGCGGTCATTGCCGGCACGGTCTTGGCGGTCATCCTGGCGGCCACGGGTGTGTACTTCGTAGCCTTCCGATCACTGCCGACCACCGTTTCCTGGGCACCGTCGGTGTCCGCCATGGCCTCAGGCGACAACCTCACTGTCTCGGGTCAGATCAGGCCGGTCGGAAGTGGCCGACAGGTCCTCGTCCAGAGTGCGCCAACCGCAAGAGGTCCTTGGGTCCGTGTGTCTCCGACCGTCACGACAGATGGCCGGGGCCGGTTCGCCATCACTTTCAAGCCGCAACTCACGGGGTCCATCGTTATGCGGGTGGTAGTTGATCCGGCGGGTCGGTACCTCCAGGTCATCGGCCTGTCGAAGCCTGTGCGGCTCTTGATGCTGAGCAGCATCAGCATCAAGGGAGGCGGCCTGGTAACCAACCAAATCCCCGTTACCTTCGCTGTCGCGGTTGATCCGCCAAGCCTTGGCCGGACTGTCAGGTTGGAGCAGTCCAGTGACAAGGTGCGCTGGGTTCCCGTCGGCCCTTCAGCACAGACACAGGCGGACGGAAAGACAGTCATAAGGGTGCCGGGCCTAGCCGTTGGTATCTGGTCCTACCGTGCAACAGTCGCACAGGACGACAAGTTCGCCGCAGCGGTCAGCCCACTGGCCGGTGCCACAGTTGAGGACATCAAGGTGGTGGCAGCCAGGGCTGCCGCGGCCCACGCTAAGGCGGTAGCCGAACTGGCCAGGCAGGAGAAAGCCAGTGCCGATCGTCAGGCGGCTGCCGACGCCGAGGCAGGCAAATTCACCGGCATCTGGAACAGTCACGGTGGCCAGCTGGTCGTCCAAGCGAACGGGTCTGCGACTCTGGAATATCGCATGTACGTCTGGTGCAGCGACAATCCGACGCCGCCCTGCGATCAAATGAACGGCAACCTCATCATCTCCGGCGGGCACGTCAACATGCACATTGTTCAGGTCATCACGGCGAACGGCATGCCGAAGGCGACGGCCATCGTTGACACAAGTAGTGACCCGAAGATCCCAAGCGGTTCGCAGCAGAACTTCGAACTCAACGGAGGCGTCATCACCTGGACAAACTCCGGCCAACCGTTCTGCGACGCGAGGGCCAGCCAAGCCAGTGCTTGTGGCGCTTGAGAACCCGACTTGAGGGTAGGGTCCCCGTCATTCGACCGCCCCAACCCATATCCGGGCCTCGTGTTTAGGGCGGTGCTCCAAACCTGACCAGCACGGCCCGCTTGATCCAGGCAGTAGCTCGAGTTCGTTCGGAGTCAAACGTCCCCAGCCGACTCCTCTGTCGTCTGCCGAGAGGGCAGATGCAGTCTTGCCCCAAGGTGAAGCATCCACTCTCGTGGTAGGGCACGCCCTGGCTTCGAAGCGCCGACATGAGGCCAACTCCCTCCACACCGTTCGACCCACCGCCCTCGACGATCTCGACCCTGGGTAGGCATCCAACAATGCCCCCATTAGAGCCGAGGCGATGCCTTTGCGCCGATGCTCTGGATCAAAAGTCGTACGACGTTGTGCGCACCACGTTGTCGCCCAGACCAACACCGAAGTTGAGAGATGCAGGAGGCAAAGGCCACGACAATCCTCTGCTCGTGCCGCACCAGGACCCCAACCCGCTTTCGCGGCCATGTTCACCGTGGATCCAGGCTGTGGCGGGTAGAGTTGCAGGCGATGAAGGCAAGATCATCCACGGCTGATTGGCGCTGGAGGCTCCCATGCTGATCCTGCTCGGTCTGGTGTTGATCATGATTGCTGCCGGCAGCTTCGCGATTGCTGTCGCTACTTCGGTGCACTACACGACGCAGATCCCGCTGAGCGGACTCGGCGTGTCCTTCGCGGCAACGCCGCTGATCATGTTTCTCGCTGGCGCAGTGTCTGTGATACTCCTTGGCCTCGGATCTGTCCTGATCCGCCAAGGCGCTCGCCGCGCAATGGGACGACGTAAGGAGCTCAAGCAGTTGCGCAAGGATGCAACCGCTGCGACTGGAACCGCAGACGGAAGTCCAGCCAAGAGTGACGGCACCGCTAAGATTCCAGATGGCAGCACAGGCAGCGGCTCAGATACCAACACGGACGCGCCGCTGCACCGGGACACTGAGTAGCACTCCGGTGGTCTGATGGGGAAACGCCGGTTGATGCGCATCCATCGAGGGCAGTTCTAACAAACGACTGAGATTTGTGTGGTCATGCTGCCCATAACGTCATTCAAGGCTCGCATCGCTGGTGGAATGGCCCGTGCCACGTACACCTTCGCGGTGGCAGGCATCAACCAGACAGACCAGCCATGGACCCACGAGCTCACTGGTTGGGCACAACGACAACTGCTAGGACAGTACAAAGATCCCGCAGTCGATGACGACGTGGTGACTTTGTCGCATCCCCCACTGCCTGTTGCCCTCCTGGCGAACCAGCAGTTCGGCTTCAGGCCCTCTCAACAGCCCCTGCCCAGACCCAGACCTCATACCGGTTCGATGGTGCTCCGAACCTGACCCGGACTGCCCGCTTGGTCCAGGCAATCGCGTGGGCCTGCACCAGCTCCTCGACGCCGTCCTCCCAGAGGATCCAGGCGTTCACCCGGCCTGCCCCTTCGTAAGTCGTCGTTGGTGAGATCAGTACCAGATTCCGACGATCTGGCGGTGGTAGCCGGGGTTCTCAATTTGCCTAACAAGGAAGTCTGCGACATCGC
This sequence comes from Dermatophilaceae bacterium, assembly GCA_035655615.1. Taxonomy (GTDB): domain Bacteria; phylum Actinomycetota; class Actinomycetes; order Actinomycetales; family Dermatophilaceae; genus UBA4719. The sequence goes on from DASRUA010000213.1 coordinate 11,133, forward strand.
CAGGGCTGATGGTCTTGTAGCCTCCGGGGAATTGGCCGGGTTGCTCGGTGTAGTGGCCGGTACGGGGTCCGTCCTTGATATGGGGGCAGGCGGCAAGGACGTAGTCCAGAGGGCTGGCAGTGATGGCGTCGTAAGCGCCCTGGTGGTCAGCGGCAGCCTTGAAGGACAGCCCGATGCGCAGCTGGGTCACTCGTCCCCGGGCGGTGGCAGGCATCTGGGCGATGCCACTTATCCCCATGTAGCGGTGGACCCCGGTCTCGGTCATAGCCGCCATGACGTTGATGACCGAGTTGGTAACCAGGGTGGAGGCCATGCTTGGGTCGGCTCCGACTGCCATCACGACCGCAGTCACGGGCGAGATGTCGTCGGTCAGGGCAGCCACGACCGTGGTGGGGGCCAGCGTGTCCCCTTGGACAACCCGGAGCCGTTCGTGGCGACGGGACACCTTGTCCGGGTCGCGGGCCACAGCGGTGACCATGTGCCCGGCTTCTAGGGCTTGGTCGAGGGCCGCCGCACCCACCCGCCCAGTGGCCCCAAAGACCACAACGTGTTCGTCGGTCA
>DASRUA010000214.1:0-11228 GCA_035655615.1 Dermatophilaceae bacterium
GTCATAGACGATGGTCAGCGATTCCACGCTCGCGGCCAGCTCACGAAAGCGCGAGGTCAACTCGGCGATGACCGTGGCGAACTGGGTGACGTCGGGGCGGTCCCCGGCATAGGCGTGGGAGACCAGCGGCACCCCGCCGTCGCGGGTCACCACCAAGGCCAGGCCGACCAGGCGCAGGTCGGTTCGTTTCTGCTTGGCCTTACCCCGCTGCGCGATCGGGGCACGGTCGTTGGTCGAGTCGATGTAGGTCGCGAAGTTGGTCATGTCCAGCACCAACCCGGACAGGTCCAGGCCGAACTCGCTGACCACCCGGCGACCCAGCTCGATCTCGATCGCGGCCAGGTCGGACTCATCCAAGCGGTCCATCGCCTTCCAGAACCGGCGGTGATCCAGCGCCCCATCACTGAGCTTGACCCAGCGTGGGCCGGCCGTAGTGGCCCACCAGTCGGCGAACGCCAGCTTCGAGCACGGCGCCACGACCCGGTTCGCGGTCGCCAACGCGATATAGGTCCCCACCGACGCCGCCGCATCACTACGACGCGAGACCACCGCATCGATCACCCCGGCCACGTCCAGGCGCTCAAGCACCGACCACACCGCCGCGACATCGCCGAAGCTCTTGTGCTGGGTGCGGACCGGCTCACCCGCCGAGGAACCGGCCAGCTTCGCCATCACCTCGACCGAGCTGCCCAGGTACTGCTGAGACACGATCCGCGGCTTGCCGTCCACCCGCGCCGACTCCACCAGGTAGTAGCACGTCTGGTTGCCCTGCCGTTTCCCGACGATCGAAGCCATAACTAGGTAATACACCATTCAAGGCCAAAACCCCACCAGCAACACGGGAAACACGCTCACCAATCAGATAGCGGGGAAACTCCCGCTAGGAAGTGGAACGACGCCGAGGGTCCCGGGTGAACCGGCAGGGATTGCCCAACTCCGAGGCCTACGAGAACCACCTTCAGCTCGGGCGACTCGTGCATCAGAGTCACGCCCGGTCCGTCCTCGGAAAAGGTGACTGTGCTGCGCCAATGCGGCCGTACCGCCATGCTCTGCCTCCGTCATCTCGTGGTCAGGCAAGTGGCCGACGTCAGCGGCCGCGACCCAGCGCCAGGACAAGCCAGCCTAGATCTGTTCCGCGAGCCGGAAGGATCGGTGCGCCCACCCCCCATGAGCGGACGTGGGACGGCTGTCCCCGCGACGTGGCCCGCCGGTCTGGGCACTCGCCATTTAATACACTTGCTTTCATATCTACTATTTAATACACTACTCATCGTGTTAAAAATAGACGCCATCAGTCTCGCGGCCGCCGCTAGGACCGGGGCCCCTGCCCAACGGTGACCCTTCGGCCCCTGGCGTCTCCCTCGCGAGCCGCCGTGCCTGACCAGCTCGCCACAGTTGTCCACCAAATCGGCCCAGAACCGGGCGCCCAATGACCGGCTCTCGAAGGATCCAGGAAGGAGACGGAGATGACTTACGTGATCGCCCAGCCGTGTGTTGACGTCAAGGACAAGGCCTGCGTCGAGGAGTGCCCAGTCGACTGCATCTACGAGGGTGAGCGCTCGCTCTACATCCACCCTGACGAGTGCGTCGACTGCGGCGCCTGCGAGCCGGTGTGCCCGGTCGAGGCCATCTTCTACGAGGACGACACCCCTGAGCAGTGGAAGGACTACTACAAAGCCAACGTCGAGTTCTTCGACGACCTCGGTAGCCCCGGCGGCGCAGCCAAGCTCGGCATGATTCCCAAGGACCACACACTGATCGCAGCCCTCCCCCCGCAGGTCTGACAAGGCCAATCACTAGCCCCGGTGTCGAGCATGCACTTGCGACCGAAACCCATGTTTGGAAGAACGACGAGGCTCTGCAAGGCCGGCGTGGCCCCCCGAGCGGTAGACAAAGAAGACGGAATCCGTTCGCAGCCAGAAGGCCCCGTGTCCGTTCGCCCGCCAGTGCCACCACCCCTTTGACAAAGACGCAGCTGAGCAGAAGGTTCAAGGTAGAACACCGTGACCCCGCCAGGGTCGCACCGGCGTACCCAGGACTCCGTCTGGCGCGACCGCGACCTGTTCATTGTTGGTCACGATGCGATCGTGGCGTTCCTGAGAGGAATATGGGAACGGGAACTGGACTACGTGCTCCGCAAGTCCCCGTGGGCGTTCAACGATGACCGCATCGCGGCGCGTTTCAGTACGAATGGCATGACCGTGCCGGCCACTGGTTTCGTTGCTACAGCAACGAACTGTCGGAGTTCAGCTCCGACGGTCTGATGCAACGCCGAGAGGCCAGCGTGCCAATCGCCGCGTCGGATCGTCGCTACTTCGCCCCTCGTCGCGAGGACATGAAGGGTGTGGGCATCCCGCTCCAATAGCCTGACATGCGGGCGGCTAGCTGTGGCGAAGAGCGAATGGGACCGCCCCTGCGGGCTGGCGGACTCGTTTCGCCCAGTGGTGCGGCTGATCGCCGATGAGTGCATCGAGCCTCCGGGGCCAAGTTCGAACCTGGTACCTGACGTGTCGAACGCCAATGGCAGACACGACCTGGGCGATCGGCTTCGGTGCCCCCTCGTTGTTGACCGAGATCGAGAAGCGCGGCGTCGGCAAGGACCACGTGTTTCTTTGCCTCGGATGAACCGTGAAACGACGTCTGAGGCCAGTTCTACAAGACCGTGGCGGCGAACGTGAGCCAGGAAGTCAAGGAGCGCGTCCTGCACGGCAATTTCGAAGAGCTACAGGGACGGTCCGAGCGGCTGCAGGAGAAGCCGACTGAACTCCGGAACTCGCACGATTGCTCTTGCTGAACCGTGCCTGCGGCGGCGAGGGCGGCGCCCCCGAGCGGTCTCAACGCTGGGCTACAGAATGCTGTTCGATCCTGCCATCGGCAATACGGTCAAGCCAATGCGTCGGAAGCCGCCTACACCCGTTCCGCAGTCGCGCGGTCCGGTCTGTTCGATCTGTCAACCCCCCTGTGTGGTGCTGCGGGAGAGGCTTGCCACGCAAAGCGCCGGCTCGACGAAGGGTTCGAGGTTGTCAACCTCCAGTGGTGCGTCCAGCTCATCAAGGAGGCCGTTCATGAGCCCCAAATGGATCGAGCACGCCACCTCTGGATAATCTATTGCTACCTCACGGAACGGGCAGCCGTGCAGCAACACCCGACGCCGACGGCCCTTGGTGACTGCTTCAGGGGCGAACCCAATGTCGTCCAGCGCGCCGACTAGGCGCCGGGTCGCCTCTTCGGCATCCACTCGCTTGAACGGTGACGGACCCTCTCCGAGGTAGCGACCCCATTCCTGACCCGCCTTGACGGCGGCCTCACGTGGCTTTGATGTCTGAGCGGCCATCGAGCTGGCGAGGATTTGCGCGAGGAGTCGGTAACTCCGCCTACCGGCGTTGGCGCTGTTGGCGTTGGCGGAGTAGAGCTTCCGCGGGCGTCCACGTAGGTCACGTTTCTCGGCCTCGCTGTCTGCGAGCCCGGCGGCGACCAGGGCGTCGAGGTGGAGGCGGACGGTGTTGGTGTGCAGGCCCATCTTGGCGGCCATTTCGTTTACGTTCAGCTGCGTGCCTGCGTCCTGGAGCACCTCCAAGACACGCGACCTGCTCCCGCCCAGTGCGCCAGTCGCTGGGTCAGGCCCACTGAGACGCTGCTGCTTCATATCCCAATTCTACTTGGCGGGCCCTGGTCACAAGGCTCCGTGCCGCCAGGAAATATCTGAGTCGATTGTTTTATCCCTAGATATAAAATGATATATGGAGAAAATGAAAGAAATGGCAGCGTCGGCCAAGCTCATGGCCCGCCAGAGCAACGAACCGAGATCACCCCGCTGGTCGTCGACTACGCGCTGGGCGCCTGCGGTTTGCTCCGGGTGAGCCTTGGCGTCTACGACTTCAATCCTCGCGCCCAGCGGGTCTACGAGAAGTACGGCTTCAGTCACGAAGGACGCCTGCGGGATGCTCTCCGCTGGGAGGGCAAGTGGCACGACGAACTACTCATGGCCATCCTGAGCAGCGACCCCCGGCCGGCCAACTGATCCGTCCCACTACGCGATCCCTGATCGAACAAAGGCGCGCTTGTCACGGCGCATCCGGTTGTCCGGCGCTCCCACGAAGCGCCTCGGGGCGTGGGTGGAGATGGCGGGTGCATGCCGAGCTTCATGGGCCGTTCCGATTGTGGAGTCCTGAGGTGATTCAGGTAGTCGCAATCAAGCCGACCAGATCGGTGCTCACCTGCCAGAGCCGTGCAGCGGTGGCTTCGTCGTAGCTGCGTTTGGAGGATCGCTTGGGTTTGCTGTTGGCGAAGTAGCGGCCGGTCACCTGCTCGAGATCGGGGGAGGAAGCCAAGTGGATTGATGTGGCTGCGCCCTGCTCGGGGGCTTTCAAGAAAGGCCGCACGAATGGGATGATCAGCCGCTGGAGGCTGCCGGGGTCCTCGGCTCCGAAGGATGTGTTCACCACGCCGGGATGCAGCGCATTGGCGGTGACGTCGCTGGACTGCAGTCTCCTGGCCAGCTCGTAGGTGAACAGGACGTTGGCGAGCTTGGACTGGCTGTAGGCCCTTGAGCCAGAGTAGGACCGCTCGCCTTGGAGGTCGTCGAAATCGATCTCTCCCGCGGTGTGCGCGTTGGAAGAGACCGTGACCACGCGCGCCGGTGCGCTCTGCTTCAGCCGGTCGAGCAGCAGGCTCGTCAGCAGGAACGGCGCGAGGTGGTTGAGGGCGAAGGTGTGCTCGAACCCGTCAGGGGTGATGTGTCGGGTGTTCCAGTAACCGCCGACGTTGTTGACCAGCACATCGATACGGGGGTAGGTCTGCAGCACCTCACCGGCCAGCCGTCGCACTTCCGTCTGGGAGGACAGGTCCGCGACGAACACGTCTACCTGCCCGCGGCCGGCTGCGCGAATCTCACGGGCAGCGCCTTCAGTGCGCTCCCGGTCCCGGCCGGTGATCCCGAGGTGCGCGCCCATCGTGGCCAGGCCCATGGCTGTCGCCCTGCCGATGCCTCCGGTGCCACCGGTGACCAGTACTGTCTTGCCGGCCATCGGCCCACCGTGGATCTGTTTCACGTTCGTGCTGCTTTCATCGCGTTCTCACGACCTGTGGAGCATCTTGGCCGGGCAGAGCGTGGACGGACGAGTTGAATCCTTTGGCGAGGAGCCAGATCGGAAGGATCAGCTCGAAGAGGCCGCCTGGGGCAATAGCAATCAGCCCGGCGCCCTTTGTCACGTCGGTTACATCGAACAAATCCAGGACGCAACCAACGAACAGCACCGGATACCCGATGAGCGCGAGGACTGCGATCCAGCGCGGGACCAGCTGTGATCGATACAGCAAGACAGCCAAGATCGTTCCGCCCACGCTCGTGACCAGATACAGCACCACGATCGCTAGGTCGTGTATTGCCTTGAGTATCGGGCCCAGTGATTGCGAAGAGGATGCATCTATGCTGCCGTCCCGCAGGCCGTTACTGATCGCGATCATGAGCAGTGGAACCACCAAGAAGAAGAGAAGCTGCAACACAAGTTCGATGACTCGCTCACAGACATATCCAAGAGCCAGCGGCTCACTGGTGGGCTTCAATAACGGAAACAAGAGGACTGCGATACCCACGACCGCGACACCGGAGACGACGGCACAGAGCCCGCCGAGGGTAAGGGCGTTGGCGTCTGCGGATACACCGATCAGGTAGTTCGGGCGCTTCAGAACCCCCGTGATGAGCTGTTCAGCGATGATGAACGCCACGGTTTGGGTCAGGAACAGCAGACCGACGATAGTTGCGGTCCTTCTGGTAGATGTCATGGCCGTCCTCGCTTGATGTATTTCGCTGTCCTGACTGCTTCCATCGCGGGCTGTGTCACACGGTGATGGCGACCTTGCCCCGAGCATGTCCCTCTCCGACATGAGCTATCGCCTGAGGGGTCTCTGTCAGTTGATAGGTGCGGTCCATGACCGGTGTGACCTTGTCGGCTTCGATCAGCTCCTTGATGACGACCAGATCCTCAAGCTTCGGAGACAGGAGGAAAGGTCGCAGACGGTGGTCCATGGACCGTTTCAACACGTTCGCTCTGATCACGCGACCACCGCTGGCGAACCAGCGATTGTCGAACCCTCCGCCGTTCGGCACCAGCGCTCCCGTCGGGGTGACCGCCCGTCGCAGGTCAGACAGTGAATGGTTCGCGACGTTGTCGAGGATGAAGTCGTAGCGCTGTCCGCTTCGGGTGAAGTCCTCCACGGTGTAGTCGATGACGTGGTCGGCGCCGATCGATCGGACCATGTCCATGTTTCGCGTGCTGCACACGCCAGTCACCTGGGCGCCGAGTGACTTCGCGATCTGCACCGCAAAGGTGCCGATGCCCCCCGAGGCACCGTTGATCAAGACACTCTGCCCGGCCTGGACGTTGCCGTGATCGCGCAGCGCCTGAAAAGCGACGAGGCCGGCCATGGGAACGGATGCTGCCTGCTCGAATGTCAGGTTGGCCGGTTTGAGCGCCAGCGCATCTTCGGAGGCCGACGCGTACTCGGCATACGCGCCAATGCACCAACCGAAGACCTCGTCACCTGGCCGCAACCGGGTCACGCTGTGGCCCACGGCCTCAACCTGCCCCGCCACGTCAGTGCCCCGGACAGCGTTCTTTGGCTTGCGCAGCCCGTACACCGGGCGGGCGATGTACGGCAGGCCGCTCATGATCGCCCAGTCGGCCGGGTTGACGCCGGCGGCCCGAACGCGAACCAACACCTGGTCGTCGCCGATCTCGGGCTTGTCGATGTCCCTGAGCTCCAGAACCTCGGCGGAACCGTACGTATCCTGAACCATCGCCTTCATTCGCTTCCTCCTTGCTGAGGGAACCGCTGACGGCCGATGCCTATGGGTCGCCGGGGCTGGTCGCCTACTCCGGCCGGGTCTGTCGGCCCGCGCGACCGGGGCCAGGCCTTTGGTGGGCGCGGTTGTCTTCTCGACAGTTAGACGGCGACGTCGCGGTAGGCGGGCGGGGTGCCGGCAGCGAGCATTGCATCGGTGATGGGGCAGGGCTTGAAGCCTTTGACGACCAGGTAGACGCCAAGCGAAAACTCCCACACGGCGATCGGGAGTGCGGCGATCAGTGCCACGGAGCCGACCCGGTCGATGACGCCGAACATCGTGAGGACTACGGCGGTGATGTGCAGAGGGGCGCCGATGAGTCCGATCACGGGAAGGACACGTGGCACGAGGCGTGATCGGTACATCAAGGTGCCCAGCAAGAGGGCGTTGATGCCCGGCATGAGGCTCTGTCCGAGCGTGAACGCCCAGTTGTAGGTCGCGACGTGCGACGCGCCGGTGGTGATCAGCGAGGCCGCATTGGCTCCGGTCGCTGCGCCCAGGTCCTGGTGCAAGGTCACGAGCGAAAGAAGGCTCGCGACACCGGTGAAGATCATGGCGGCCTCAAGGGTGCGAGAGGCGACAAACCCAAGCGCCATACCTTCGTTCTGCCGCTTGACCACCGGAAACAGCGTGACGGCGGTGCCGATGCCGGCGAGGCCCACGATGACCTCGAGGAAGCAGCCCAAGAGCGCGCCAGTGTCGGCGCCGGAGCTGACGATGAAGTCCTTGCCCTTTACCGAGCTGTAGAGGCCGAGTGTGGGGATCGAGACAAAGGTAATCAGGTAGAAGATGCCCGCGACGAGCGCGGTCTTCCTCGTTGAGTTCACCGGGACGCCTTTCGTTGTCGGGTCGACGACGGGCGACCGATATCCCGCCTAGTTGGTTCGGCTGTGGCTCATAAGGCGTGACGCTGCGGCCGTCAACTACGTCCCAGAGTCGTGGTCGGGGAAACACACGTCAAGAGTTTGGTTTGCCTTACCTAATATGAACGCTGCGATGGCCTGGTCTCGCAAATGCCGATCGACGGCGCCAGGCGTCCGCTTCTCGGCTACGAGAGTGAGTCCCGATAGACGAACGTCATACGAGAACGTCGCAGGTCAAGGCGTTACCGCCAGAGGTAGTGTCCGTAGGCCCCGCCCGGAGAGGATTCCCGCTCACGTCCGTCATGCGGCCCACGTCAGTCGCCTCCGAAGCGGACATGAAGCCAGGGAACAGAAAAGGAACAAACCCAGGCCCACCGGACCGCACTAGACGAACCAGACGCACCGCTATCGTGCTCAGGACGCCACCGCACGTGCTCAACGGCACGGCAGCGAACTGTGATCCCCCGTTCGGGACGAAGAGGCCGCAGGTTCAAATCCTGTCACCCCGACCAGTGCCACAGGTCGCTGACCTGCGGGAATGCCCTGCCCTGCGCGCGGCGTCCCACCTCCCAGCAATCGCGAGAGAGGCCTCGAAGGAACCAAAAGGAACACGAGGGAACCCCAGGGAAAGCCGGGGCCGACTTCGACGGGCAGAAAGAACACCCCTCCTCCCCGCACGACGTAGCAGACCCCGCGGCACAGCAGGGTCCTTAATGGCACTGTGATCCTCCGTCCGCAACGAAGAGGCCTTTCGGTCGGGGACGTCCGCCGGCCAGGAATCACTGCCGATCCGAAGTCGACAAGCTCGTCAGGCTCGGGAACGTCGCCGAGCGCCCCCTCGGCGGAGGATCCGGTCGACCCTAGCGCCCTCAACTCGACGAATTGAGTGCGTTCAGATGACACGGGCCGAGACCTTTGGGCGTCCGTAAGGGATCCTCAACTGACACGGCCGGATGCCAATCGGGGCCGTGATACCGGGCCTTACCGCTGCAAACCCTCAGGTTGGTGATCCCTGAAGGTGACTACGGCCTTCCTTGGTCGAGTATGCGTTTCAGGGAGCTCGCGGCCCGCGCGTTGATCGGTGACGGGTCCAAGGTCAAGCCTGTTCTGCGACCCAGTCGAGAGCCACTGCTGCTGTCCATGACTGGTTGCGGCTTCCCAGAGGTTCGGCGGTGAATGGTTGGTAGTACTCACTGAACGCGAGATCACCGAGTTGAGTGAGACCTTCGGAACGCCATAGGTCCGCCAATGCGAACTCGCCGCGCCGTCGCAGTGCCCACGCGAAGAGCCAGTTCATGACCGGCCAGTTCGGTCCGCGCCAATACGTACGAGGCTGGAACCCCTCCGCCCTAGGGGAGACCGTTGGCGGCAGGGCATAGGCCAGGTCCGGATGGCCCGCCCAACGGGGTCCGGTGATGATCTCCTGTTGCCGCGCGCAGACCAACGAGTCGCCCCCACAGAGCAGGGCCGAGAAGGAGGCCATTGACTCAGCCGAGGTCCACGAGTCCGAGCGAGCGTCGAAATCCCGGCACAAACCCGTCGTTGGGCTGATCGACGACAGTACCCCCGCCTGCGCCTTCGTCGCCAAGGCGAGCTGGTCAGCGACCTGGCCCGAGAGCCCGACATCAGCGCCCATCTGGGCGAGCTCTTGGGCAGCCACAGCCAGGATCGCGGTCATGAATACGTCCCCGACCCTGAAGTCGATGATCGGAGGAATCTCCGTGTCGCGGTACTGGACCGATCTCATCTGTGCGACGAGGTGCAGATACCGCTGGTACTCGGTGTCTGTCGGACGCTCTGATGCGTCTTTGACCAGTGCCGTGTCATGTCGTCGGAGCTCCACGGATTTGTTGACGGTGATCGCGGCGTATGCATCGTCCCATCGAGGCGAGTTGTCCATGCCGGACTCCCAGCCGTGATGGATCTCGACGAGGCCGCGACCGTCCGGGTCACGTGCACTGCTGAGCCATCTGTGCCATGCCGCGAGCTTGGGCACCACTTCGATGGCGAAGGCCTCGGCATCCTCTTCGTCTCTTCCGCCGGCCCTGCGTCCGGCTTGGAGTATCCGTGCTGCCGCGATGGCCTGGATGGGCGGCTGGCAGATGCCGCTGGTCTGGACGCCGGTCGGCTTAGCTTCTGCGTCGTCGGTTCCCCAGACGTCCGGACCGGGGAAGTATCCAGGGACATCGGTGAAGACGATGTGCGGGATCATTCCCGTGTCCCACTGGGCGTGCAGGAGCGTGCGCATCTCGGTGATGGCCCGTGGCACCGAGATGCGGGCCAGGCCGATCGCGATGAAGGCGGCGTCCCAGGACCACTGGTGAGGGTACAGCCGGGGCGCGGCCACAACCATCGTCCCGAGGTCGTTGTCCTTGAGAACCTTGGTCGCCTGCCGGACTATCCGCTCGTTGGTTGAACCGGCTGGTCGACGCCCCGTCACCGGAGATCCCAGCTGAAGCCAGGTGCCGGGTCGCACAGCTGAATCGATTCCGGCGGCGGATGCGAGCGCATAGGCCCATCCTTCGTATGGGGGTCTGGCCAACGTATCGTCAGGTTCACCCAAACCGTTAGCCGATCGGCTTGCGACGTTGCAGGGTCAGGCTTGCGGTTGCCCAGGTGAGGCTTTCAGGTGAGCAGGTCGTCCAGGGCTGCCTTCATGGCGTCGTCGTCCAGGTGGGCGTCGTCGAACGGGAGGTTCGTAAGGTCTGCCAGGCGTCCCCCAGCGGAGGTAAGGGCGACGTGAAGACGCATCGGTCAACGTGTCGGCGCGCTTGGGCTTTCACGCGGGCTTCAGCGGCCTCCTAACGGAGCTCCTGCACGTAGGACCGGGGGGAGTTTTCCGGCTCCGGCTCGGGCGGCAGTTGCGGCGGTTCAGGTAGCGGATTTCCCTCGTCGACCTGTGTGCTCTGCTCGGTCATGGCCTTGTCCTCTCCTATGCGGGTACGGGGACGCAGATGCATCCCTTGTGGGTTGGCATTTCGTGGTCGTCGGGCCAGACCTGACCATCACGGGGCCAGAACAGTTAGTCAGCCCCTAGTTCGAAAATGGGTGGTGAGCGGGCAGGGGCGGGCCGTCCCCGGGCAAGGGGTCCGCCCAGGGACGGCCGACCGGCTCAGTAGACGAGCACCGGCTTGAGGGTCACCCCCGTCTCGGAGTCGTGGAACGCCTCGTTGATCTGGTCGGGACGATACGTCTTGATGAGCTTGTCGAACGGGAACTTGCCCGCCTGGTACAGCGCCAGAAGCTTCGGGATGAACAGCCGCTGCACCGAGTCGCCCTCGATGACGAAGCTGATGCTCGCCCCCGACAGCAACGACGTGCCGATGTCCACCTTCGCCTCGGTGCCGAGCTTGGCCGCACCGACAAGCGCACCGTGACCGAGCAGCCCCAGCGAGTCGACCATCTGCCGGTACACCGCGGGCACCCCGGTGGTGTCCAGCGCGAAGTTCGCGCCGCCGCCGGTGATCTCCTTGACCGCGGCCACCGGGTCGTCGGTGCGCGAATTCACGGTGTGCGTGGCA
>DASRUA010000215.1:0-3855 GCA_035655615.1 Dermatophilaceae bacterium
GCCTTTCTGATCCCTGCCTGACGACTCTCACGCCGCCTTTTCCTCAATCGCTCACCACAACGGTCTTCAGCCAATGCAGCACGAGGCGGCTTGACGTCTCCCTCCGCAGGGCGACGCCGAAGGGCCACAAAACCTTCATCTACTACACAGCATTGCTTCACAAAGGCCGACCTACACTCCAACCTCCCTGTCGCATTCGTGGCACACGTGCATGAACAGGTTCGCCAGCACTGGTGAGACCGCTGACCCCTATGCGCAGTGCCGGGTTATGCGTAGCGCTGGTGTGTCGTGCCTGGTGGGGGCCAGGTCGGCGGTCGAGCGCTGCGCATAACCCTGGACTCTGATCATGCGGCTCGGCATGGTGCCGGGCTTTCATGATTGGAGGTCGGTTGCGATGGTGACTTTGTCTGCGCTGGTGTCCGGCTTGGACGCCGAGTTAGTGCGTCTGGGCTATAAGGGCTCGACGATGGTCTGGTATCGGGGCTGCTGGCGCCGCCTGGAGAAGTTCTTCGCTGCCCGCGGCGTGGAAGAGTTCTCACAGGACCTGGCCTTGGCGTGGGTCGACGAATCCTGCGGCTTTTTCGACAAGGAGCAGGCTGGGGCGCTCAAACAGACCGATGTCTACTTGTTCAGGGTCGCCCAGATGCTCGGCGATTACGCGGTCCACGGGGCGGTGCTGCGCCGCTACTCCCGCGCCATCAGCAAGGTGAGCGGTGACGGGGCCGACACCGTTGCCCGGTTCCAGGGGTGGCTGCGAGCCGCCGGCTGCGCCGTGTCGACCGTGCGGACATATGCGACGGTGGCTGGGGAGTTCGTCGCGTTCTTGGACACACGCGGCGGGATGGCCCGTTGTGACGCCGGGGCCCTCGAGGCGTTCGTCGCCACGCTGGCCGGATACCAGTTCAAGACCGTCGAGCAGAAACTGTGCGCCTTGCGGTCCTTCCTCAGGTTCGCGTCCGGCGACGGACTGGTCGACGCCGCCCTACTGGACGCGGTTCCGGCTGTGAAGTCTCGCAAGCAGACCAGGATCCCGTCGGTCTGGGACCCGGCCGACGTGACCAAAGTCCTGGACGCGGTCGACCGGGGCAACCCGTGCGGGAAGCGCGACTACGCGATCATCTTGCTGGTCACCAGGCTTGGGCTGCGCGGCATCGACGTCAAACGGCTGGAGTTCTGCGATTTCGACTGGCCGGGCAACCGGCTGTCGGTCGTCCAGGCCAAGACCGGCCACAGGGTGCACCTGCCGTTGTTGAAAGACGTCGGCTGGGCGGTCATCGACTACATTCGCTGTGGTCGGCCGGTCAGCGACTGCCCGCAGGTGTTCATCCGTCATACCGCCCCGATAGGCCCGTTCTCCGACCAGGATCACCTGCACCAGATTCTGGTCAAGCATGCCCGGGCAGCCCATGTCCCGGTCAGCGAGAAACGCCGCCACGGCATGCACTCGCTCAGACACACGCTGGCGACCCGGCTGATGGAGGACGGCACGCCGGTCGAGCAGATCGCCGATATCCTCGGTCACCAGTCCGTTCAGTCGACCGGCGTGTATCTGAAGTCGTCTCTGGGCCTGCTGGCCAAGTGCGCCCTGGAACCGGACGGTCCCGCAAGGCAGGCGTCACGATGACCGCCGACATCACGCTGGCCGACGCGATCACCGGGCTCATCGCGGAGAAACGCGCCGTCGGCTACAAGTACGCCACCGAAGCGCGGGTGCTGGCCCGGTTCGAAGGGTTCTGCCGCGGCGAGTTCCCCGGACTGGGCGCGGTCACCCAGGTCTCGGTCGAGGCGTGGGTCGCGTCCGCTCGGCGACGGGGCGTCAAACCGGCGACCCTGCAAGGCCTGGCCGCGCCGGTCAGGGAGTTGGCCCGCTGGCTGGGGCGCCGGGGCGCCGGGGCCTACGTCCTGCCCGGAGACGTGCTGGCCAGGCCCGCCCGCTACGCCCCGCACATCTACACCGACCAGGAATTGGCGGCGCTGTTCGCCCGAACTGACCGGTGCCACTACTGTTCCCAGGCCCCGTTCCGGCACCTGGTCATGCCGGTCTTGTTCCGGACGATCTACGCCTGCGGTCTGCGCTGCTCCGAAGCACGCCTGCTGCGTCCGGACGATGTCGACATCGACGCCGGAGTGCTGCAGGTCCGCGACGCCAAGGGCGGCAAAGACCGGCAGGTGCCCGTCTCCGAGCCGCTGCGTGTCAGACTCGCCGACTACCACGACCAACTCGTCGGGCGGCCAGGCTGGGACTGGTTCTTCCGCAGCAGGGCCCGGGAGCCACTGACGCTGGGGAACATCGACAAGAACTTCCGCCGGTTCCTTTGGCAAGCCCGCATCTCCCACGGCGGGCGAGGCCGCGGTCCCCGCGTCCACGACCTGCGCCACACTTTCGCGGTCAACAATCTCCGTTCCTGGTTCGCCCACGGCGAGGACGTCGGAGCGTTGCTGCCGATCCTGCAAACGTATATGGGCCACTCGTCACTCGGCGACACCGCCTACTACCTCAGGCTGACCGCCGCGTCCTACCCCGACATCACCGCCCGAGTCCAACAGGCCACCGGCGACGTCGTCCCGCCCATCGCAGCAGGGCCGCGTCATGGCCACTGACTTCGCGGCCTGCCTGCGCCGCTTCCTGACAACCCACCTGGCCGGGCTGCGCGGCTGCTCGCCCAACACGGTCGCGTCCTACCGCGACACGTTCAAAGTGCTGATCGCCTACTTCCGCGACGAGAGATTAATCCCGCCAGGCAAGCTCACCCTCGATCGGATCGACCCTGCCGCCATCACAGGTTTCCTCGACTGGCTCGAGACCAGCCGAGGAAACAGCGTGTCGACGCGCAACCAGCGTCTGGCCGCGATCAGCTCGTTCTGCACGTGGATGCAATCTCAGGACCCAGCCCGGATGGCCTGCTACCAAGACATCCTCGCCATCCCCACCAAGAAACAGGCCCACCCGAACGTCAACCACTTGACCGTCGAGCAGGCCCGCCGTCTACTCGCCCAGCCCGACCGGTCCACCCGCCGGGGCCGACGCGACGCGACCCTGCTCGCCACGCTCTACGACACCGCCGCCAGGGTCCAAGAACTCGCCGACCTCACTGTCCGCGACATCCGCCTCGAACGCCCCGCCATGGCCGCCTTGACCGGCAAGGGCCGCAAGACCCGCTATGTCCCCCTGATGGACAACGCGGCAGCGATCCTGGCCGCCTACCTAGCCGAACATCGTCTGGACAGCCCCGGCCACGACGACCACCCGGTGTTCTTCAACCAGCACGGGGCCAAGCTCAGCCGGGGCGGCATCGCGTGGATCATCCGCAAATACCAGGCCAGAACAGACGACCCACCGCTCGCCGACGTCAGCCCGCACACCCTGCGCCACAGCAAGGCAATGCACCTATATGAGGCAGGCGTCCCGCTGCCCTACATCCGAGACATCCTCGGGCACGTCGACCTGTCCACCACCGAGATCTACGCACGCGCCTCGACCGAGGCGAAACGCAGAGCCCTCGAAGCCGCCTACCCCAACATAGTCACCGACGACCTGCCCGAATGGACCCAAGACCTCGGACTGCTCGACTGGCTCACCAGCCTTTGACCCCGGCGCCCCAGGGGTTATGCGCAGCGCTCGACCGCCGACCCGGCTCCCACCAGGCACGACACACCAGCGCTACGCATAACCCGGCACTGCGCATAGGGTTCGTTATGTTCAGCTGAACATAAACCGCCTTGCGGTGTTCCGGTGATGGTCTCTTCCTGCGTGCCGTTCGTCGTCATGACTCCCGACTTCAAGAACGCCCTGACCAGGGCAAGGACTCGTTTGTCCTTGATCCGTCGCCGCATCCGTTGAAGCAGCGGCGTGTG
>DASRUA010000216.1:0-13689 GCA_035655615.1 Dermatophilaceae bacterium
GGAGCCGTTCGTGGCGACGGGACACCTTGTCCGGGTCGCGGGCCACAGCGGTGACCATGTGCCCGGCTTCTAGGGCTTGGTCGAGGGCCGCCGCACCCACCCGCCCAGTGGCCCCAAAGACCACAACGTGTTCGTCGGTCATGAAACCCTCCTACCCGTTCGACCGGTCGATCATCTCAAATCGTCGAGATACTTCACTGGTAAAACACCTTGACCCCATCGTGCCCCGAACAGGCCCCTCCTGCTGGGCTGCGAAGGAGTGGGTGCCGTCGTCTCACGGGGTGGTGGTTACACCGTTACCAGACTGCTCGGTGCTGGTACAGGCTGCGTTTCATGCGAATCGGCAGTTCGGGGCCGCCCCGCACAAAGGGTAGCCTTGCCTACTATGCCAACCGAGACCGCTTCCAAGCCCACTCCCAGCGTGGTCGCCACGCCCGAGCTAGCCAAGACATCCGGAATCCGCACACTCGGTGTGGCGATGGTGCTGACCCTTCTCGGTGAACTTGTCCTCGGTATGGCCAATACTTTCTGGCTCAAACTCCCCGACTCGGGATCGGGTTGGAAGGCCGGAGCCGCTTCAGCCTTGTTAACGATCCACATGGTCCTGGGCGTTACTCTCCTCGTTCTCGCAGTCTGGATAGCGGTCGCAGCCCTCCGGGGTCGCGACCGCAACTGGCTCACCGCCTCGACCGCAGGGGTTCTTGGAATCCTGCTGGCCATCGGCGGAGGGTTTGCCTTCATGAGCCAGACCAGCAACGACGGCGCATCTTTCCTCATGGCGGTCGGAACCGCACTGGCCATCGCCGCTTACACTCTCGGGCTCTACCGGCTACCTGCCGTCAGCAACGCCTGACATTTGCCATCAGCGGCGATGCGGAGGCTGGAGTCTGACGCTGGCAATCCACCTCTCACTTGAGGTACTCGGAGCATCGTGAGGCCTTAGGCGTTAAGGCGATCCCGGACAGAGCCTACTTGTAGAACACCTTGACGCCACCGTGACGTGAGCATGCGCCCTGGTGGTGGGCTGCGAAGGAGTAGGTGCCGTCGTTGCACAGAGCGGTTGCGCCGTTGCCTGGCTGCACTGGAGCCGGATCGGGTGCAGGGGCGGGTTGCGCTGGTGCGGGTGAGCCCTGGTTGTTCGAGCCTGAAGGGGCTGCCCCGACATAGGTCTGGTACGCGACCCACCAGTTGGAAGCGATGGCCCTTTGAGCTGTTGCCAGGCTGATGGCGTGGTCGCAGACCAGGCTGTGCAGCTTGTTCTCGACAACGTCCTTGACCCTGGCCCCCTCGGGTGCCTTGTACGGCTCGGGCCAAAGGTTTGCCTCGGCATCAGGAGAATGCGCTCTGCTCGAACTTCCTGGTCCTTTTCTTCGGGGTGGTTCACCAAGCCGCGATAGCCCGCGGTCCAGAGCCATACGGACCCGTCAGGCCCGGCATAGAGCGCAGGGATCATCCTGGCGGTCTTGCCGCTGGCAGTGCAGTTACGGCACCGCAGGGGTTCCATCAGGGGGCGATAACGACCTGTCTTCGCCTTCACATCGGCTGCAATCTCCATACCCCTCTGATGAGACGGCTCCGATTCCCACCACTCAGCCACTGTGTCCCGCCGACTCATCGGGGTGTACTTCATGACGGCGTGGTCCTTGGTCGGTGCTGCTGATTTCTGACTGCCCATGCCACTGGATCCATACATGCGCTGGGTTGAATCTGACACCCTTGCCAGCGGGCAGGATCCGCACGTCCATCAGCGCCTTGATGACATCGCGCACCTCCAGCAGCGACATCCGCTCAAGGGCTAGGGCGACATCGCCAGAATCGACTACACGGGCCAGAGGACTGGTGCCCAGCGCAGCTTCAATCTGCCGCTCAAGGTCGCCAATCTGATCGGTGAGTCGCTGAGCCTGGGTCCTGACAATGGCCGGGGTCAGCAGCCCGTCAGCGAGTAATGAAGCGAGTCCATCACGGCGCTGACGCAGTTCCACAACACGCTGGCGTAGGTCGTCTAGGTCTATGTCCCGGTCCAGCAGTCCAACCGCGTCCGCTCGGCTTAGACGGGCCACGACGGCGGCCATGACAAGCTCGTCCACACGCTCAATTCTTCGACAGCCTGTGCAGGTCCGGCATCTATAGACGACCCGCTCGGCGGCGTTTCCGCGCCCAGCGAACATGATCGCGTCTTTGCAGCTCTCACGACCACAATGGGCCAGCCCGCTCATCAGGTATTTGACTTTGTGACTCGGAGCCAGCCTGCGGCGTGGATCGTGCAGCACCGCGGCCAGTTTGTCCGCAGTGTCAGTGTCAAGGATGGCAAGGCCGTTACCGCCGTAGTCCTGTCCTTGGGACACGACCCGACCAGCCGTGCGCGGGTTGAGCAGAACCCTGCGAGCGGATGTCACGCACCAGGAGTGGCCTGCTGATGTGGTGAGCCCGTGTGTGTTCCAGTCTGCGGCGACACTCGCCAGGGTGCCACCTTTGAGAATCGTGTTTGCGGCGTCGCGGATCGCAGCAGCCTCAGCCTCCACAACTCGTACCTTTGTACCTTCGCGCTCGAAGCCGAATGGTCTGCGGCTCCACAGCACCCGCCCCTGTTGGGCGCGTTGACGATTGGCTGCGACCTGACGTGTCGCCTTCTGCTCGCCTTCGTACTGCGCCCAGGCCGTGATGGTCTTTGCCACGGCGCGACCTGCCGGGTTACTCAAGTCAACGTGACCCGACTTGACGGCGTACACGTTGACGCCCAAGGCGATGACGCGCTCAAGATCTTTGGAAAGTCTGACCAACCTGTCGATGTGCCAGACGACGATTCGCTTGGGATTGCTCGACAGCAAGGCCTCGAAACCAGGGCGGATCTTGCCCGTGGTCGCACTGATGTCGTTATCAGTCAGCACCTGGGTGACGGTCCAGCCACGCTGGTCACAGAGTTGCCGACATGCGTCGAGCTGTCTGACCACCGCGGCGGCCTCGCCGCCCTTGTCTATGCTCTGCCGTGTGTAGATCACCGCTTCGGTGTTGCTCACCTTAGAAAGGCTAATACATGACCATCATCAAGATCAATGCGATTACGGTTCCGGCTGATGGCGGCGACGAGCTGGCTCTCCGGTTCGCCGCACGCGCCGGCGCGGTCGACGACCAGGCAGGCTTCGAAGGCTTCGAGCTGCTCAAGCCGACCGATGAGCGCTCCACCTGGCTGGTCATCACCCGCTGGGCTGACGACGAGTCATTCCAGGCCTGGGTGAGCTCGCCTGCCTTTGGACATGGCCACCAACGTGACACAGCGAAGGCCGACCAGCCCGCGGCGCCGCGGCCTGGCATGAGCAGCGAGCTGTGGTCCTACGAGATCGCCGGCGGCTCGTCCCGTTGACCTCGTCCCGTTGACCCAGGGCTGACTGCGACCGGACAGGAGTGCGCCATGACACTGACCGCCATACCACTGACGCAGTTCCTGCTGGCGCGGATCGCCGAAGATGACGAACCGGCTCGAGAGGCGCTCGAGATGGACGCCCGGTTCTCCCCTCCGGAGGACGGCTTCACCGTGGCGTACCAGTGGCACGGCTGATTCACCAGGCCAGCGGGCTGCCTTTACGGCAGCGACGTGGCTCAGGGCTCGCCCGTGGCGCTCCCTCGCCGACACGCGTCCCGGCCGACTGCACAGCGAGGCGCGAGATCGTGGCCCGGCACGCCAACTGTGGTTCGGGCGCTGGTTACTGCGATGAGGCAGGCCCTGCAAGGGAGGGTGGCGGCTGCGCCGAGCTGGCGGATCTGGCCACGGTCTACGCCGACCACCCGAACTACCGGCAGGAGTGGGCAAGCTAACCGCTGAACAAGCGCACACCGGTCTATCGTCGAGTCCATGGGGAAATCGGGCAAGACCGGTCCGTCTCGCGCATGGTTCATCCTGCCGAGCATCATGGTGGTGGCCGCAGTGTTTCTCGCGGGCTCTGGCTTTGCGTCGTTCCTGCACTTCGTCCGCTCGGACTTCACTGCCTACCAGCCGGATTCATCGATCTCGGTGACCAAGGACGGATTCACCCTGTGGACCGAGGACGGCGCCATCGGAGCAGCTGACCTACGCTGCACGGCGACCAGACCGGACGCAGTGGTGCAGCTGAGCTCCGTCGCGGGGCGAACCACCTTCAGCAACGGCCGCGACACGTTCGAGGCCATCGCCTCGACACCGGAGGATCTCCCGGCGGGCCAGTACGTGATCTCGTGCGTGAGCGCATCGGGCCAAGCTGACGTGCCGCTCTACGTCGGCCCGCGAATCGATATCGCGGCAGTGGGGCGACTAGTCGGCTTCAACATCGTCGCCCCACTGTTCCTCGGATTCTGCGCGGTCGTGCTTTTTGTGATCCTGGCCGTCATGCGTTATCGACGGCGTCGGAGCACGACTCCGACCGTCTAGCTCGCGTCTGGTTCGCGACTAGTTCAAAGTCATCCGCGGCTCGCCGCCGACCAGTCCGGTGCCGGAGATGGTGCAGGCCCCACCACGGACCACGCCACCGTTCCAGACCTGACGCAGACAGCTGCGCAGACCCAGCTGCGCCCAGTAGTTGGGATGTAGCGACTCCTGGATGTAGTAGCTGGAACCGATGGTTGAGACGGTGCGGATCTGGTTGACCCACTCGGTGTTGTCCACGGCTCCTGCCTGTTGCCAGGAGGTGAGCCCCTTCTCCTCGTACAGCCCGACGGTGTTCTCACAGAGCCGGCGCCCGTTGAACGCCGAAGCCAGGTCCAGGGTCTTGACGCCGGCGACACCCGATGCCGTGATGGCGTTCTCGACGGTGGCGTTGATCGTCGGCAGCGCGGTGTTGTTGGCCCAGTCGGCGTCCTTGTCCCACAAACCGCAGCCGCCCGTGCTCTGACGCGTGTACCCGTTCTGGCTGTACCTGAAGCCGGTGGCGTTCGGGATGGGCGACGGATAGGTCTGGACGACAGCGGACCAGGCGGAGTCCGCGTATCCGGCGTTGCGCATGGCCGTCCGCACGTTCTGCAGGCTGGTGGCGATCCTGGCCTGCACCGCGCTGACGTTCGCAGAGGTGAAGTTGGCCGACACGGACGAGTCGTCATTGCAGTAGTTCGGCCACCAGGACGGCGACCCAAGGAAGTCGGTCAGGCAGGTCTGCACTGTCGAGGCGAAGTTGAAGTCGTTGCCGCCAATGCCGACGACAACCATCTTGACGTTGTGCGTAGCCGCGAAGGTCTGCAGCATCTTGGCCTGGCCCTGCTGGCCGGCCCCGTTGTCGGAGAAGTCCAGGCCCGGCTTGAAGTAGCCGTCACTGGAGGTAAAGGTCGACGTCTTCGCCCCGGAGCAGGCCAGGTCGACCCCATTGACTCCCCCGCCGATGTACGACTCCTGGGACTTGCTGCGATGGCAGCGCGCGATCTGCTCGCCGGTGTTGGCGGCGTTATCGAAGTAGGCGGTACCGCCCAGGGCATCGGCATACGAGCTCGAGACGTTGGAGCTTCCCGCCCACCTGCCGGCTTCCCCGGACACGTATGAGTCACCCAGGCTGGCCACCCATGGCGTCCCAGATCCAGGACCGTCCGCAGCCGCCGGTCCGGCCAGAGCCACCGCGGTCAGACCGCTGGTGGCGAGTGCAGCAGCCAGAACGGCCGCGCTGAAGAAACGATAGCGAGCACTCGGGCGATGGCGAACGCTACGAGATTGACGAGCAGTGGTCATGGGGAGCCTTCCCGGAACAACTTCGTGGTGGCCGCGACATTGCGGCCGAGCGCCCGCAGCGTCCCATCCGTGGCCGGGTCCCGCTAGACCCGTTGCCGAGTCTTCACAATCTGTACTGCTGTTGGATGGTCACATGCCCCCGCAACAACCACCTCGCGACCTTGTCGCCGTATCTTTCACCGGCGAGATCGCCGCGATGAGCGGCGAGGACGTGAGCCTGACGGGCAGCCCTGAAGAGATCGTCAATGAAGTTGCCCAGATGGAGGCCGCCCGGCACCCGCGCTGGGTCTTCTGGTCTGCACAGGCTGACGCACTCCCCCTGGTGCTCAGGGGCATCCACCTGGACAGGTGCTGGGACATCGCCGAAGCGCATCGGATCCTGGTCGGCGGTCGCGACGCCGACCCCGCGCTGGCGTGGGCCACGGTATGCCGGCTGGTCACCTCGGGCGTGCCCCGGGCGGCCGGCGACGACCTGTTCGACTTCGCGGCCGAACACGGCCCCGGCGACCACGGTGACCCGGAGATTCCAGTCCGCGCCGACGGGTACCTGCGCCCCGAGGCCATCGCTGGGACCTGGCAGACCTCAGCGGGGCGTGCCCTCGCCTGGGCGGACACCGCCGTTGACACCGCACTGCGGCAGATGGCCGCTCTCGCGGAGATCTCGCCACGCACGGTCAGCACCGGGCACTCCGAGTCGGCCGCCGCACTGTTGTGTGTCGAGCTGGCCGTTACCGGGCTCCCGGTTGACCGTCCGGTCATCCAGCAGCTGATCGAGAACTCGGCCGGGCCTCGACCCGACGACGAGGCTGACGCTCGCAAGACCCGTGAGACGCGTGACACCGGGGTGCTATCCCACGCCCCCGGGCGCGAGTCCACTGATCTACGGAATCCGTTGCAGGTCAGGGAGCTTATGGCCTCGGTCGGCGTCGTCGTACCCGACACCCGCGCCTGGCGGCTGGAACCATTCCGCGACACGCATCCACTGGTGGAGGCGTTGCTGACCTGGCGCAAGGCCGAGCGAATCGCCACCACCTACGGCTGGCGGTGGCTCGACACCAACATCGGCCCCGACGACCGACTTCGTGGTGCATGGACCGCCTGCGACGGCGCCGCCGGACGGATGACTGCGCAGAACGGCCTGCACAACCTGCCGACACCCTTGCGGCCGGCTATCGCGGCTCATCCGGGGTACGTGTTCGTACGTTCGGACCTTGGACAGATCGAGCCCAGAGTCCTGGCAGCCGTATCCGGAGATATGGACTTCGCGCGAGCCAGCCAGGCCGACGACCTCTACGCTCCGGTCGGTGCGGCCCTGAAGGTTGAGCGTCCGGTGGCCAAGATCGCCGTCCTCGCCGCCATGTACGGCCAGACCAGCGGAGCCGCCGGAGAAGCCCTCAAAGACCTCGAGCGCGCCTACCCTACGGCCATGGCCTATCTGCGACGAGCCTATGACTCGGGGGTGGCCTCACGGGCAATCCGGACCTACGGTGGGCGTCGAATTCCGATGTGGGACAACCCGGTCAACGCACCCGTCGAGTCGTTGCCTTCGATGATCGCGGGCCGGGGACGATTCGCACGCAACGCCGTTATCCAAGGCGCGGCTGCCGAGCTGTTCAAGGCATGGGCTGCGACCGTGCGGCTCACCACCCGGCACCTGGGTGCCCGGATCGTCCTGTGCCTGCACGACGAGCTGCTGATTCATGTCCCGGTGGAAGCGGCCGAGGAAGCGGCGGCGGCTGTTGATGATGCGCTGACCGCCAGCGCCAGGCGCTGGACAGGCTCGAGCAAGGTACGGTTCGTCTCCGACACCAGCGTCATCAGTCGCTGGTCTGACGCCAAGGGCTAAGGTCTGACGCCAGGCGCTAAGGCGATCGAGCCGGCCAGCGAGGCGCACGGTCCCTGGGTCGGCGTGGAAGTCGCACAGTCCCCAGGTTTGCGGCTTTGAAGACGCACGGCCCCTAGGTTTGCGGGCTTGGAAGTCGCACGGTCCCTAGGTTTGCGGAAGGGGGCTAGCCTTCGTCGGTCTGAGTGCGCAGGAACTCCTCGAACTCAGCGCCGATCTCGTCGGCGGTCGGCAGGTCCCGGATGTCCGTGGCCAGCAGGCCTGGCTTCTCACGACCCTGAACATAGGCGTCGTACTGGCGCTCCAGGGCCTCGACTACCTGGGAGACCTCCTCGGAACCGGCGATCTCCTGCACGATCTCGGCCCGGTTGAGACCCGCTGTGGCGACCAGATCCTCAGCGGGGACATTGAGCCCGGTCGTTGCCACGAAGGACTCGAGCCCCAGAACAGCGGCATCGCCGAACTGCGCCTGTGCCAGGTAGTGGGGCACGTGGATCGCGAACCCCAGCGAGTCATGGCCGGCCTCGCCAAGACGCAGCTCCAGCAGCGCGATGATACTGCCCGGCACCTGCACGGTGCCGAAGAGGGACTCGTGCTCACCGATCAGCTTGGGATTGGTCGCGTGGGCTGTGCGGCCGATGGGCCGGGTGTGCGGCACCGCCATCGGTATGCCGTGGATGCTCACCGTGAGCGTCACCCCCAGCATCCGGTTGAGCTTCTGGATCGCCTGGACGACCCGCTCCCACTGGTAGTCCGGTTCGGGACCGTACAGGACGAGGAAGGGCACCCCGTCGGCGTCGGTGACGCGATACAGCTTCAGGGTCGGGTCGGCGTAGCTGGACCAGCGGTCACGGTCGAACGTCATCGCCGGGCGCCGACCGCGGTAGTCCATCAGCTGGTCGACGTCGAAGGAGGCCAACACAGTGTGCGGCAGAGTGGCCAGAACGTGGTCGGTCAACAGTCGCTGTGTCTGACCGGCATCCACGAATCCGCCGAGCGAGACCAGCAACACCGACGCACGCAGGTCGCCCAGCGGGGTGTCTGTCTCGAACGAGAACAGCTCGGATGGGTCTTGCACGGCTTTTCGCCTCTTTCCGTCAGATGGTCTCTATCAGTTCAGATGAACTCCTACGTTCAGATGAACCCGTCTTTCAGATGGACTCCTACGTCAAGCATCCCTCATGTCGTCCATCAGCGAGCCCGACAAGCTGATAAGAGCCCGACAAGCTGATAACGATCTCAACGTCGGCACCGCCTCAAGGATTCCACTGTGCGCCCATCTGTGCGACGCAGCGAGCCGCGGCCTCCATCGCCACGTGCGGTCCGCCCACGAAATATCCGGCTGCCAGAGCGTCACCGGCGCCGGTGACATCAACCACAGGGCCGGGGACCACCCGAAGTGACGCCTTCACACCGCCAACAACGAAGGTAGACCCGAGCCGGCCGCGCTTGACGACTGCATCGACCGAAAGCGTGTCCGGCGAACCCCCGATGGCGTCCCACTCACCCTCGTTGCCGAACACGACCGTCGGGCCAAGCTTCTCGACCAAGGCCCGGAAGGCCTGTGCGCCGTAGGTTTCGATCATCGCGGCAGAAGCCAGGTCAACGGCCACCCGGACCCCCATCTGTCGCGCAGCCCTGGCCGCCCGAATCACGACTGCCGGATCCGGGGCGCGCAACAGGAGATAGCCCGATAGATGTAGCCCGCTGGGCACCCTGTACCGCCCGCAGTACTTCAATGGTGGCATCGCCGTCCACGGCTACACCTCGGTCCCGTCCACGCCGGCCTCGCACGGCTGCGTCCGGGTGAGCCTGCCGGCGATGGACAACCTATGGGGTGTCGGAGAGATCCAGGTGGGCACGTCCGTGCTCGTCTACTGAAAGACGTGCCAGGACATTCAGGCCGCGGCTTGGGCCATTACTCGGGTACTCGGGCCCAGCTTGTCAGACCACTGCTCAGACGGCCTCGAGCTGGTCCATGGCTTTGTAGATCCGCTTCTCGGACACCGGGTGCGCCGTGCCCAGCGTCTGGGCGAAGAGGCTGACCCTCAGCTCCTCGATCATCCATCGGAGCGCCTGGACGTCAGCACCTGCCCGTCGCGCCACCGGAAGCGCCACGACGAGTGTGTCGTACTCGGCCTGGACGCGGGCAACAGTGTCCATCAGTGCCGCATCGCGACTCACCTGCGAGGGCGCCCGATCACAACGCACGACTATGCCGCGTAGATAACGCTCGACGTGGCGGAGCCGCGAGACTCCAGTGTCTGCAACGAATCCGGGATACAACAGCGACCGCAGCTGAGCCTGCATGTCGGCCTTGGCTGCAGCCATCACCGGGCTGGTCATCGCTGCCAGCGCGAGCTCGGCCTGCCGCGACCGGACCATCAGCGGCTCGACCAGGTCGATGACGTCCATGACCCGAGCCACGACCTGCGAACGGACGATACGCAACGTCTCTTCGAACTCCTGGGGCCCGAGCACCTGGCCACCCGGCCGCTCAGCCACTATCGAGTCGACCGCTGCAGCAAGGCAGTCCTGCAACAGGTCGGGCACGCTGCCGTGCGGGTTGTGACCCAGCGCAAGCCGTTGGGCGTTGGTCAACAGCGCCAGCACGCGCTTCCACGGGGCCGTGGTGTTGAGCAGGAGCAGGCGTCGCACACCGAGCCGGGTGGCCGCATCGCGCTCCTGCTGTGAGGCAAGCACCTCGAGGGCGACGCTTTCACCGTGGTCCACCACTGCCGGGAACCCCTGGATGACCCTGTCACCGACCCCGTGCTCAAAGGTCTCCGGCAGCGCGCCAAAACTCCATTCCCGCAAGCCCTTTCGCTCCACGGACTTGGCGGCTCGCTGCATCGTCTGGCGGAGCTGGGGTGCCAGCTGTTGCTGCAGCTCGGCCAGCACCTTGCCCTCCCCCACAGCTTTTCCGCCGCGGTCCTCGACACGAAACGTGATCCGCAGGTGACCAGGCACCCGCGACCAGTCCCACTCAGCGGCAGGGATGCGAACGCCGGTCATCTCGTACAGCGCGTGCCCCAGCTCATCGGTGAGGTAGCCGCCCGCAGGATCGGCGGATGCCAGGGCGGCGAGGGCGCGGTCCGGCGTGGGAACGAAGTTGCGACGGGTCGCCTTCGGCAGCGACTTCAGCAGGGCAACGGCCAGGTCCTGACGCAGTCCCGCCACCTGCCAGTCAAATCCGTCGTCGTCGACCTGGTTGAGCACGTCCAGAGGGATGTGCACAGTGACACCGTCGGCGGCGCCTCCCGGCTCGAACTGGTACGTCACCGCAAGCGTGATCCCGTTCTGCTCCCACACCTGCGGGTAGTCCTGCGCGCTGACGGCATCCGCGTCGTCCTTGACCAGCAGGTCCTCGGTGAGAGTGAGCAGATCGGGCTGATCATGGCGTGTCTGCTTCCACCAGGAGTCGAAGTGCTGAGCCGAGACGATCTCGGCCGGGAGCAGCGCGTCATAGAAGTCAACCAGGGTCTCGTCATCGACAAGGATGTCCCGGCGCCTGGCCCGGGCTTCGAGCTCGGTAAGGCGCTTGACCAGGGCCCTGTTGTCGTGGAAGAACCGGTGATGTGTCTCCCAGTCACCTTCGACCAGTGCGTGGCGAATGAACAGATCTCGCGACTCCTGCGGGTTGATCCGCGCGTAACCCACCTTGCGTCCGGCGACGAGCGGGACGCCATACAGGGTGACCTTCTCCAGGGCCACCGCGGCGCCGCGCTTCTTCTCCCAGTGCGGTTCGCTGTAGCTGCGTTTGACCAGGTGCTGCGCGAGGCGCTCGATCTCCGCGGGATCTGTTCGGGCGTTGACGCGCGCCCACAACCTGGTGGTCTCGACCAGCTCGGCCGACATGACCCACTGCGGCTGCTTCTTGAAGAGCGAGGAGCCCGGTGAGATGC
Organism: Dermatophilaceae bacterium; assembly: GCA_035655615.1. Taxonomy (GTDB): domain Bacteria; phylum Actinomycetota; class Actinomycetes; order Actinomycetales; family Dermatophilaceae; genus UBA4719. The sequence continues at coordinate 11,432 of DASRUA010000216.1, forward strand.
CGAAGCGCGCGCCCCGGGCTCCGATGTACTCACGTTTCTCGACGTCACGCATGCCGATATGGGACAGAAGCCCCGACAGCAGCGACCGGTGGATCGCGTCGGGGTCGGCGGCGGACGCATGCTGTTGCAGGTCAAGGGTCTTACAGGCCTTCTTGAGCTGACTGTGCAGATCCTGCCACTCACGAACCCGCAGATAGTGGAGGTACTCGCGCTTGCACATCCGCCGGAACGCACTGCCGGAGAGCTCTCGCTGCTGCTCCTTGAGGTAGTTCCACAGGTTCAGCAATGCCATGAAGTCGCTGTGCTCATCGGCGAAGCGCCGGTGTTGCTCGTCAGCCTGCTGCCGCTTGTCCATCGGGCGCTCGCGCGGGTCTTGAATGGACAGAGCTGCGACGATGATGAGCACCTCTCGCAGCGCTCCGTTGCCCCCGGCTTCCAGGACCATCCGGGCCAGACGCGGGTCCACCGGAAGCGCGGCGATCTTGCGGCCGTATGTGGTGAGCCGCTTGCGAGGGTCGTTGGCCCGGTCAGAGGCAGGGTCGATGGCCTGGAGCTCCTCCAGCAACCTGACGCCATCAGTGATCTGACGTGAGTCCGGCGGCTCGAGGAAAGGGAAGCGTGCGATGTCACCCAGTCCGAGGGAGGTCATCTGCAGGATGACCGAAGCCAGGTTGGTGCGCAGGATCTCGGGGTCCGTGAACTCGGGTCGAGCCTCGAAATCTTCCTCGGAATACAGCCGGATGCAGATCCCGTCCGCGACGCGACCGCAGCGTCCGGCGCGCTGGCTGGCACTGGCCCTGGAGATCGGCTCTATCGGGAGGCGTTGAACCTTGGTGCGCTGGCTGTACCTCGAGATGCGTGCGGTCCCGGCGTCCACGACATACCGGATGCCGGGCACCGTCAGGGAGGTCTCGGCGACGTTCGTGGCCAGGACCACGCGCCGGCCTGTGTGCTGACCGAATACGCGGTGCTGCTCAGCCGCTGACAGCCGCGCATAGAGCGGGAGGATCTCGGTATGCGGAAGGGCCATCCCGTTGAGCGCCTCTGCGGCATCCCGGATCTCACGCTCACCCGACAGGAAGACAAGCACATCACCGGCAGGGGTGTGGCGTTCGGTCCACAGCTCCTCGACGGCCTCACAGATGCCGGTGACCTGGTCCCGGTCGTCATCTGGGGTCTCGCCCACGAGCGGCCGGTAGCGCACCTCGACGGGATAGGTGCGCCCGGACACCTCGATGATGGGAGCGTTGTCGAAATGCTTCGAGAATCTTTGCGGGTCAATGGTCGCCGAGGTGATGATGACCTTGAGGTCAGGGCGGCGCGGCAGCAGCTGCTTGAGGTATCCAAGGATGAAGTCAATGTTGAGGCTGCGCTCGTGCGCCTCGTCGATGATGATCGTGTCGTACCGTCGCAGGTCGCGGTCACGTTGCATCTCGGCAAGCAGGATGCCATCGGTCATCACCTTGACCAGGGTGCTGCCACTGGAGTGATCGGTGAAGCGCACCTGATAGCCCACTGCCGTCCCGAGCTCGGTGTTCAACTCCTCAGCGATGCGTTCGGCCACTGATCTGGCGGCAATCCGGCGGGGTTGGGTGTGGCCGATCAGGCCCTCGATGCCGCGGCCCAGCTCAAGACAGATCTTGGGAATCTGGGTGGTCTTGCCGGAGCCGGTCTCCCCCGCCACGATGACGACCTGGTGATCACTGATGGCTGCCGCGATGTCATCTCTGCGGGCCGCGACCGGCAGGTCATCGGGATAGGTGATCTTGGGCATTGCCGCGAGACGGCGGGCTGTACGGGCTGTCCTTGCCGCCGGCGACTCGCGGGGTCTGCCGCGGGAAGGACGCCGTCGGGGGGTCCGGGCGCGCGATGGCTGCGACACGCGCTCGGATGTCATAGCAATCAGGATATCCGGCCCTCAGACTGGACACAGCGAAGGATCCTCGGTGCAGCAGCACTAAGGATCCTTCGCTCAATGCTGTGGGCTCAGGCTCAGGCATGCGGGAACAGGGGTCAGCACGAAAGCCTTTATCTCAGGAGGCGCATCAGGCGGCCTCGTGGAGGGCAACGTCCGGTGGCCTCGTAGGGGGCAATGTCAGGTGGCCTCATGGCGCAGCGTCAGGTGGCCATGTCGTGGTGGTTGATGGGGTGGGTGGCGTACTGGCGGCGGTGGGGGTCGGTCCAGGTGCATTTGCCGTCGCTGGTCATGGTCAGTGTCCAGCCGGCGTCGTGTTTGACCCGGTGGTGGTGTTTGCACA
>DASRUA010000217.1:0-5605 GCA_035655615.1 Dermatophilaceae bacterium
TGACATTGCCCGCGCTCTCATCCTTCACCAGGGTGGCCCCGGGGAAGGCCGCCGCAACCGTCCGCGCCTCTTGGAAGAACTGACTCGAGTAGCCAACCGTGACGCCCTCTTTGAGGTTGCTGCCGGTCGAGGTGGCGGTGATCCGGAAGCCCTGGATGCGCAGGTCCTCGGCCGCCTGGCGGGCGCGGCCGGTCACACCCGAGGCGTTGCTGATCTCCACTGTGATCTTGTCCGGCCTGATCGTCAGCACCGGCACTGCCGTTGCGGTGCCCGTGGGAGTTTGCTTTGGCGCCGGCTTGCTGCCGGGCAAGGGAGTGTCGTCACGGATCGACTTCCACAGGGCATCCGCAGCCGGGGACCACTGCACCCGGTTCGGGTCCGGGGGGTACGTCTCGATCGGCACCGTCACGAACCGGACCTGGGAGGTTGGCAGCCCGCCCACGCTCTGGGCCACCTCGCGCAGCGCATTCAGGTTGGCGATCGGCTTGTCTGTGGTCAGGGACTTGGTCGCCGCGTCGAGGAAACGGAAGAGCTTGTCCGGCCGCAGGAGCAGGTTACTGCTCTTGGCCTCCTGGACCATGGCAGACAGAAACGCCTGTTGCCGGTTGATCCTGCCCAGGTCCGACGCGTCGTTGCCGATGTTGTGGCGCACCCGGACGAAAGCCAGCGCCTGCTTGCCGTTGACCCGGCTGCGGCCGGCCGGCAGGTGGAGGTTGCTGAAAGAGTCGTTGACGGCGGTGGGCACACAGACCTGGACCGAACCAAGGGCATCGACCATCGACTGGAAGCCGAGGAAGTTCAGCACCATGAAGTGGTCGATGCGGATCCCCGTGTTGCCCTCGACCGTGCGGATGAGGCAGGCAGGGCCACCAAGCGAGAAGTTGGCATTCCACTGCCGGATCGGGCCGTCCGCGACCGGGCTGTTCGGGTTCTTGCAGTCTCGTGGTGCATGGGTCATCGAGTCGCGAGGGACACTGACCACCACTGCCGACTTGCGGTCGCCGGACAGGTGCACAACCAGGGTCGTGTCTGAGCGCGCCCCGCCCACGTCTGCAGTCGTACCGAACGCGTTGGTGCCCAGCCCGACACGGGTGTCCGAGCCCATCACCAGGATATTCATCGGCTTCAGATCGGTGGCCTGGTTAGCGGTAATCGCCGGACGCTTGCCGAGCAGTTTCGAGACGTCGAGCGCGGTGATGTTGCTGTTGAGCTTGAAGTAGGCCATGACGCCCAGGGCCAGCAGCAATGCCAGACCACCGGCCAGCGCGATCGTCCCCCGACGCAGCCAGGGATGGCGGTGGGCCTTCCGATACGCCTGCTGAACCTCGCGCCGCGAAGCGGCGTTCCCGGAGGCATCGTCCCGCGTCGGGTCGGACCCGGTGCCAGACCCCGCGTCGGGATCTGGCCGCTCGCCGCCTGATCCAGGCTCCGTCACGTGTTCAACCTCCGGTAAATCCATCTCACGCCACGGCTCAGCCGGGGGGAGCTCGCGCGCTTCAATAGGTGGCCCGCAGCGGAATTATCAGGCAGCAGGGGGCATTGGGAGTCAATAGTATGCCGATAATTCCTGTGAGCTCGCCGTGAAGCCCGCATCGACCCCTCCCGGCGGCACATCCAACCCGGGTCCGTGGTCTGCCGGATCAGGCAAGAATCTCGACGTCCAGCTCGTCCGCGGCATACCTCTTGCGCAGCAGTTTCTTGTCGAACTTGCCCACGCTGGTCTTGGGGACCTCGTCGATGAACGCCCACCGCTCGGGCACCTGCCACCTGGCGATCTTGCTACTGAGGAACTCTTTGAGCGCGAAAGCATCGATTGTGGAATCGGAGGCACGAACCACTGTGGCCAGTGGCCGCTCACCCCACTTCTCGTCCGGAACTCCAACCACGGAGGCCTCGACCACGTCGGGGTGAGCCATCAGCGCATTCTCGAGATCGACCGAGGAAATCCACTCACCGCCTGACTTGATCACGTCCTTGGCGCGGTCGGTGAGCTGCAGGAAACCGTTGGCGGTCAGCGATCCCACGTCACCCGTACGCAGCCAGCCGTGGTCGAACTTCGAGGCAGCGTCGGCCCGTTCAGCCTCGGTGTTGGTCCCGTTGTCGTAGTAGCTGCCGGTGACCCATGGACCGCGCACCTCGAGCTCCCCGACGCTCTTACCGTCGCAGGGCACCTCGGCGCCATCGGGGCCGACCAGTCGCGCCTCGAGGGCGGAGGCGATGCGACCTTGGGTCTGGCGGTAGAACCAGCGCTCCTCGCCGGTCGCGTCGGCCGGTGCCACAGCGGTCGACCCCAGCGGTGACATCTCGGTCATCCCCCACGCGTGGACTATCTCGATGTCGTGCCGCTCCTGGTAGGCCCTCATCAACGACGGCGGGCAGGCCGCCCCCCCGACGATCACCCTGCGCAGGCTCGAGGTGTCAGTGGCGTGCTCGTCGAGGTAACGCAGCAGATCGGTCCAGATGGTGGGGACAGCGGCCCCGCCTGTGATCTTCTCGGCCTCGATCATCTTTGCCAGCGGCTCCGCCTGCAGGAACCTGTCGGGCATGATCAGCGACGCACCGACCATCAGCGCCGCGTACGGCAGCCCCCAGGCGTTGGCGTGGAACATCGGGACCACGGCCAGCAACCGGTCGCCCTGGTTGAAGCCCATCCCCATGGTCACCTGCATCGTGTGCAGGTAGTTGGACCGATGGGAGTAGACGACGCCCTTGGGGTTGCCGGTCGTGCCCGAGGTGTAACACATCGAGGAGGCGTCACGTTCGTCCAGCACCGGCCAGTCGAACGTCGTCGGCTGGGCGGCGAGCAGGGTGGCCCAGTCGTGGACGGCCTCGATCTGAGGGGCTGCCTCCAGCGCCGCGCGGACGTCATCCGGGATGGGCCCGTTGACGATGACGTGACGCAGGGTCACCAGATGCGGCAGCAGCTTGCTGAACGGACCAGCCAGGCTGTTGTCCAGGATGACGACCGTGTTCTGGGCATGGTTGGTGACGTAGATGATCTGTTCGGGGAAGAGCCGGATGTTCAGCGCATGCAGGACCGCGCCCATGGACGGCACAGCGAAGTAGGCGACGAGGTGCTCGGCGTTGTTCCACATGAAGGTGGCGACGCGCTGGTCGCCGTCGATGCCCAGGCCCCGCAGGGCATTGGCGAGCTGAGCGGCCTGTGTGCCGACCTCGGCGAACGACGTCCGCCGCGCGCCCTCCCCGGTCCAGGTGACAACCTCCTGGTCGGCATGGAGCTGAGTGCCGGACTTGAGGATTTGTGAGACCAGCAGGGGCGACTCTTGCATGGTGCTCTTCATGGCGCGACTCTGCCACGCAAATCCCTCCAGCGGGAGAGCCTGGGCCAAATGCTTCGCCCACATGTCGCCCAGATACTTCGCGTTCAGGTCAGTGCGGTTGGATATAGGTCATGAGCAGACGCATCATCATCGCCTCAGTTGCCGCCGGGGTCGTCGCGGTAGCCGCGGCCGCAGGGGGATTCGCGTACTTCAACCACCGCGAGCAGGCCCGCCTGGACCTGGCCGCCCGCACCTCCGCCGACCGGTTCGCCGGAGCGTGGTCGCACCGGGACGTGCACGACATCGCGTATGCCGGCCAGCCGGCTACCCAGGTCGCGGCCAGCTTCAAGAGCACGACGGGAGGGCTGGGCAGCGCGCCCGCCAAGGTCACGGTCACCTCGCTGACCCGTGACGGCGACAAGGCCAGCGGCAAGCTCTCGGTGGCCTGGACCGTGGCCGGGGACACGACCTGGACCTATCAGATGCCGGTCAACCTGCAACGGAACGACAAAGACGTCTGGGCCGTCGTCGCCAAGGACGGAGCCTCGATGTGGGCGCCTGGCCTGAGCGCCAAGGCGAAGCTGGTTGCCACCCGGACGTCTGGCGCGCGCGGGGAGGTGCTGGACCGCAACGGGGCGCCCATCCTGACGGTCGGCAAGGTCTTTGACGTCGCGATCGACCCGGCCCGGGCAAACGACGCGACCGTCGCCGAGCTGGAGAAGCTGGTCAAAGAGCCTGCCGGTTCCCTGGTCGCCAAGCTTCACGCCGCGAATGCGGCCCATTCCAAGGGAGCGATCCCCGTGATCGCGCTTCGAGACGCCGCCTTCCAAAGCATCAGGCCGCAGCTTGACGCCCTCATCGGCGTGGTCTATCCCTCGCGGCAGCAGCCGCTGAGCACCTTCGCCAAACCGCTGATGGGCTCCTTTGGCCCGGTGACTGCCGAAGCCATCACGAAGAGCAAGGGCCGCTACGTCGCCGGTGACTACGCCGGGCTGAGCGGGCTGCAGGGGCAGTACAACGACGTTCTCGGCGGCACGTCCGGGTTCAAGGTCACCTCGAGCGACAAGCCGGATGCGCCGCTGGTGGGGAAGGCCGCAACCGATGGCAAGCCGATGACGCTGACGCTGGACTCCAAGACACAGAAAGCAGCCGAAGCCGCTCTCACCAGCACCGGCGCGGTCCCCTCGGCCCTGGTGGCGGTGGACGTCGCCACCGGAGACCTGCTCGCGGTCGCGAGCTCGCCCGAGTTCGGCCTGAATCGCGCGCTGACGAGTGGGTACGCGCCGGGATCGACGCTCAAGGTCGCCACGACGTACTCGTTGCTGACCAAGGGGTTGACGCCGACGACCCCGGTGAACTGCCCCCCCAGTGTCCTGATCGAGGGCACCACGCTGCGGAACTACGAGCACGAGACCCTTGGCGTGGTTCCCTTCTCGGTGGACTTTGCCAACTCGTGCAACACCGCCTTCGTGGGGCTGTCGCAGAAGATGGGTGCCTCCGACGTGCACGATGCCGCGCTGGCACTGGGCGTCGGAGCGCCTTGGGACAAGCATCTGGGGTTCGCCGGTGCGTTCGCCGGCTCGGTGCCCGTGGCCAACTCCAAGACTGAGAAGGCCACCACCGCTTTCGGCCAGGCCCGGACGTCTGTGTCGCCGGCCTCCCTGGCGGTCATGGCAGCCTCGGTGGCTCGCGGCAGCTACATCGAGCCTGCCCTGATCCGCACCCCGGCGGTTGCCGGAGCTGACCGGGCGCCAAAACCGTTGGATGCCAAGGCAGCCGGTGAGCTTCGAGACCTCATGCGCCTGGTCGTTACCAACGGCACCGCGACGGGAGCCGTGAGTACTGTCCCCGGGGGGCCGGTCTACGGAAAGACTGGCACCGCAGAGTATGGGACCAGCAACCCTCCCGCTACGCACGCCTGGTTCGTCGGCTGGCAGGGCAACGTGGCGTTCGCCGTGCTGGTGGAGGACGGCAAGAGTGGTGCCACGGTCGCGGCGCCCCTCGCCGCGAAGTTCCTGGTGAACCTCCAGCACTGATCTGCGGATCGGACAAGACAAAGCCCCCCGGCCGAAGCCGGGGGGCTTTGTGCGACGACTGTTCAGTCGCAGCTAATCACGGGTCAGAGGGCCTGAACCTTCTCGGCCTGCGGGCCCTTCGGGCCCTGGGTGACCTCAAACTCGACTCGCTGCGCCTCTTCGAGCGACCGGTAGCCGCTCGTTTCGATTGCGGAATAGTGAACGAACACGTCCGGGCCGCCGCCGTCCTGGGCAATGAATCCGAAGCCCTTTTCAGCGTTGAACCACTTAACGGTGCCTTGTGCCATG
>DASRUA010000218.1:0-13118 GCA_035655615.1 Dermatophilaceae bacterium
CAGCTTGAACACCCGCCGGGTCTTGCCGCGTGCGTCGGTGACACCCGGGGTACGCCGGGCCGGGTCGAGCCAGGCGCCGGTGTGCCGTGCGCCCTCCCCGCTCGGCAGCTGGGTTCCCTCGGCGGTCCCGATGAATGCAGAAGCGCCCGGCCAGTGCCGGAGGTTGACCCCGGCCAGCGTCGCGGTCACCTCGTCTGCGTCGACGGCAGTGACCTTGAGGTCGAGCCCGGCGATGGCCATGGCGTCGGCGCCGATGCCGCAGCCGAGGTCGAACACCTGACGAATTCCGGCCCCGCGGAACCGTTGCGCATGGCGGGCTGCGATCTCCAGCCTCGTGGCCTGCTCCAGACCGTCGGCGGTGAACAACATGCCGTCGGCAAACTCACCGAACTTCTCGTGGCCCTTGGCTCGCAGCCGGGACTGCGTCATGGCCGCCGCGACCAGGTCCGCGTCGAACCCGGCCGCGCGCAGTCCCTCGCCCAGCGACAGGGCGGTGGACTCGTCATACGGGGGCAGTGACTGCAACAGACCCCAGCCTTCGCCGGAGACCAGCTTCGTCACGGCGTCGAGGTCCATGACACATATCCTCCACCATCCGGCAGGCCGCCCGGTCGCCGGTGACCGATCTCGGGTTGCCGGGACTTGTCACTGTCCGGCGATGAACCCGTCAGGAGGGAGCGTCGTCCAAGCGGCGGAAGAGCCCAGCCCACAGGAAGCACTTGCTGGCGACCCGTCGTGCGGCCGTTTCTGGCACTCAAGTTGACCGAGTGCTAACCGGCAACCTAGATTCTGATTAGCACTCGTCATGTGCAAGTGCTAACCGCGTGCAGTGAGCAGGTCGACCCCGCGACGGAGGCCGGCACATCAATCGCCTGATCGATCGCACCACAGATCGCACTCAGCGATCTTTCCTGTCCATCTTCGACATTCCCGAAGGGGAGGTCACACGTGTCGGTTTCCATCAAGCCCCTCGAAGACCGCATCGTCGTCAAGTCCAGCGAGGCCGAGCAGACCACTGCGTCCGGCCTTGTGATCCCGGACACCGCCAAGGAGAAGCCCCAGGAGGGCGAAGTCCTGGCGATCGGTCCCGGCCGCATCGACGACAACGGCAACCGCGTTCCGCTCGACGTTGCCGTCGGCGACAAGGTCATCTACAGCAAGTACGGCGGCACCGAGGTCAAGTACGACGGCGAGGAGTACCTCATCCTCTCCGCTCGCGATGTCCTCGCGATCGTCACCCGCTGACACTCAGCCTGCGCGTATGACGCGCCCCGGTCACGCGCCTCTTTCACAGGTTCGTGCCGGGGCACCGTCATCCGCCCGAGGTCGGTCCGCAAGACTTGATCTTTGCGGTCCGCAAGCACTCCGTAGTCCGCAACACCCCGCAGTCCGCACGACACCGGCATGCCAGCCCGTATGCCGGACCGCTGTCCAGGTAGCTGCCACCGGCAGAAGCCCAGGCAGCGCCCAGAACCGTTAGTAGTTAGGGAAGGCTCATGGCCAAGACGCTGGAATTCGATGACGCGGCGCGCAAGTCGCTCGAGCGTGGCGTGGACAAGCTCGCCAACGCTGTCAAGGTGACGCTCGGCCCAAAGGGTCGCAACGTCGTCATTGACAAGCAGTGGGGCGCCCCGACCATCACCAACGACGGCGTGACGATCGCCCGTGAGGTGGAGCTCGAGGACCCCTACGAGAACCTCGGCGCGCAGCTCGCCAAAGAGGTCGCCACCAAGACCAACGACGTCGCCGGTGACGGCACGACCACCGCGACCGTGCTGGCTCAGGCCATGGTCAGGGAAGGCCTGCGCAACGTTGCCGCCGGCGCCGCACCGTCCTCGCTCAAGCGCGGCATCGACGCCGCCGTCGAGGCCGTCAACGCCCGTCTGCTCGAGGCCGCACGTGAGGTCGAGGGCAAGGAAGAGATCGCTTCGGTCGCTGCTCTCTCCGCTCAGGACCCGATCATCGGTGGCCTGATCGCCGAGGCGTTCGACAAGGTCGGCAAGGACGGCGTCATCACGGTCGAGGAGTCGCAGACCGCGATCACCGAGCTGGAGTTCACGGAGGGCATGCAGTTCGACAAGGGCTACCTCTCGCCGTACTTCGTGACCGACCCGGAGCGCATGGAGGCCGTCATGGAGGACGCCTACGTGCTCATCACCCAGGGCAAGATCTCGGCCGTGGCCGACATCCTCCCGATCCTGGACCAGGTCGCGCAGGCCAAGAAGTCCCTGCTGATCATCGCCGAGGACGTTGACGGCGAAGCGCTGTCCACCCTGGTGGTCAACAGGATTCGCGAGATCCTCAAGGTCGTCGCCGTCAAGGCGCCTGGCTTCGGTGACCGCCGCAAGGCGATGCTGCAGGACCTCGCAGTCCTCACCGGCAGCTCGGTCATCAGCGCGGAGGTCGGCCTCAAGCTCGAGTCGACCAAGCTCGAGGACCTTGGCACGGCGCGACGCATCGTGGTCACCAAGGACAACACGACCATCGTGGACGGCGCCGGTGACAAGGACGAGCTCGCCGGTCGTGTCCACCAGATCAAGAGCGAGATCGAGCGTACCGACTCGGACTGGGACCGCGAGAAGCTCCAGGAGCGCCTCGCCAAGCTGTCCGGCGGTGTCTGCGTGATCAAGGTCGGCGCGCACACCGAGGTCGAGCTCAAGGAGAAGAAGCACCGTATCGAGGACGCCATCTCGGCAACTCGTGCGGCCATCGAAGAGGGCATCGTCGCCGGTGGTGGCTCCGCTCTCGTTCACGCCGTCTCGGTGCTGGACGACCTCAAGCTGGAGGGTGACGAGGCCACGGGCGCGAACATCGTGCGCAAGGCCGCAGCCGAGCCGCTGCGCTGGATCGCTGAGAACGCCGGCCTCGAGGGCTACGTCGCGGTGTCCAAGGTCTCCGAGCTCGAGTCCGGCAACGGCCTCAACGCGGAGACCGGCGAGTACGGCGACCTGATCAAGGCCGGAATCATCGACCCGGTCAAGGTCACCCGCTCGGCGCTGCGTAACGCTGCGTCGATCGCCTCCATGATCCTGACGACGAACACTCTCGTCGTTGAGAAGAAGGTCCAGGAGGAGTCCGCCGACGGTGGCCAGGGTCACGGCCACGGTCACTGACCAACGCTTGGTCTGACATGCACCGCGTTTGACATGCACTGCGTTCGCGACGAAGGCCGCAGCCCCTCTCGGGGTTGCGGCCTTCGCTGCTTCGAACAGGTTTGTTGCTTTCGCCGCGCTCGGACCGGCAACCGTCTGGGCGGAGGTCTGGAATCGCGAGGCGAAGCCGTGGAGAGTGTCAGGCCGAGATAACCCGGATCTGCGTGTCGTCGAGCTCAACTGATGAGCCGGGCCGGATCTGGCGTCCGCGCCGACGATCGACCTCGCCGTCGACACTCACCTTGCCGTCCTCGATGAGGGCCCGGGCCTGCGCCCCGTCATCGGCGACCCCGGCCAGCTTCAGCAGCTGACCGAGCCGGATCATCTCGCCGGTGATCGGAACCTCGATGGCATTGCTCACCCGGTTGAGCGGCTCAGCTCGCGGCCGGAATGGGCGTGGGGTTATACGTGGCCTCACGTTCGTACTCGGTCATGGCACCCCACACGCCGTATGGCTCACGCACGTGCAGCGCGTGCTCACGACAGTCCTGCAGGACCGGGCAGCCCAGGCAGACGGCTTTGGCGGCGCTGTCCCGGCTGCGGCGGGCGGGCCCTCGCTCACCCTCGGGATGAAAGAAGACGTCCGGATTCTCACGCCGGCAGGAGCCGTCGAGCTGCCATTGCCATAGATCTGCAACGGGTCCGGGCAGGCGAGACACTGTGGCCAAGGGGAGCCTCCTTCGATGATCCGACATGAGTGCCGGTTCGCGGAGTCGTCCCAAGTGGAGAACTGAGGAAATGAGGCTTTTGCCCGCGTATCCCGGACGGTACCTGCGGTGTGGGGTGTGAGACAAGGGTCCTGCAGGGTGATTTGAGCAATAGACAACAACGGTGATATGTGGTGGCTTGACATGAGTGAGGCAAACGGTCCGTCCGATCAGCCTGTCTGCCTGCCGTAGACTCGGAAAATGAGCTCACCGGCCGCCTCGGAATCCGCGGTTCCTGCCCCTTTTGCCTCACCCTTCGCCGCTCTCGGCCTCACTTTCGACGACGTGTTGCTGCTCCCCGGAGCCACCGAAGTCATCCCGAGTGAGGTCGACACCTCGGCACGGCTGTCCCGCAACATCTCCCTGAAGCTGCCGCTGGTCTCTGCGGCGATGGACACGGTCACTGAGTCCCGGATGGCCATAGCGATGGCCCGCCAAGGGGGCATGGGCATCCTGCACCGCAACCTCTCGATAGAGGACCAGACCCGGCAGGTGGATCTGGTGAAGCGATCCGAGTCCGGCATGGTCTCGGACCCGGTCACCACGACCGGGGACGCGACCCTGGCCGAGGTCGACGAGGCCTGCGGCAGGTTCCACATCTCGGGTCTGCCCGTCGTCGACGACGACGGCGTGCTCATCGGCATCATCACCAACCGCGACCTGCGCTTCGAGACGGACTTCAGCCGTCCTGCCTCCGAGGTGATGACCCCGATGCCCCTGATCACGGCACGCGTGGGCGTGGACAAGATCGATGCGCTGGCCTTGCTGGCACGCAACAAGATCGAGAAGCTTCCGCTGGTCGACGAGGCCGGGCGGCTCAAGGGTCTGTTCACCGTCAAGGACTTCGTCAAGACCGAGCAGTTCCCGATGGCCACCAAGGACGAAGCGGGGCGTCTGCGGGTCGGGGCTGCCATCGGGTTCTTCGACGACGCGTGGAAGCGCGCGATGTCACTGGTCGAGGCGGGCGTGGACCTGCTGATAGTCGACACCGCCAACGGCCATGCCAGGGGCGTCACCGACATGATCCGCAGGCTCAAGTCTGATTCGGCAGCGGCGCACGTCGACGTCGTCGGAGGCAATGTGGCCACCCGGGCCGGTGCTCAGGCGTTGGTGGAGGCCGGCGCCGATGGCGTCAAGGTCGGGGTGGGTCCCGGCTCGATCTGCACCACTCGCGTCGTGGCGGGCATCGGCGTCCCGCAGGTCACCGCCATCTATGAGGCCGCCCTCGCGTGCAAGGCCGCGGGAGTCCCGGTCATCGGTGACGGCGGCCTGCAGTACTCGGGCGACATCGCCAAGGCCCTCGTGGCGGGCGCCGACACGGTGATGCTCGGCTCGCTGCTGGCCGGCTGCGAAGAGAGCCCGGGCGAGCTGGTCTTCATCAACGGTAAGCAGTTCAAGACCTATCGCGGCATGGGCTCCCTTGGCGCCATGCAGTCACGCGGCCGCGGCAAGTCCTACTCCAAGGACCGCTACTTCCAGGGCGACGTCACCGACGACGACAAGGTGGTGCCCGAGGGTATCGAGGGTCAGGTGCCCTACCGCGGTCCGCTCGCGGCCGTGGCATACCAGCTGATCGGGGGCCTGCGTCAGTCCATGTTCTACGTGGGCGCCCCGTCGATCCCCGAGCTGCAGGCGCGCGGGAAGTTCATCAGGATCACGTCGGCGGGCCTCAAGGAGAGCCACCCGCACGACATCCAGATGACCGTCGAAGCGCCGAACTACAGCCAGCGTTGACGGGGCCCTGGCCATGGGCCGCTAACCTAGGCGCGTGAACCAGATCGAGATCGGGCGGGGCAAACGGGGCCGTCGGGCCTATTCCTTCGACGACATCGCGGTGGTGCCCTCGCGGCGCACCCGTGATCCGGAGGAGGTGTCGGTCGCCTGGCAGATAGACGCCTATCACTTCGACCTACCCGTGATCGCGGCGCCGATGGACTCGGTGATGTCCCCCGAGAGCGCCATCGCCTTCGGCAAGCTCGGTGGGCTGCCGGTGCTCGACCTCGAGGGCCTGTGGACGCGCTATGACGACCCGACGTTCCTGCTCGCTGAGATCGCGTCGCTCGACTCCACCTCCGCGACCGCCCGGCTGCAGCAGATCTACGCCGAGCCGATCAAGCCGGAGCTGATCACCGAGCGTCTTCGTCAGGTGCGTGAGGCAGGCATCACCGTGGCCGGCGCGCTGTCGCCGCAGCGGACCCAGGAGTTCTGGCAGACCGTTGTGGAAGCCGGCTGTGACCTCTTTGTCATCCGCGGCACGACCGTCTCGGCCGAACATGTCTCGAGCCGGGCCGAGCCCCTGAACCTCAAGCGTTTCATCTACGAGCTCGACGTCCCCGTCATCGTCGGCGGTGCGTCGTCCTACACGGCGGCGCTGCACCTGATGCGCACCGGGGCAGCCGGGGTGCTCGTCGGGTTCGGGGGCGGCGCCGCACACACGACGCGGCTCACCCTGGGCATCCACGCGCCGATGGCGTCCGCGATCGCCGACGTGGCGGCCGCACGGCGGGACTACATGGATGAGTCCGGTGGTCGTTACGTGCATGTCATCGCCGACGGGGGCGTGGGGCGCAGCGGTGAGATCGTCAAGGCCATCGCCTGTGGCGCGGACGCGGTGATGCTCGGGGCTGCGCTGGCCCGGGCCACCGACGCGCCGGGTCGGGGTTTCCACTGGGGCTCGGAGGCGCACCACCCGCGCCTGCCGCGGGGCGAGCGGGTCGAGGTCGGGGCTCTGGCGTCCCTCGAGGAGATCCTGCTGGGTCCGGGCCGGATGGCCGACGGGACGACGAACCTGATCGGTGCGCTGCGACACGCCATGGCCACGACCGGCTACTCCGACCTCAAGGAGTTCCAGCGGGTCGAGGTCGTCATAGCCCCCTACCAGCGAAGCTGACGGACCCACGAGATGCGACCTGCGGCAACGGCGGCGCTCTCACCGCAGGACCGCTCTCGCGCCCTGTCTGCGATGCAGGACGAGGAGCTCGACCTGCTCATCGTCGGCGGCGGGGTGGTGGGCGCGGGAGCCGCCGTTGACGCGGTGACCCGTGGTCTGTCGGTCGGGATCCTCGAGGCTCGTGACTGGGCCTCGGGCACGTCAAGCCGTTCGAGCAAGCTGATCCACGGTGGCCTGCGCTACCTGGAGATGCTTGACTTCCGGCTTGTCCGCGAGGCGCTCAAGGAACGCGGCCTGTTGTTGCAGCGCCTTGCCCCGCACCTGGTTCGTCCCGTCCCGTTCGTCTACCTGCTCACCCATCACGTCTGGGAACGGCTGTACGTCGCCGCCGGGCTAACGCTGTACGACGCTCTCGCGGCGGTCTCGAGCACCGCAAGCGGGGTGCCCCGAACGCCACCGGGGTCTGGACCGACGAGACCCAGTCGATGGTGGGCGAACGCGGGCAGTTCCGGGTCCGGGCCAGCAAGGGCATCCACCTGGTGGTGCCGCGCGACCGGATCCAGTCCCAGAGTGGCCTGATCCTGCGCACCGCGACGTCCGTGCTGTTCGTCATACCGTGGGGTCGGCACTGGATCATCGGCACGACCGACACCGACTGGTCCCTGGACAAGGCGCACCCCGCGGCCAGCAGCAGCGACATCGAGTACATCCTCGAGCACGTCAACCAGGCGCTCGCCATCCCGCTGACGCGTGAGGACGTCGAGGGCGTCTACGCCGGGCTCCGGCCACTGCTGGCCGGCGAGAGTGAGACGACCTCAGCGTTGTCCCGCACGCACGTCGTCGGGCACCCGACCCCGGGACTGGTGGTCGCGGCGGGAGGCAAGTACACGACATACCGGGTGATGGCCGCCGATGCGGTCGACGAGGTCGCCCGCGGACTCGACGGCAGGGTGCCGGCGTCGTGCACCCAGCGGATACCCCGCTCGGGGCCGAGGGTTATGACGCGGCGTGGAACGCCCGCCATCGCACCGCGGCCCGTTACGGCATCCACGTGGCGTGGGTCGAGCACCTGCTCCGGCGATATGGCTCCCTGGCCATCGAGGTGCTCGACCTGTGCGCTGCCGATCCTGTTCTGGCAGAGGCGCTTTCGGGTGCCGACGACTATCTGGCTGCCGAGGTCGTCTATGCGGCCACCCACGAAGGTGCCCGTCACCTGGATGATGCGCTGACCCGGCGCACCCGGATCTCGATCGAGACCTGGGACCGAGGAGTGTCGGCCGCAGGTCCGGCCGCCGCCTTGATGGCGACAGTCCTCGGCTGGAGCGACGATCAGCAGACCAAAGAGGTTGAGCACTACCTCGCAAGGGTCGAAGCCGAGCGGGTCTCCCAGCAACAGCCCGACGACGAGACTGCTGACAGCGCCAGGATGCGCGCGTCCGAGATCGTCCCGCTCACCTGATTCCTCGCCTGAATCCTCGCCTCAGAGAGAGTGTTTGCCTCGAACTGGGTGACAGGAGTGCGCCCGCGCTTTAGCCTGACATCCATGACCTCGGACGTTCTCGCCGATCCCGAAAAAGACTCCACGGCGACGTATGCCGTCGACCCGGGGCTTGCCCGGCGACTCACGGCGCGGGTGGCGTGTGCACCCCGGCCGAAGACGGCGCTCACTCATACGCCGATGACCGGAGCCCCGCTCGCGTCGCTGCCCCAGTCGACCCCAGCAGATGTCAAGGTGGCGTATGCGGCGGCCCGGGCCGCGCAACCCTTCTGGTCCCGGATGCCGATGCGGCAACGGGCCCGGATCTTCCTGCGGTTCCACGACCTCGTGCTGTCGCGACAGGACGAGCTGCTCGATCTCATCCAGCTCGAGTCGGGCAAGGCCCGGGTGCATGCCTTCGAGGAGGTGGCGGACACGGCGATCGTGAGCCGTCACTACGCGCACCGCGCGGCGGGGTATCTTCGTCCGCGCCGCCGTCAGGGGGCCTTTCCAGTGCTCAGCCAGGCAGTCGAGCTGCGCCACCCCAAGGGAGTCGTGGGCATTGTCGCCCCCTGGAACTACCCGCTGTCGATGTCGATCACCGACGCGATCCCGGCGCTGCTGGCAGGCAACGCGGTGGTGCTCCGGCCCGACAACCAGAGTGCCCTGACCGCGTTGGCCGCGGTGGCTCTGCTCGACGAGGCAGGGCTGCCCGAGGGTGTGCTCCAGGTGGCGCTCGGCGACGGCCCGACAGTCGGCACCGCGGTCCTGGACAACGCGGACTACGTCTGCTTCACCGGGTCGACCGCGACCGGGCGCTCGGTGGCCCAGAAGGCCGGCCGGCGCCTTGTCGGTGCCTCCCTCGAGCTTGGGGGCAAGAACGCGATGTACGTGGCGGATGACGCCAACATCGCCAAGGCCGTCGACGGGGCGCTGCGAGCGTGCTTCTCATCGGCCGGGCAGCTGTGCGTGTCGATCGAGCGGCTGTACCTGCACGAGAGCATCGCCCATGAGTTCCTGGAGGCCTTCATCGTCGCGACGCGGTCGATGCGGTTGTCCCCGGACCTGACCTATGACGCGGACATGGGGTCGCTGGCCTCGGCCGCTCAGCTCGAACGGATCAGCGCTCACGTTGAGGACGCACGCTCCAAGGGTGCACAGGTCCTGGCCGGCGGCCGGCCCCGGCCCGAGATCGGACCGTACTTCTACGAGCCCACCATCATCGACGAGGTGACCGCGGCCATGGACTGCCGCGACGACGAGACCTTTGGCCCCGTCGTGAGCGTCTACCGCGTGGGCAGCGACGATGAGGCCATCCTGCAGGCCAACGACAGCGACTTCGGTCTCAATGCCTCGGTGTGGACCCGTGACGTGGCACGCGGCCGGCGGATCGCCCGGTCGATCAAGGCCGGCACCGTCAACATCAACGATGGCTACGCCGCGGCGTGGGGCAGTGTCGGGGCTCCGATGGGCGGGATGAACCAGTCCGGTCTCTCACGCCGCCACGGCGCCGAGGGCATCATCAAGTACACCGAGGCCCAGAACGTCACCGCACAGCACGCCGTCGGATTCGCCGCACCGTTCGGGCTTTCCGACGAGCGGTGGGCCAAGACCCTCACCATCGCGCTCCGGGCGATGAAGCGATTCAGGGTGCGGGGACGGCGGTAGCTGCCATGACTGCGCGGTGCGATGACGGCGTGGTTGCGATGACTGCGCGAAGAGGGGACGGCAGCAGATGAAAGAGGACGAGAGCACCTACGACTACGACGTGCTGGTGGTCGGCTCGGGGTTCGGTGGCTCGGTCACGGCGCTACGGCTGTCAGAGAAGGGCCATCGCGTCCACGTCATCGAGTCCGGTCGCAGGTTCGCCGATGAGGACTTCGCCAAGACGTCGTGGCACCTGAGTCGCTACCTTTGGGTTCCGCGGCTGAAGCTCTTTGGCGTACAACGGATCCATCGCCTGCCCGATGTGATCATCCTGGCCGGTGCCGGGGTCGGCGGGGGGAGCCTCAACTACGCCAACACCTTGTACGTCCCGCCTGCAGAGTTCTTTCAGGACCCGCAGTGGGCCCACATCGCAGACTGGCAGTCCGAGCTGGCGCCACATTATGAGACGGCGTCCCGGATGCTGGGCGTGGTCACGAACCCCTGCGAGGGCCCGGTCGAGCAGATCATGCGCCAGACGGCTGATGACCTCGGCGTCGGCGACACCTTCCGCAAGACACCCGTTGGCGTCTTTTTCGGCAAGCCCGGGGAGCAGGTCGCCGACCCGTACTTCGACGGCGCAGGCCCGGAGCGCACCGGTTGTACGGAGTGCGGCAACTGCATGGTCGGTTGCCGCGTCGGTGCCAAGAACACGCTGGTCAAGAACTACCTCGCCCTCGCCGAGCGACTGGGGGCCACGATCGAGCCGCTGCGTACGGTCGTCGCGGTGGAGCCGATCAACGATGGCCGCCGGGAAGCCGGATACCGCGTGACGACCGAGGCGACCGGGGCCTGGGTTCGCAAGGGTCGCAAGACGGTGACCGCGTCGCAGGTGGTGTTCGCCGCGGGCGCCTGGGGGACGCAGCGACTGTTGCAGCGGCTGTCGTATGACGGGCTGCTGGGGGATCTCTCACCTGCCCTCGGCGGGCTGACCCGCACCAACTCCGAGGCGCTGGGCGGCGCCATGACCTCGCGTGTGCCGCGCGACCTCGACCTGACCAAGGGCGTGGCGATCACCTCCTCGTTCCATATCGACGAGGAGACGCACGTCGAGAACGTGAGGTATGGCAAGGGGTCCAACGCCATGGGGCTGCTCGCCACGATCCTGGTCGAGGGCGGGGGGCCTGTGCCGCGTCCGGTTCGCTTCCTCGTCCAGGCGCTTCGGCACCCTGTGGCCTTCCTGCGATCGGTCTCGGTCTGGCGCTGGAGCGAGCGCACCATCATCGGACTGGTCATGCAGTCCAGAGACAACTCGCTCACCGTGTCGGCCAAGCGCCGCCTCACGGGCGGGGTCGGCCTCACCTCGAAACAAGGGCACGGCGAGCCCAACCCCACGTGGATCCCCAATGGGCACAAGGCTCTTCGTCAGCTGGCTGTCCGTCTGCAGGAGCGCGCCGGCGGCGTCCACGCCCTGCCCGGCGGCTCACTCGGCGAGATCGTGGACATCCCGATGACGGCGCACCTGCTGGGCGGCGCGGTCATCAGTGACGACCCGGCCAAGGGTGTGGTCGACCCGTGGCACCGGGTCTGGCGATACCCCGGGCTGCATATCGTCGACGGGTCCACCGTCTCGGCGAACCTCGGAGTCAACCCCTCGCTCACCATCACGGCGCAGGCCGAGCGGGCCATGTCGTTCTGGCCAAACCGTGGTGGCGACGACCCACGCCCGGCTCAGGGGTCGGCATACGAATGCCTGAGGGCAGTTCCTACCGGTGGGAGCGCCTCTTTCGACGACAGCAAGCCTGTTACGTCATAGCCGGGTGCGGAGGCAGCCTCGGTGAAATAGCCTGAGTCCGTGCTGCGGACCGCGTTGAAGCCCCGATGGTTGGGCCTCCTTGCGATCGTGGTGTTGGTCATGGTCAGTTTTGGGGTGCTGGGGCTCTGGCAGCTCAACGTCGCCCGCGACAAGGGTCAGGCGGAGCAGGTCCGTGCCGCGCCGACCCGGGCGGTCACCGACCTGGCGGCAGTGCTGACCCCACATGGTGCCTTTCCGGGCGACGGCACAGGCCGCAGGATCACCGCGATCGGTCGGTATGACGGGTCCGCTCAGGTCCTCGTGACGCCGCGCCGGCTTCGGGGCCAGTCCGGATACTGGGTCGTGACGCCGTTTGTCGTACGCTCCAGCGGTGCCCGGATCGCCGTCGTGAGGGGATTCGTGACGGAGCCCAACCAGGCCGTCGCACCCAACGCAGCCACCGAGATCACCCTGTCCGGGACCTTGGCGCCGGGGGAGTCGCCCACCGGTGACAGTGCTCGCGCTGACCCCACACTGCCTGACGGGCAGATCGCCGTCCTGGATCTGTCCCTCCTGGTCAACCGCTGGCCCGGCTCCCTGTACAACGCCTTCGTCTTTGCCACTTCCGAGCAGCCGGACGTGACGTCTGTCTCGTCCCCGGCCGTGCAGCGGGTGCCCCCGCCTGCTCAGGTGGGCGGCGGGCTCTCATGGCGAAACGCGGCATACGCCCTGCAGTGGTGGGTTTTCGCCCTCTTCGCCGTCTACATGTGGTGGAGGATGGTTCGGGACGACTACGAGGACGACCAGCACGACCGCAAACCTCTACCGGCACGAACCATGACAGCCAACGCGCGCGTTAGCTCCCCGCGCTGAAAAGGAAAGGCAACGAATGTCTGAACAGCTTCGACCGATTCGCGATGTGGCCGCGGCACGCAAGGCCCTGACGTTCTTCAAGGTCATGGCGATCCTGGTTGGCATCGGGCTGCTGGTTCTGTGTCTGGGCATGGTGCTCAAGTACGGCTACGACAAGCCGGGGCTGTCTGACTTCTGGGATCAGAAACACGGTCTGCTCTACATGATCTACGTGGGCGCCACGGCGAACCTGGGGTTCAAGATGCGTTGGAGTCCAGGGCACATGGTGGCCATCATGCTGGCCGGGGTGGTGCCGTTCCTGTCGTTCTGGGCAGAGCACAAGGTCGCCGGCCAGGTTGAGAGTGAACTTGCCACACAGGACGCCCCGGTAGCCTTGCCCCGTGACTGAAGCCCTCCCTGAGCTCTCCGCGCGGCCCGTGCTTGTTGTCGACTTCGGGGCGCAGTATGCCCAGCTGATCGCCCGCCGGGTGCGTGAGGCCAGTGTCTACAGCGAGGTCGTGCCGCACACCATGCCGGTGGCGGCGATGCTGGCCAAGAACCCCGCCGCCGTGATCCTCTCCGGTGGGCCGTCTTCGGTCTA
>DASRUA010000219.1:0-5468 GCA_035655615.1 Dermatophilaceae bacterium
CCGCTCGAACGGCGCGCGGCCGGGACCGGGTTGTCCACCCGCAGACCACTGATCACCGCATACTCGAACAACCCCCGCACCGCGGCGATCCGCCGGTTCATCGACGCCGGCGCCGCGCCGCGCCGATCAGCAAGCCGGACCACTTGCGCCCTCGCCGTGGCGGTAGGCCGCTGCTGCCAGTCGAGGTAGTCAAACAAATCCGTCGGCACCACCTCGGGAGAGTCAGTCCTGCGGGAGAGGGACTCCAACGTGGGCACGCGTCGGACACCGCGGAATTGCTCAGCCCGTGAGACTCGGTGGTCTCGATTGGGTAACGACTCTTGGATGGCGGTTTCCCTGGCGTAGGATGCCGCACGAGCCTTGGCCTTGGGGCCCGGGGACTCGGGCGAGATCGTCGCCAGGGAGGAACCACATCCATGATCAACCGTCGTCAGCTCCTCACCGCCGCTGGCATCGCAGGTGTTGGGGTCACCGCCGCTGCCTGCTCGGCCGGTGGCGGCAAGCCCGCTGCCGGGGCCGCGAAGCCCACGGCCACCGGTGAGCTCAAGGCCACCCTCAACCTCGTCACCCCTGAGTTCCCGGGCACCGCGGGCAAGGCCGACCTCGAGGACGGCATCCTCAAGAAGTTCACCCAGAAGAACCCGGGCGTCACCTTCCAGGTCGACTACGTGCCGTGGGACAAGCTCAACGAGAAGCTCGCGACCCAGATCGCCGGTGGCACCCCTTCCGACCTGATGATGATGGGCATGGGCTGGACCGTGCCGTTCGCGCAGAAGAAGGTGTTCGCGCCTCTCGACGAGTCCGTGCTCGGCGAGGCCAAGGTGCCCAAGCTGCTGCTCGACAATGCCAGGTACAACGGCAAGTTGTATGCGGTGCCGCTGCTGCTGGAGTCGCGCCCGTTCATCTACCGCAAGGACCTGCTGGCCAAGATCGGCATCGCAGACCCCAACCGCAAGACGCTCGACGAGTTCACCCAGATGCTCAGGGAGATCAAGTCCAAGACCGGCAAGGTGCCCCTGGACATGCTGGCGTCCAGCCTGCGCCAGGCCTGGGGGCAGATGACCTTCGCCTTCGGTGGCACCCAGTTCAGCGAGGACGGCATGAAGTCCTACTTCAACTCCGACCAGGCCGTGAAGGCGTTGGAGTGGATGGTCATGGTTCAGAAGGAGGGGCTCTCGGACATCAACCAGCGGGTGGCGACCGGACAGCCGGGTTCGTACCAGAAGGGCGAGAACCTGCTCGGCTGGCAGAGTTCCGCGGTGTGGCCGACGTTCAGCCTGCAGAGCCCGGAGCTCGTCAAGGACGAGAACCTCGGCATGGTGCTGTGCCCGACCGCCGACGGCAGCAAGCAGATCCTCTACCAGGGCGGCACGCTGATCGGCCTGTCGACCCGGAGCAAGTCTCCGGATGCCGCCCTCGCGGTGATGCAGTACATGCTGACCGACGATGCCCTGGCAGCGGCCAGCAAGAGCACCGGCAAGGTGCCGGCGAACTCCAACATCGCCAAGGGGAGCGACCTGGGTGGCAACAAGATCATCGACTTCTGCCTGCAGAACCTCGAGGCGTCCATCACCGACGGTGGCACGCCTGCGTGGATGGAGATCCGCGGCAAGATGGACCCCATCCTCGAAGGTGCCGTCCTGGGCACGAAGACGGTCACGCAGGCCATCGACGAGCTGCAGAAGATGGCAGAGGAATCGATCGCCCGCGTGAAGTGAGCCGGACGCCTGACACCAGACCCGATGTACCCCGAGGTGCGGTGTCAGGCATCCTGACCGGCACGCCACGACGGTCGGCTGCTCAAGCCCCAGCCCGTACCGACGTATGGTAGTTTCACACCTGTTCTGACCCGATCCTCCACCGCGACGCCGCGGTTGATCACAGGGAGATATCTTGAACCACCGCATGCCCCACTGGATCGCTCCGCCCGGCTCCGACGGTGAACGCAGTGCCGAGAGCGGAGCACATCGATGAGCGTGGCGCGGCCCCCTGAGCCGCAGTTCCTCATTGAAGAGCTGGCCGACGTGTCGACCACGACGCCCACCAGGCGGCGGAGGCGCTCGTCGTTGCGCGCAGAGAAGCTGTGGGGTTGGCTGCTGACCCTACCGGCCCTGGTGCACACCTTGGTCTGGATCGGTGGACCGGTCATCGTGGCCATCATGATGAGCTTCACCAACTACGACATCGTGAACCCGCCCGAGTTCAACGCGGGCGCCAACTACGCCGAGCTGGCCGGCGACTCGGTGTTCTGGACGGCCCTGTGGCACAACCTCGTCATGGTGGTCTTCGTGGTGCCGATCTCGATATTCATCGCTCTGGTCCTCGCCGTCGCCCTGAACGAGGGACTGCGTGGCCAGTCGTGGTTCCGCACCATGATCTTCATGCCCCACGTCACCGCGAGCGTGGCGATCGCGATGATCTGGCTGTGGATCTACGCGCCGGGCGCCAACGGCCTGGCCAACCGTATCCTCGGGTTCGTCGGCATATCGCCCAACAACTGGCTGACCAGCACCTCGCTGGCACTTCCCGCGGTCATCGTGGTCGGCATCTGGCAGGGCATCGGCCTCAAGATGCTGATCTACCTCGCCGCGCTCCAGGGAGTCTCGCCCGAGCTCTACGAGGCCGCCGACGTCGACGGGGCGGGCACGATCCAGAAGTTCTGGAACATCACGGTACCCATGCTGCGGCCGGCGACGTTCTTCGTGCTGGCCACCTCGGTCATCGCCAACTTCCAGACCTTCGACCTGATCTTCGTCCTGACGAACGGCGGACCGGCCAACGCGACCACCGTGATCACGTACCAGATCTACGTCGCGGCCTTCCAGCAGTACCGTATGGGCTACGCCACCGCCATGTCCGTGGTGCTGCTTGTCGTCCTGGTCTTCGTGACATACATCTCGCGCAGGCTTGTGGGGAGCACCGATGGCGACTGAGAATCTTGAGGTTCCGGTTCCCGGGAACATCGCCGACAACACGGTCCAGGAGATCCCCTCGGCCCCTCTCCGCGGCCGCTCGCAGAAGCGGCAGCGGCTGGTCAGCCGCGCCGTGCTGTGGCTCCTGCTGGCGGCAGTCTCCCTGGTCATGGTGATCCCGTTCGCCTGGATGGTGTTCACCGCACTCCGCTCTCCGGCGGAGCTCGGTGAGGTCAACCCGCCGTTCATCCCTCGTACGTGGCACTTCGAGAACTTCCTGCGAGCGCTCAAGGCCGCACCGTTCCACATCTACGCCCGCAACAGCTTCATCATCGGTGCGGGCCAGGTGATCACCACGCTGCTGTTCGGCGCCTCGGCCGGCTACGCCTTGGCCAAGCTGCGGTTCAGGGCGGCGCCGTGGATCTTCGGCTGGTTCCTGGCCACGATGATGATCCCGTTCTACGCGATCGTGATCCCCGACTTCCTGCTGGCGCGGTTCATGCCCCTTTTCGGCGGAAACGACATCTTCGGCCAGGGAGGTCAGGGCTGGATCGACTCCTGGTGGGCGCTTCTGGTGCCCGGCATGGTCTCGGCATTCTCGATCTTCCTGCTGCGTCAGTTCTATGTGACGACTCCGACCGAGCTGATCGAGGCGGCGCGGATCGACGGGCTGTCGGAGCCGAGGATCTGGGCTCAGATCATCACCCCGCAGATCAAGCCGGGACTGCTCACCGTGGCGTTGCTCGCGTTCGAGGGCGGCTGGAACAACTTCCTGTGGCCCCTGCTGGTGACCACCAGCGATAACCTTCGGGTCATCCAGGTCGGCCTGTCGGTGTTCCGGCAGGAGTCGAACACCCAGTGGGACCTGCTGATGGCCGGGACGACGCTGTCGGCGCTGCCGATGATCGTGCTGTTCATCATCTTCCAGCGGTACTTCGTCAACGGCTTTGTCAACGCCGGCATCAAGTAGGACGTCCCGGCTGCTGCATGCGCTGCGCAAGCCCGCCGCCTTCTTCGCCTCGGACTGGGCAGCGCTCGTGGCGGTTGCCACGATCCTCGGGGTGGTGCCGGGGCTGGCCGGCGTGATGCGGGTGGTGACCGACCTCGACCGGTATGAGGACGAGCCGTTCATGACGCCGCTGCGACAGCTGCGAGCGACCTGGCGTCGGGACCTTCCCGTGAGCCTGCTGCTGTGGGTGGTGCTGGTGCTCGGTGCGTTGGACACCTACGCGGTCACACAGGTCGAGGTCGGCATGCGGGTCGCGGTTGTCGGCTTCCTCGTGCCGGTGGTCTGGGCGGCGTGCGTCTTCGTCGCCGCGTACGTGGCGGCTGCGTCCGCCGAACCGCTCGACGCCAGCCGCCACGACGTGCTCGGCCTGACGGCCGTGCTGGTACAGCGGCGACCGGTCCGCAGCCTGCTCACCCCGCTGCTGCTGGTCGCTCTGGCCCCGGTCGTCCTGCTGCCACCCCTGACGGTCGCCGTGGGGCTCAGCCTGCCGGCCTGGTTCATGGGGGAGTGGTTCGGCGTAGCCGCCTGGCGTCGTCAGCTGGACCCGGACCCGGAGGGCTCTCCGGGCCCCGCCTGAGTACCACCTGAGCGTCCCGGCAGCTCTGACACCGGGAGTTGCCCGTACATCCGAGAGGGTGGTTCCCATCCGCGGGCATAGGAGGTCGGTGGATTGAGTCGGGCGATATCGGCGAGATCGTGGCTGCGCATGCGACGGTTTTCTGGCACCGCGCCGCGCAATATTACCGCGACCGGCCTTGGCGCGGCACGTGGATTGGCGTGGGTGGCGGGCTGCTAATGAACCAGGCCATTCACACCCTGGATCTGCTGCAGTGGCTTGTCGGCGACGTCGAGTCGGTGGCCGGCTCGGTATCCACGCGCTCCCTGGCCGACGTGATCGAGGTTGAGGACACCGCCGAGATCACGCTAAATCATGCAAGCGGAGTGAGAAGCCTGTTTTACGCGACTCTCGCGAACGGCGTGAATTCCCCGGTGACGATCGACATCGTGACGGAGCGAGCGACCCTGCAGTTGCGTGGCGACCTCACTATTACCCACGCGAACGGCAGCGTTGAGACTGTTGCCGAATTGCCAGCCAGGCTGGGGAGCGTTCGTACTGGGGGATCTCGCACCAAGTGCTCATCCGTGACTTCTATGACCATCTCGGTGACGGTGCACCATTCTGGATTAACCCACGAGAGGCGTCTAAGTCGCTGCGCATCATCAAGAATGTCTATGCTCAGTCTCTCGTAGGTTCCTGAATTTACCTGAAGGTGGGGTAACTACTCAGCGGGTTTGTTAGCCGGGTTCAGTTTGGGTTGGTGTCCAGGGGGTGCCGTCGTGGAGCACGCGCAGGGCCTGGTAGGCGGATTGGTGGTTCTTGCGGGGTAACTGTTCAGCAGTTGCTTGGGTCGTGATCGGCGTGGCGGCTTGATCAGGGCGGCGTGATCGTCACGGTGGTGGGGTGCCGGCGTCGTTCCTGGTGTCGATGACCGCGTCTTCCCCCCTTTGGCGGTCTGGCATGGCTGAGTGTTCTGTTGCTGAGCGCG
>DASRUA010000220.1:0-2508 GCA_035655615.1 Dermatophilaceae bacterium
CGGCGTCAGCGGCGCCGTCAGCGGCGCAGGAGAGGAAGAGGATCGGATGGTCGGAGAGTTCAAGGCGTTCCTGCTCAAGTCGAACGCGCTGGCGCTGGCGATCGGCGTCATCATCGGCACCGCGCTCAGCACCATCGTCAACTCCCTCGTCAAGGACATCATCATGCCGCCGATCGGATACCTCCTCGGCGGGGTGGACCTCTCCAGCTTCAAGATCGTCCTCAAGGCCGCGACCGGCGGCGATCTCGCGACCGAGGTCGCGATCCGCTACGGCAGCCTCATCAACGCGGTCATCGTCTTCATCGTGGTCGCGCTCGTGGTCTTCTGGGTCGGGAAGATGTTCATCAGGGAATTGCCGGCCGCACCGCCTGCGCCAACGAAGGCCTGCCCGTTCTGCAGGGAGGCGAACGCGCCCGACGCTTCGAAATGCAAGTTCTGCGCCTCAGAGATCTGAGTGAAAGCGGCAGGGTGTGGTGGCTCCGGGGAGATGACCGGCCGTCATGACGCGGCGGTGTCGGGCCAATAGACTGGCATCACGTCCCATGCCCTGGGGACCCCGGGGCGGTCGCGGCGGATGCGACCCGCACGTCGTCTCCCGGCCGTACCGGTCCCTCTCAACCGAAGTCTCACCCGAAGGAGATGGCAGTGGGAACTGATGAGCTGGCCACCAAGCGGTATTTCACGAAAGATCAGGCGCTCGCCGTGGCGACCGAGCTCGGGATCGACTTCGGGAAGCTGGGGTGCGATCTCGAGCAGTTCCGGATGGGGCTCGGCGTCGAGCTCGAACACGGGCCCCGGGACCCGGAAACCGACGTCAGCGGGGACGATCCGATCGTCACCGGCAAGATCGCGCTCGCGCACCTGACGGAGTTCCCGGACTACTACACCCGCCTGGCCGTCCTGGAGCGCGAAGCGGCCGACCACTTGAAGACGCGGAAATAGCGCTGGGGGCGCCGCGACCCGCGTCTGCGTGTTTCGAGGTGTTTGCGGGAAGTCAAGCTCGGTGCTTACCCAGCGGCCTTGATCTGCACGGCTGGGATGTAGAACGGGGACGTCGTCGGGGCGCCGTCGACCGCGCCCATGCAAGATGCGAGGCCGGGCGAGTCGAGGCGGAAGAAACTCGTCCCCGCAGCGCCGCCGTCGCAGTAGTTGTAGCCGAAGCTCGTGTTCTGCCAGACCGTACCCACGAAAGTGTCGGTGCCCACGCTGACGTCGGTCGGATCCTGCGCCAGCGCGATGTTCAGCGAGTCGTACGGGCAGCCCGCCTCGGTGCCGTTGCACGCGTTTGCGTATCCGAACGGAGAATAGCCGTGGCCGCTCGTGTTGTAGGTGATCCCGAAGACGACGTTGTCGGGAAGGGCCACGGCCACGTCGCCGGTATATGTGAAGGCATCGAAGGTGATGTTCGTGGCGAACTCGTTGAAGCAGGCATTCAGGGTGGTGTCGTACCACTCCCCGGGGTAGTCGACCGCGCACGTGGGGCTGGCCGACGGACGGTAGGGGATCGCGAAGGTCTGGGTGGCCGACGCGATCAGCGCACCTGGGGTCAGGCCGCCGTCGGCCGCATAGAGGTTGAAGGTGATCGGCACGGAGAACGTCGCGCCCGGCGTCGTGAGGCAGTCGCCTGACGTCCAGTGACCGCTCTGGCATCCCCAGCTGCTCATGGTGACGACGACGCTGCTGAGCGAGCGGCTCTTGCTGGCAGAGAACGTGACGGCGTTCCCGAACTCGTTAACCGCATACGCCTCGGCACCGACGCTGGGCATGTTCCCGTGAAGCGGGCTACTGACGAGGCTGCTGTAGATCACGCTAGTCCGCAGCCCACCCGCCGGCGCGGCTGACGCGCTGCCGGCAAGGGCGAAGATCGCGACGAGCGCGACCAGGATCGAGAGACGTCTATTCATTCGCAATTGGGTCTTCTTTTCTGGGCCCCCAAGGCCGTCGGCCACGCTGGGGCGAGCCTCGGCGTTCTGGGGCAAGCCCAGGCGTTGGTGCCTGCGACCATAGAACCATAGCTCCCCGTGGCAATAGGAACTTTGGCACGTTGGGAGCGCAGCCTTGCTATGGGGGCAGCCAGTGAATGGGCACATGCGCACCACGGACAACTGCTTTGGGCCGGCTGCCCGAGGCGGAGGGCGTACCGGCCCAAGTCGCCGCTCGCCATCTACGGGACCTGGCCACGAACGTCGCGCGACGCCGATGCGGGTTGCGGGGCGATCGGCGCCGCGGCCAAGCGCCTCGTCGAGTTCCGCGACGGCTGGCTGAACCCGCCCGGGAGTTCAAGCACCCTTACGGTCTGATCACACCGAGCGGTAGTAGCGCCGCCAGATCAACCTGTGGACCGGTACCCAGCGGGGAATGTCGCGGAGGATCGGTATGAACGGGACCAGGGCCAGCAGCGTGGTCAGCGCCAGAACGATCAGGACGATCACGAGATCGGCGTTCGGCGCCGTGTTGAACGGCGGAAGCTGGTACCACACCGAGTAGAGCCACAGCCACGTCTGGCCG
>DASRUA010000221.1:0-29741 GCA_035655615.1 Dermatophilaceae bacterium
CGTGGTGGCCGCCAAGGGCTTCGAGAAGGACACGTACTTCGAGCAGGCCGCGATGGATATCCGTGCGCTGCCCAAGTTCGAGGGCACGGTGCACGTCAACATGGCGCTGGTGCTGAAGTTCCTGCCCAGCTACCTGCTGCAGCCGACAGCGCTCCCCGAGGTGCCGAGACGTCGCGACACCGCCGACGACGCCTTCCTGTTCCACCAGGGAGCTGCCAGAGGTCTGGCAAAGGTCCGGTTCGCGGACTGGCGCACGCCGTACGACGCGTTCGCGGACGTTCCCAATGTCGCCGTCTTCCGTGAGCAGGCCGAGGGTCTGGTCGACCTCGTCACGAACGCCGGGCCCGACGCGGACCAGGCCAAGGACCTAGACCTGCTCCTCGCGCTCGGCGAGCTGTTCACCCTGGTCGTCTACGGCCAGCTCATCCTCGAGCAGGCCTCGCTGACCGATATGGACAGTAACCTGACGGACCTGTTGGACCAGGTCTTCGACGTGCTCATTCGTGACTTCTCCGCCTACGCCGTGGACCTGTACGGCAAGGCCTCATCGACCAAGGCGCAGCAGCTGTGGGCGCTGGAGCACGTCCGTAAGCCGGCGGCCGACACAGGACGCTACGACAGAGTCTGGCAGCAGGTCCGCGACCTGGCGGGCGCCTACGAGATGCGCCCTTAGAACGTGTCTCGCCGAGTCATTGACGGGTCACAGATCGTCTCATCGGGTATAGCCGCACGCCCGGCTGGGGCGACGCGCCGAGAACCTCGCGAGGACGCGGTGAACCGGTGGCCTCAGAACCGCCCCGGCTCGGCGGGTTCACGGCGGGGCGGGGCCGGTTGCAGTGGCGGGACATCGGTGTCGACCCGCGCGGACCATGCGACGGCCATCAGCAGCCCCAGCGACGAGAGCAGCGCGACCGCGAGCACCGAGTACACGGAGGCCACGCTGGCGTTGATTCCCCCAGCGCGAATCACCAGCCCCAGCATCATCTCGGCCGCGAACAGCGTTCCGAGGTGGATGCCCCACCCACGTAGCCGCTCATTTCGCGTGGCCACCAGCGCGGTGGTGACGACGAGCCCGGCTCCAAGGCCTGCCAGCCCCAGTCGCAGGCCCTGCAGCCAGGGGTGAAGGTCACTTCCGATCAGCTGCCAGATCGGCCAGCCTATGCACCGGGTGTACGACAAGTGCCCCGCCGCGAATATGCCGGTCACGTGCATCGCAACGAGCACCGTGAGGCTCGTCGCTGCCAGGCGGAATACCTGCACCGGCCGCCCCTCTGCTGACGATGGCGACGATGAGTCGGGTGCGGGGGCGCCCAGCATGACCGCGGCTACGCCCATCGCCGTCATCGCCGTCAGGGCGGAGAACAAATCGACCCCACCCAACCAGGTCGGAAGGCCGTTCAACACTGCCGTTCTCCCGAAGGCGCCGGCAGCCAGGGCGCCTGCGAGCGCCACCAGCGGCAGGATCCGCACCCACCGGTTAGGCCCGCGCAGCCGTGTGGACATCACCGCGGCGGCCAGCACGAGGGGGCCGGCGCTCATCGCAACCACCCGGTGGGTGAACTCGATGAGCGGGCTCAGCTGCCACTGAGGGGTGATCTGGTCTGGACGGCAACCCGGCCAGGTTGGGCAGGACGCGCCTGATCCGGTGGCACACACCACCGCCCCCATTGCCACGGCCAAGAAGGTGAACAGGGCCGCGAGGCGGAACACGGTCAGCACAGCGGTCGACGGGGCGGAAGCGTTCTTGGGCATGGAGGTATCTCCTGGCAATCAACAGCGGGCTGAAGGTGCGCGCTCGACACCCTACGCATCCGGCAGAACCCTTCCGACAAGGCCCGGCCCAGTTGCGCCGGCCGGCTCGTTAGTGTGGCCACGTGAGACAACCTCGTCGGTATGCCGCTGGCTCCCTTACGGGTGCGACGGCGCTCGCGTTGGTCCTGGCCGGCTGCGCGGGTGCCACCGCGCCGACGTTGCAGACGCCCACCGCCTCCATCAGCTCGACCATGCCAAGTCCCTCGTCCTCGACCGCGGCGGGCGCTGCGCCGTCCGCGCCATCAGTAGCTCGCCCCAGCACAGCGGCGCAGACCCAGCCGACCCAGGCTCCCAAGCCCGCGATCACCAAGGCACCCAGCTCCGTGAATACCTCGTCGCTTCGTCTGGTGCCGAAGTTCATCGACTTCCCTCAGCGGCGCAAGGACGAGATGGCGAGCTACTCCCTGAGGCACTACGGCGCGAGTGCCTGGCGACTCAACCCCTCGATGATCGTGCTGCACTTCACAGAGACCGATACGGCGGCGGCAGCCCGAAACGGGTTCGCGAACGACTCGCCGAACCTCGGGGAGCTCCCTGGCACCTGCGCGCACTTCATCGTGGCTCAGAACGGGGACGTGTGGCAGATCGTTCCGACGAACGTCAGGTGCCGGCACACGATTGGCTTGAACGACAAGGCGATCGGCATCGAGATTGTCCAGAGCACACAAGGCAACAGTTCACACTGGGCCGATCAGCAGATCCTCGACCGGCCAGCCCAGATCGGTGCGGTCCTGGTGCTGTTGCGTTCCTTGCAGCGTGAGTACGGCATCAGCACGAGCAACATCATCGGTCATGCCACCGCCAACCAGGCGCCCCAGTTCCGGGACCTGGAGGGCTGGCGCAACGACCACACCGACTGGCAGGCCCAGGATGTTCTCGAGGTGCGCCGCCGGTTGTCTGCAACCCCCTGAGATATGCGCAGCCCCTCGCGAGGCGATGTCATCGTGTCAGGCCCAAACTCGTTTGCCCACCTGCGAATGCGTATGTCCGTTTTGGCTGCCACCTTCCAGCCTCCTCGTGAGCCTGCCCACCGGCGGCCTCCATCACTATGGTGGATTCACGATGACATATGCCGGCGACCCACGCGTTGATGTCTACATTGATGGCCTGCCCGATTGGCAGCAGGCGATCTGCCACGAGGTTCGACGTCTGGTCCATGCCGCCGACCCAGAGGTCTCGGAAACCATCAAACGCACCGACCGTCCGTACTTCGTACTGGAAGGCAACATCTGCGCCTTGTTGGCGGCGAAGGACCACGTCAATGTCTTCCTGTATGACGGCGCAATCGTCCCGGATCCGGAGGGAGTCATCACTGCCGGCCACGAGAACAAGACGGCCCGCACGGTGGCCGTCCGAGAAGGCGAAACAATCAACGCCCGCGCCCTCACCGCCATCTTCAGACAGATCATTGCCAACAATCGCGCAGGCGGTTGGCGCAAGGTGAAGCCCGAAATCTAACCTGCGCAAGGTGAAGCCCGAAAGCTAACCACGGTTGGGCTCGGGCTGGCACCATGTCAGGGATCGACCGCGCACCGACTGGGGCTAACGAATCGCCTGCCAGAATGCGATAAGCACGATTGAGGCAGCTGACAGCACCTTGACCCCCATGAAGACACGCCTCGGCTTAGGAGCCAAGGGCGGCTGGCCCAGCTCCCGAGCAATAGGCCGAGAGCTCCGATCGCCATCGCGAGATACCCGACTCCGCTTACTTGGTCTGCGTTGCTTTGTAGCAGGGCAACAACGCCCAGAAGGAGAAAGAGCAAAACCATGGCGATCGCCGAGATTCGGGCCCATGGATTCGCGCTTGGGTCACTAATTCTCGTGTCCACATCCTGAGGATGCCACAGACTATTCAAGCCGGGCCTCGCTATTGCCCTGTGTCGCAGCTCCGCAACCCGCAACAAGGCTCATAGAGAGTCACGCCTCGGAAACCTCGCCTCTAGACGTCGTCCAGTCCCTCGAGAGCGCTGAGGAGGCGTAGCTCCAGGCGTCGGCGCCGGTCGCCGAAGTGGGTGAATCCTTCGGCCTCGACCACCTCCCGGGCATGAAGCGGCACCCACGAGAACGCCATCCACGCCACGTCCGACGCCCGCGTCAACGGCCCCGACATGTCCCAGTCCACGAACCCGACCAGGCCGTCGTCGTTCCACACGGCGTTATACGGCGCGGCGTCGTTATGGCAGATCACCAGTCCTGGACGCCAACAGCAGCCCTCGCGCCATACGGCATCAACGCCTGGATCAAAGTCCAGGACCGCCTCATGGAACCGGCGTAGCCCTCCGGCCACCTGCACCAGCGCCTCGTCGCTGTGAGTCCATAACGGCCAGGGGCGCTGACTTCCGACGGTCTCGCCCGGAAGGAAGGAGACAACCTCGCGACCCTGTTCATCGAGGCCCAGGGGCCGCGGAGCCCCGCCGAAGCCCCGGTCTCGCAGATGGGCCAGAAGCCTGCCCACAGACGTCGACCACGGGCCGGCCACGCGACGCACCGTTCCGTCGATGAGTAGGGCTCCGCCATCGAACCCGCCCTCAAGTCGATGCTCACCCATACCGCAACCGTGTCAGACGGCTTCTGGTGCCTTGCCGCCGGTCGGCGATGCTCGATAGGCTCGTGATCAGGTCAAGAGCGGTGCCCCACGAACAACTGCCCAACAACTCTCCCCTGACAGTCTTGGTGGACGATGTCAGGGACTTCAAGGACCAACGCCCCGCGCTGGTTGCCAGCTCATCGCCGGAGGCCCTGAACCTGCTGGACAAGTTGGAGGGTGAGCGGATTGATCACCTGTGGCTTGACCACGATCTGACCGGCGAGGACACGATCGCTCCTGTCGTCGACCTGCTCGTCCACCGCGCGAGGACGGGGACCCCACTGGACGTGGGACAGATCCACATTCACACGGCCAACATCGGCGCTGGTCTCAAGATGGACCTCGTATTGCGTGCGGCCGGCTATCCCGTCGTTCGCAGCTACACCCTCACCATGTGGACCCGCTGGTTCTGACGCTCAGCAAAGCCCTGGCATCGGCCCAACTGGGGGGAAGTCCAGGCTGGGGCCCATCGGGATTGAGGATCAGCCGGTAGTCGCGGTCAGGACAAAGACCGGGATCGGACGCTCCGTCTTGACCTGATAGTCGGCATAGTCCGGGAAGGCGGCAACACATCGCTCCCACCAGATCGCCTTCTCCTGTCCGGTGACCTCCCGGGCGGTCATGGCCTGGACGACCGTGCCGTCACGCACCTCAACCTGGGGGTGGGCCACGAGGTTGTGGTACCAGACGGGATTCTTCGGGGCACCGCCCATTGATGCCACCGCGGCATACTCGCCTTCGTGCTCGACCCGCATCAGAGGCACCTTGCGCACTTTGCCGGACTTGGCGCCCCGAGTGGTCACGATGATCACCGGCATACCGCGCATGGTCGTGCCTGAGGTGCCATCCGACCCTTCGTACTCCCGGACCTGATCGCGCACCCACTTCGAGGGGCTGGGCTCGTACTCACCGTTCAAGGACATGACAGCACTCAACACCAGATGCTCAGGTGGCATTCCTCCGCCCTACGTCGGTTGCCCCGGTTGCCCCGGTTGCCCCGGTTGCCTCGGCTGGCTCAGCCGGTGACGTCTTTGTCGGAGAAGCGGGCCCACGCCGCAAGCCAGAAGACCACCATGTATCCGGCGGCCGTCAGCAGCCCGCGGGTCAGGTCGCCCCACGCGATGGGGTCCCGCAGAAAATCGCCGAAGGACATCCACCAGTGCGTGGGCAACCACTCGTGCAACCAGGGCAGCTGCGGGATCGAGTCAAGGATGAAGCTCATGACGTTGATGACAACCACTGCGATGGTGGCACCGATCGGTTGTTCGGTCAGGGTCGAGACGAACAGCCCGATCGCCCCCAGCGAGGCGAAGCAGATCCCGAGATAGATGGTGGCCATCAGGACCCGGAGAATGGCCGATCCCATGCCGATCTGGGTCCCCGAGAGCATGGTCATCTGGCCACCACCGAAGAGCGCCAGCCCGGCCACCGCGCCCACCAGCGAGACCCAGACCGTGGCCACCAGCGAGAAGATCGTGATGGCGGCAAACTTCACGGCCAGCAGCCTCGTGCGATGCACCGGGACCGTGAGCAGATAGCGCAAGGTGCCGATATTCGCTTCCCCGGCAACGGAGTCACCCGCGATAGCGGCCACGGCGAGCGGCAGGAACAGACCCAGCTCGATGCTGAGCGCGGCCAGCGCGACGAACAGCCCGTTGGACGTGATCGAGGCGAAGAAGTCGGGTCCGCGCCCGGGCCTGGGCGTCGACAGCTTGACGGTGATCGCGATCATGAGCGGGACAACGGCCAGGATGCCCATCCCCGCCTGGTTGCGTCGGCGACCGAAGATCAGCCGCAGCTCGGAGCGCAGGAACCGGGTCGAGACGTGCCGCAGGGGGCGGGCTGCCGACGACGTGGTCACACCGACGGCACGGCCATTGGTCAGATCAGCCACTGACGTTGAAGCCCTCTCCCGTCAATGAGACGAAGAGATCCTCGAGGCTGGGACGTTCGACCGCAAACCCGGCCACCGGAACACCGTCCTGCACCAGTGCCACCACCACCTTCTCCGCAGCCAGCGTGCCCAAAGTGCCCGTGGCCAAACCAGATTCGAGCGAGACGTCGGTCAACCCGAGTCCCCGCAATACGCGAGCGGCATCCTGAGGACGGTCGGTGACGACCCGGGCTCGCGCCTCGCCGACGGCTCGCACCTGGGCGATCGGTCCCTGCGTCAACAGCGTGCCGACGTGCATCACCCCGATGTGCGTGCACACCTGCTCGACCTCGGACAGGAGATGGCTGGAGACCAGCACCGTGGCACCGTCATCTGCCAGAGAGCTGATCAGGTGGCGAACCTCCCGGGTTCCCTGCGGGTCAAGGCCGTTGGTCGGCTCATCGAGGACCAGCAGCTCACGCGGCTCGAGCAGCGCTCCCGCTATCGCGAGCCGCTGACGCATGCCGAGGGAGTATGCGCGGTACTTCTTGTCGGCCGCTGCGAGAAGCCCCACGCGGTCCAGCGCCCCGTCGACCCGCACCCTGGTGGTGTGTGGATCGGCATGACGGTCAACGCAGTCCAACCGCACGAGATTGGCCCGGGCCGACAGGTACGGGTGAAATGCCGGGCCTTCGACCAGTGACCCCACAAGTGGCAAGACATCCCCGGCGTGATCGGGCATTCCCCTGCCGAGAAGGCGATGCCGCCCCGCAGTTGGCCTGATCAGCCCGAGCAGCATCCGGATCGTCGTGGTCTTGCCGGAGCCGTTCGGGCCGAGGAACCCATAGACCGCCCCGCGTGGCACCAGCATGTCGATGGCGTTGACCGCGACCTGCTGATGGAACCTCTTGGTCAGGCCGTGCGTGGCAACCGCGAAATCACCCAGATCCTCGGTCACAGCCTCGGTCACTTGGCTGCCAGGGCGGCGTACAGACCCTCTGGCGTCACGGCCCCGACCACGAGTCGGCCGTCATCGGTGAGCAGCGCCGAGAACACGGCCCCCGCCAACAGGTGCCCCGAGCCCCTGCTGCCCGAGACCTTGGGCAGCAGGCCGACGTACTTCATCAGCTGGGCGACGGTCGTATCAGTCGTGGCACTCTGGGTCCCACTCGGGCCAGTGCCCCCCGCAGGGCCGGCAGTCGGCGAAGGCATCTTGACGACCACCACGCTGCCCCAACCCTGGCCGATTACCTTTGGCATGTCGGCCGATTTCGGCTGTGGCGCAACGGTGTTGGTCTTGGAGCCGGCAGCTGCCTTGCCTGAGGTCGACGTCTTCTCATCGGTCACCGTGGTGCCCGGCGGCGGGTTGAAGGTGAACTGGGCAGCGTCGGGTCGGGCGAAGTCCACCGAGCTGAACGCCACTTCGAACACCGGGTCGGCTACCGACTTGGCGAACACCTGTACCCGCAGCGGGACGTGCCTGACGCCGTCGATGGCGACCCGGACCTGGGCCACAAGCGAGGTGGCCTCCCTGGGCTTGAGCACGAGCTCATACGCCCGCCGCCCGGCCACCCACGCCGTGCCGCTGGTTTTCACCTCCGTGCTCGGGGTGATCGCCGCCAGCGCCTTGTCGGCGGCCGCCTGGGGCGAGGTGGGCACGTCGGTCGGACCCGGCATACCGGGAGTGGTCTTGCTCTTGCCGGCCGTGTCGTGAGCGGGCAGAACGTAGTGCTTGGCCGTCTTGGCCTGGCTGGCCCAGACCCAGACGTCCTGACCGTTATGGATCACGTCAGACTCGCCAAGCGTCCCCAGCAGGGCCATCCGGGCCTTGCCGGGACCAGCGAACCAGACTCGCATCGTGTGCGAGCCCGAGATCAGGGAGGTGAGGTCCGAGCTGGCCATACCGCCCGAGCCACCCGAGCCACCGAGACCGGAGAGGCTCGGGACCCCGAGATCGGACTTCTGAACCACAGTTCCCGACAATCCGTCCAGGCGTGCCTGTTGCACGTCCACGAGCAGCTGAGCCGCGCTGCGAGCCGGCAGTCCGGCGTGGGCGAGCGCATGGAGCCCCGTGATTGCTGAGCCTCCTCCGACAAGTGCCACCGCGGTCACCGCTGGAACCGCCCACCGCAGGGCCGGAGTTCTCTCGAAGATGCTCACGGGCACATCCTGCACCTCCCGCCCTGAGAGGGACCTGAGAAGCCGTGCGGGCCTGAGCACGCCGTGACAGTCTGTATGTCGTGCGACTGCTGGTGGTTGAAGACGAGCTTCGCCTCGGGGCGGCACTCAAGCGTGGACTGACCGCCGAGGGGATGCTCGTCGACCTCGCCACGGACGGGCCTGGGGGCCTTGAGGCTGCCCGCCACGGTGACTACGACGCGGTCGTTCTGGACGTGATGCTGCCGGGGATGTCGGGCTACAACGTGGTCCGCACGCTGCGCACGGAGGAGAACTGGGTGCCGGTCCTGATGCTCTCGGCCAAGGACGGCGAGTACGACCAGGCCGACGGCCTTGACTACGGCGCCGACGACTACCTGACCAAGCCGTTCTCCTTCGTGGTGCTGCTGGCCCGGCTTCGAGCCCTGGTCCGGCGGAAGATGCCTGCCCGCCCATCGATCCTGGCGGCCGGTGACCTCACTCTCGATCCGGCGACGCACGAGGTCGAGCTCGCGGGGACCCCGGTGGCGCTGACACCTCGCGAGTACGCGCTGCTGGAGTACTTCCTGCGCCACCCGGGCCGCGTGGTCAGCAAGACCGAGCTGCTCGACAACGTCTGGGATGCGACCGAGGACACCGATCCCAACGCCGTCGAGGTCTACGTCGGGTATCTGCGGCGCAAGGTCGGACGCGACGTGCTGCGCACCGTGCGAGGC
The DNA here is from genome assembly GCA_035655615.1 of Dermatophilaceae bacterium. GTDB lineage: Bacteria > Actinomycetota > Actinomycetes > Actinomycetales > Dermatophilaceae > UBA4719. The sequence continues at coordinate 9,146 of DASRUA010000221.1, forward strand.
GCCGGCTACCGACTTGGCTCGTGAAGGGACTCGGCCGATGAGAGGGCGCGGCCTGCAGCGACTGAGCCTGCGCGCCCGGCTCATGGCCCTGGGCGTCACCGGGGTGGCCCTGGCACTGGCCCTGGGCAGTCTCGTGCTCTACGCGGTGTTGACGATCACGGTCAACCGCACCGTGGACGACGGTTCCCTCGCGACGGCCCGGGTGGTCGCCGCCATGGTGAGTGAGAACACCGTCCCGAACCCACTGCCGGTCTCGGGATCTCAGGTGGTGCAGGTCATCAATGGTTCGGGCGCCGTGGTCAGCGCATCGGTCAGCGCCGATCGCCTCACCCCCCTGCTTCGACCTCCCGAGCTGGCCAGGGCCCTTGCCGGAGAACGGATCTCGATCCCCGGCGCCAGAGCCGGGCTGGCCGGCACCATGCGGGCCATCGCCATACAGGCTGGCGGTCCCCCGGCCTCCCGGAGCATCATCGTGGCCGTCCCGGTCAACGACGTCGAACAGAGCCAGCGAGTCCTGCGCATCACGTTGCTGTTCGCCTACACGCCGCTGGTCGTCATCATGGCCCTGATTGCCTGGCGAGTCATCGGCTCGACCCTGAAACCAGTGGAGACGCTGCGCTCCGGCGCGGCTCGGATCAGCGGGAGCGACCAGGACGAACGGCTGGCTGTCCCCGAGTCCGCCGACGAGATCCGCGCGCTTGCGCTCACCCTCAACGACATGCTCGACCGGCTGGCCGCTGCCCGGGGGCGCCAACGCGCGTTCGTCGCCGATGCAGCCCACGAGCTGCGCAGTCCGCTCACCAGCATGCGTACCCAGCTCGAGGTGGCCCAGCATCTCGGCGAGGGCGGTGAGCTTGCCACCGACCTGCTCGCCGACGTGGCCCGCTTGTCCACGCTGGTCGAGGACCTCCTGTTGCTGGCACGGGCCGGCAGCGACACCAACCACCCGCCGGTGCGCGAATCCGTTGATGTCAGAGCACTGTTGGTCGCAACCGCCGGGCGGCACTCCGGTGCGCGAGTCCCGGTGTCGGTCGCCGACGGGCCGGCCGTGTACGCCAACGTCAACTCCGAGGAGCTACGCCGGGCGCTGGCGAACCTGGTCGACAACGCCGTGCGCCACGCCAGCTCGGAGGTTGTCCTGGCGGTGCGCGCCGAAGGTGGCGGCGCGGTGCTGACCGTGGTCGATGACGGACCCGGCATACCGGCTGATGAACGCGAGCGGGTGTTCGAGAGGTTCGCCCGACTGGACGACGCCCGGGATCGGGACGCCGGAGGAACCGGTCTCGGGCTGGCCATCGTCAGAGAGCTGCTCCGTCGCTCGGGCGGGTCGATCTCGTTGCAGGAAAACCCCTCCGGGCAAGGCCTCGCCGCAGTAGTCCGCCTCCCCACCTGACAGACCTGGGGACGGTGCAGCCGGTCAACTGACAGACCTAGGGACCGTGCAGCCAGTCAACCGACAGACCAGGGACCGTATCGAACTGCCGACACGGTCCCTGGTCTGCGGTTATTTCGTGAACTCCTGGGCCAGCAGCTCGGCGATCTGGGCTGTGTTGAGGGCAGCGCCCTTGCGCAAGTTGTCGCCACAGACGAACAGGTCGATGGTGTTGGGGAAGTCCAGTGCCTGACGGATACGGCCGATGAAGGTCGGGTCGGACCCCACCACGTCGGCAGGAGTCGGCCACTCCCCGGCGGCGGGATCGTCCAGGACCACGACGGACGGTGCCTCAATCAGTGCCTGACGAGCGTCATCCGCGGTCAGCGGCCTTTCGAAGACGGCATGCACCGCGAGCGAGTGCGTCGTGATGACCGGGACCCGCACGCAGGTCGCCGAGACCTTGAGGTCAGGGATGCCCAGGATCTTGCGGGACTCGTTGCGGACCTTGAGCTCCTCCGAGCTCCAGCCGCCCTCCTTCAACGAGCCTGCCCAGGGAACCACGTTGAGAGCCAGCGGCGCCGGGAACGGAGAGTCCTCGCCGAGCTTGTCACTCACCACCGCGCGCACGTCGCCCGCGTGCTGACCAATCTCGCGGTTGCCGGAGAGTACTTCGATCTCGTCATAGAGACGATCAATACCGGCCTTGCCCGCACCCGAAGCGGCTTGGTACGAGGCGACCACGAGCTCCTTGAGACCCCAACCGGCATGGAGGGCCCCGAGCGCGTCGATCATCGTCAGTGTCGTGCAGTTCGGGTTGCTGATGATGCCCTTGGGTCGGTTGCGGACCTGGGCCGGGTTGACCTCGGGCACGACGAGCGGAACCTCGGGATCCATCCGGAAGGCACCGGAGTTGTCGACCGCGACGGCTCCGTGCGACACCGCGATCGGGGCCCACTGGGCCGCGATCTCGTCCGGCACGTCGAACATGGCGACGTCGACCCCGTCAAAGGCCTCAGGGGTGAGCTCCTGGACCACGACATCCTCACCGCGGACCTTCAGCACCTTGCCGGCAGAACGCGCGGAGGCGATGAGACGAATCTCACCCCAGACGTCCGAGCGCTGGCTCAGGATGCTGAGCATGACGGTGCCGACAGTGCCGGTCGCACCGACGACGGCCAGGGTGGGCTTGCGAGTGCTCATCGTCCGGTACCTCCATAGACCACGGCTTCACCATCGGCGGAGTCAAGACCAAAGGCCGTGTGCACAGCGCGCACGGCGTCGTCGAGCTGATCGTCCCGGGTGATGACCGAGACGCGGATCTCCGAGGTGGAGATCATCTCAATGTTGACGCCCGTTTCGGCGAGCGCCTTGAAGAACGTAGCGGAGACACCTGGGTGCGAGCGCATTCCCGCTCCGACGAGCGAGAGCTTGCCGATGTGGTCGTCATACAGCAACGAGGCGAAGCCGCTGACAGGTTGGATCCGCTTGAGCGCCTGAACGCCGACCTTGCCGTCGGTCTTGGGCAGGGTGAAGGAGATGTCCGTCAGACCGGTCTCCACGGCAGACACGTTCTGGACGATCATGTCGATGTTGATCTCGGCGTCGGCGCAGGCCTGGAAGATCTCGGCCGCCTTGCCGGGGAGGTCCGGCACTCCGACCACGGTGATCTTGGCCTGGCTGCGGTCGTGAGCGACGCCGGCAATAATCGGGGCTTCCACAACTTCTCCTTCATCAACAGGTTGAGTGACAACCAAGGTCCCCTCACGGTAGGAGAACGAGGACCGCACATGGATCGGCATGTCGAACCGCCGGGCGTACTCGACGCATCTCAGATGCAGAATCTTTGCCCCGGAGGCGGCCATCTCGAGCATCTCCTCGTTGGAGATCCGCTCGATCCTCCGCGCAGTGGGGACGATCCTCGGATCTGCCGTGAAGATGCCGTCGACGTCGGTGTAGATCTCGCAGACGTCCGCGCCCAGTGCGGCAGCAAGCGCGACCGCCGTCGTGTCCGAGCCACCGCGGCCCAGCGTGGTGATGTCCTTGCTGTCCGCGCTAACACCCTGGAAGCCTGCCACGATCGCGACGTCACCGTCGTCCAGCGCGCCCCTGATCCGCCCCGGAGTCACATCGATGATGCGCGCCTTGCCGTGTGAGGAGTCGGTGATGACCCCGGCCTGGGACCCGGTGAACGAGCGTGCGGTGTGGCCGAGGTTGGCGATCGCCATCGCCAGCAGCGCCATCGAGATGCGCTCGCCCGCCGTCAGCAGCATGTCCATCTCGCGGCCGGGCGGCAACGGAGTCACCTGTTGGGCCAGGTCCACCAGCTCGTCAGTCGTGTCCCCCATGGCCGAGACCACGACGCAGACCTCGTGGCCGGCTTTGCGAGTCTCAACGATCCGCCGGGCAACGCGCTTGATGCTGTCGGCGTTCGTCAGCGATGACCCGCCGTACTTCTGGACGATCAAGCTCACAGGAGTCTCCGTTTGAGTTGACGGCCGAAGGGCCAGTTTACGTCTGCGCACCTACCCCCAAGGGGTCGACCGTATGCCGAGATGTCAACAGAGACGCAGATCTCACCTTTTGTCATCCTTGTGATTCGCCAATCTCACTGTCAGTCACTCGGACAGACAGCCATACCGACACAGTCACACCGAGACGACGAGCGGGGCCAGCAGGATGTCGTCCAGCTCGCGTTCCACGGACTGCAACCGCCATCGGTCGCTGAACACGGCCAGCATGACACCGTCAGTGCGTGACAGCACCTCGACAGCGCGCTGCCCGCGCAGCCGGTCCCGGCCCTCGGCGTCGGTGCGCCGGGCCAGGGAGTACCCCAGCCGGTCGAGTGAGACAGGCGAGTTGAACTCATGGGCCATCCGATGCTCGGCGACCTCGAACTGCATGGGACCGACCGCAGCCAGGACCGGCGCCTGGTCGCCCCGAAGATCCGAACGCAGCACCTGCACGACGCCCTCGTGATCGAGCTGTTCGATACCGCGCCTGAACTGCTTGTATCGGCTGGTGTCCTTGGCCCGGGCCACGGCAAAGTGCTCGGGCGAGAAGGACGGAATCGGTGGGAAGGTGACCGGCTCATCGACGAAGAGCGTGTCACCCACCCGCAGGGCGTTGGCGTTGACCAGGCCGACCACATCGCCGGGGAAGGCGCGGTCGATGCTCGTGCGTTCTCGGCCCATGACCTGCTGGGCGTACTTCGTGGCGAAGGGGCGGTTGGTGCCCGAGTGGGTGACGATCATGCCTCGCTCGAAGGTTCCCGAGCAGATGCGCACGAAGGCGAGGCGGTCGCGGTGGGCGACATCCATGCCGGCCTGCACCTTGAAGACAAAAGCACTGAAGGGGGAGTCGATCTCACGCAGTATGCCGTCCGCATCTGGCCGCGCAGTAGGCGCCGGAGCGAGGTCGACCAAGGTGTCGAGCAGGAACCTGACCCCGAAGTTGAGGACGGCCGAGCCAAACATCACCGGAGTACTCGTAGCCGCCAGGAATCCCTCCGGATCGTGACCGGCGCCGGTCGCCACGATCAGGTCGCTCTCCTCGACCGCCTGGCGCCACGCCTCACCCTCGAGCGCTTCCGCCGCCTCAGCGCTGAGGTGTTCCTCGGTGGCCACGGTGGCTCCGCCGTCGGTGCGGGTGAACTTGAGGTAGTCCCCGGTCGACATGTCCAGCACGCCACGGAAGTCTCCGGCGATGCCGACGGGCCAGTTCAGCGGCGCCGGCTGCAACCCCGTCCGCTCCTGGATCTCGTCCATCAGGTCGAGAACGTCTTTGCCGGCCCTGTCCCACTTGTTGATGACCGTGATGATCGGGATGTTGCGGTGCTTGCAGACCTCGAAGAGCTTCATGGTCTGGACCTCAAGGCCCTTGGCCGCATCCACGAGCATCACAGCAGCATCGACAGCAGACAGGACCCGGTAGGTGTCCTCGGAGAAGTCGGCGTGCCCGGGGGTGTCGACCAGGTTGATAACCGTGTCGCGGTAGGTGAACTGCAGCGCTGCCGAGGTGATCGAGATGCCTCGCTCGCGCTCGATGTCCATCCAGTCCGAGACCGTGCCTTTGCGACCGTCCTTGGCGTGTACCGCTCCAGCTCGCATCATGACCCGGGCATGCAGGGCGAGTGCCTCGGTGAGGGTCGACTTGCCGGCGTCAGGGTGGCTGATGACGGCGAACGACCGTCGCCTGCGTGCCTGTCCCACCGACTCGGAGACTGCCTTGCGGGCCGCTGATAATGCCCGCGGCGTCGCTGGAACTACGTTCGTCATGCTCATCGGATCACACTCATCAGACTCAATATTACGTGCCCGGATGGTGACCCCTGACATCCGGACAGCTCAGGGCTGGCCGTCAGGTCCTACCCTAGGCCCAGGCCTCAGGGGTGAAGGGCGTCGAACTCCGCCTCAGCGACCGCGTCAGAGTCGGCGTCGAGCCGGATGTGGCCCAGCACCGCCTGCAGGACCCGCAAGGCCCGGGTGGCGCTGTCACCCCAGGACGACAGGTAGCTGAACTGCCACCACCACAGGGCCTCACTGACCCGTCCGCTCTCGAAGTGCTGCAGTCCATGAGTCAGCGCCGCGGCCACCTCGGCAAGGTCGTTCGACATTGATCCGGTGGCCACCTCGGCACTGACCAGCGGGTCGACGACGTGGACGTAGTCGTCCAGACCGTTGAACAAGCTCACCAGGCCCTGCCGTATGGGGTCGACGTCGACGTCGGGGCCCGGATCGGCTTCAAAGCGCTCATCGGGCACGATGTCGGTGATGGCACCAAGGCGGGCCCCAGCAACCAGAACCTGCGAAACCGCAAGCAGGAGAATTGGTATCGCGGTGTCCGGCGAGTCACCGGAGGCAACCTCGGTGACAGAGGTGAGGTAGGCGCGGGCCTCGCGTGCAGAGTCCTCGCCCAGATTCGTCATCTCACTCAGGTTCGACAGCTCATCAAACATCGAGCACTCTCCTCCCCTCGAAGGCCCGACCGAGGGTGACCTCGTCGGCGTACTCCAAGTCTCCCCCGACAGGCAGCCCGGACGCCAGCCGGGTGACCTTCAGATCCATCGGGCGCAGCAGACGGGCCAGATAGGTGGCCGTGGCCTCGCCCTCGAGATTGGGGTCAGTCGCGATGATGACCTCGCTGACATCCGCATCGGCCAGCCGGGTCAACAGCTCCTTGATCCGCAGGTCGTCCGGCCCGACGCCCTCGATCGGGCTGATCGCCCCGCCGAGCACGTGGTACCGCCCGCGGAACTCGCGCGTCCGCTCGACGGCAACGACATCCTTGGGCTCCTCGACAACGCAGATATAGGTCAGGTCGCGACGAGGGTCCGAGCAGATCCGGCACTGCTCGGCCTCGGCGACGTTGCCGCAGATGCTGCAGAAGCGCACCTTCTCCTTGACCTCTACGAGTGCGTTGACCAGGCGCGACACATCGACCGAGTCGGCCTGCAGCAGATGGAACGCAATGCGCTGTGCGCTCTTGGGACCGATGCCTGGCAACCGGCCGAGCTCGTCGATCAGGTCCTGGACCACGCCTTCGTACATCTGTCGAGCCTACTGGTCCAGCTCGCCGATCACGGTGCCACCCAGAACCCGCGCGATGACGGGCTGGCCAACGGCAACCGCTTCCTCGATGTCCTCGTCGTCAGCACTGACCATGCTGTCGTCGGCAGCCGATGACGAGGCGCTCGTATTCCGGGTGTTCGCCTCCCTGGCTACCGCTGCCCTCGCTCGCTGCATCGGCGTGGATGGTCGCTCGGGTGCTGCGGCGGAACGACCCGCAGCAGGAGACGTTGCAGAAGCAGGCGTTGCCGACGCACTCAAGGAAGTGGCGGGACGAACGGGAGGGGACGTCGCGGACGGGGGAGCCCCAGCAACACGTGAGGAAGCAGCGGCCGGAGGGGCCGCAGGCGGCGGGGATGCAGGAGGCGGGGATGCAGGAGGCGGGGATGCGGGCGAGGGCGCATCCGACAAACGGGAAGCACCGGCAGTCGGCGATACGGACCGCGCTGACTGCGCGGCCGGGATGCCCTCGACAATGGCTTCGACCCCCAGCACCTCGCTCAAGGCCTGACGGACCAGCTCGGCATGGTGCCCTCGCCGGAAGGTGTTGGCCAGTCCCTCGGTCTGGATCCCGAGCAGCAGACGGGTCCCGTCGTAGTCCAGGACCTGGGTGTGCTCCGACAGGAAGGTCCAGGTGGTGCGGCGGATCGTGAAGATCTTGGCCAGGATGTCGGGCCAGGAGCGACGGATCGCGTCTGTGTCGATACCTCCGGGCATGGCCCGTTTCGACGCCACCGGGCGTGCCTGAACCTGCGGAGGTTCATCGCTGGCTGGCGCGCCGGCGGGTGGCTCCGTACCGGATGGCTCAGCGACAGGCGGCACATCTCCAGGTGGAACAACGGGCGGCGCAAGCTGCGGCTGCGGGACCACCTCACGGACGGGAGCTCGGCCTGGGACGGGCTCAGACCGAACAGGTGGCGTGGCTCCACTCATCTCCAGTCGGCGTTCGAGGCGATCCAGGCGTGCGGCATACCCGTTCTCGCCCGAGGCACCCGGCAGCAGGACCCGGGCGCAGATCAGCTCGAGCTGAAGGCGGGGCGCTGTGGCACCGGTCATCTCGGTCAGGCCAGCGTTGACGATGTCCGCTGAGCGCGAGAGCGCGCCGGGTCCGAATGCCGCGGACTGCTGACGTATCCGCTCAAGCTGGTCCTCGGGAGTGCCTCGCAAGATCGACGAGGCACCGTCCGGGACAGCGGCAACCACGATCAGGTCGCGCAGGCGTTCAAGCAGGTCCTCGACAAAACGCCGGGGGTCCTGGCCGGTCTCGATGACCTTGTCGATCTGGCGGAACACGGCACCGGCATCGCCGGCCGCGAACCCGTCGATCGTCGCGTCGAGCAGCTCACCCTCGGTGAACCCGAGCAGAGCGGCAGCGCCCTGATAGGTCAGGCCCTCGTCGCCGGACCCCGACATCAGCTGGTCGAGCACAGACAACGAGTCGCGGACCGATCCGCCGCCGGCCCGAACGACGAATGAGAGGACGCCGGGAGCGACCGCGACCCCCTCCGCGACACACAGCTCGCCGAGGTAGTCCTGCAACAGGTGCGGGGGGACGAGCCGGAACGGGTAGTGATGGGTGCGCGAGCGGATCGTGCCGATGACCTTGTCGGGCTGCGTCGTGGCAAAGATGAACTTCACATGCTCCGGCGGCTCCTCGACGATCTTGAGGAGGGCGTTGAAACCCTGCGGCGTGACCATGTGGGCCTCGTCGATGATGTAGATCTTGTAGCGGGACAGCGCCGGCCCGTAGGCCGCCCGCTCACGCAGGTCGCGCGCGTCGTCGACACCGCCGTGGCTGGCCGCGTCGATCTCGATGACGTCAACACTGCCCGAGCCGTCGCGAGCCAGCGCGAGGCAAGAGTCGCACACACCACACGGAACAGGCGTCGGACCCTTTTCGCAGTTGAGGCAACGGGCCAGAATCCGGGCGGAGGTCGTCTTGCCGCAACCGCGTGGCCCGCTGAACAGGTAGGCGTGGCTGACCCGGCCGGTCCGCAATGCCTGCATCAAGGGCTCGGTCACGTGATCTTGACCGATGACGTCGGCAAAGGACTCGGGCCGGTAGCGGCGATACAGCGCTGTGCTCACGCGCCCAATCTAGTCGGCCCGACCGACTCCCGCCCCAGGCGCATGAGAGGACCCCCCGCGTACCTGGAAGAGCTCGCCTGCCCTTGCTGCCTTCCGGCCCTGGGGGAATTCGGTGAGGTACCACCACACGAGGGGTCTAAGTCCACTGTAGCCGAGTGACGACGGCGCCGCCGACGGCAGATCTGGGCGCTCAGAAACCAGCGAAGCCGCCGATTGTGGACTGTGGCCCACCCTCAGGTAGCCTCCTCGACGGAGGATTCGCATAGTGGCCTAGTGCGCACGCTTGGAAAGCGTGTTGAGTGAAAGCTCTCAGGGGTTCAAATCCCCTATCCTCCGCCAATGAGCAAGGCGTTCCGCAGAGCATGCTGACGCTGAATGCCCCGACTTTGTACGCCTAGACTGGCGGGATGATCTTCCGAGCGGTCGGCGACGGGCGCCCTTACCCCGAACACGGGCTGGAGACAGCGCGGGACTGGGCCGACGTCCCTCCGCGCATGGTCCGGCTCGATGAGCTCGTCACCACCAAGAAGAACCTCGACCTGAGAACCCTGTTGTCTGACGAGTCCACCTTCTACGGCGATCTGTTCGCCCACGTCGTGCAGTGGAAAGAGACCCTGTACCTCGAGGACGGCCTGCACCGTGCCCTGCGCGCCGCGCTTCAGCAACGTGCCGTGCTGCATGCCCGCGTTCTGGTGCTTGACTGACGGCCTCAAACCCTTGACTAGCGGTGACAAACCGTCATGATCGGCAGAGAGGGACTTTTCCGATCGGGGGGTTGGCCGTGGATTACCTACACGAATCGGCGGCGACGATCTATCGTCGACGTCGACGCCAGCGCACGATCATGACCATGACATTCGTCACCCTGCTGTTGTGCGGGACAGCTGTGTATGCCGCTTCGTACGTCCAGGGGTGGGTCGGCACCTCAGTTCCCAAAGCGGTTATCAACGCGAGCTGCACCTCCTCGAGCCAACCACTCGCACCGCGCGGCGTGACGGTCAACGTCTACAACTCGACGGATCGCACAGGGTTGGCTGCCAAAGCGGGCAACGCGCTGCGAAGACAGGGATTCCAGGTCGCCACGGTCGACAATGACCCACTGGGCAAGTCGATCCTCAGCCTCGGCGAGATACGCCACGGGCCGTCCGGGCTGGAAGGCGCAATCCTTGCGGCGAAAAGGCTGCCCGGAGCCAGGATCGTGCAGGACGACCGGATGGACGCCTCGGTCGATATCGTCCTGGGAAACACGTTCAAGACTGTGACGGTCCCGCCCAAGGTTGCGGTCTCGAAGAAGGCGACGCCCACCCCGCACTGCTGAGCCGGAGAGCTCAGCTGAAAGCGCTCAACCCGGTCAGTGCCTGACCGATGACCAGCGTGTGCATCTCAGAGGTGCCCTCATAGGTCAGCACCGACTCCAGGTTGTTGGCGTGCCGCAGGACCGAGTACTCCAGCGTGATGCCGTTGGCCCCCAGGATGGTGCGGCACTGCCGCGCGATGGCGATCGCCTCCCGCGCATTGTTGAGCTTGCCGAGGCTGATCTGGCGCGGCTCGAGCCGTCCGGCGTCCTTGAGCCGCCCCAGATGCAGCGCGAGCAGGAAGCCCTTCTGAAGCTCCAGCGTCATATCGGCCAGCTTCTGCTGGGTCAGCTGATAGCCGCCGATCGGCCGTTTGAACACCTCGCGGCTGCGGGAGTAGTCCAGTGCGATCTCCAGACAGTCACGGGCGGCACCCAGGGTGCCGAAGACGATGCCGAAGCGGGCTTCGTCGAGGCACGACAACGGACCGCGCAGGGACTGTACGCCGGGCAGCACGGCATCCGCGGGCAGCCGCACTCCTTCGAGGACGAGCTCGGAGGTGACGGACGCGCGCAGAGAAAGCTTGCCGGTGACCTTGTTGGCGGTGAACCCAGCGGTGTCGGTCGGGACGAGGAACCCCTGAATGCCGGCCTCGGTGCGGGCCCACACGACAGCGACGTCGGCGATCGAGCCGTTGGTGATCCACATCTTCGTGCCGTCGAGCACCCAGTCCCGGCCGTCGCGGCGCCCGCGGGTGCGCATGCCAGCCGGGTCGGACCCGAAGTCAGGCTCCGTGAGGCCGAAGCAGCCGATGACCTCACCGCTGGCCATCCGGGGCAGCCACTGCTGCTTCTGCTCCTCTGAGCCAAAGCGGTGAATGGCGAACATGGCCAGCGAGCCCTGGACGGAGGCGAAGCTTCGGGCGCCGGAGTCCCCTGCCTCCAGCTCCATGCAGGCCAACCCGTAGTCGACGGCGCTCATCCCGGCACAGCCATAGCCCTGCAGGTGCATGCCGAGCAACCCAAGCTTGCCAAACCTCAACGCCATCTCTGCAGGGAACGCACCATCCTCGTACCACGCCGCGATGTTGGGCCGGATCGTGTCGTCCACCAGACGCCGGACAGTCTGCTGGACGGCCCGCTCCTCGTCGCTGAGCAGGTGATCGACGTCGAGAAGCTCAAGCGGTCCGACGGGTACCGGTGTCATGGAAGTCCTCCAGAGACGGAGCGGGCAGTTGCCCGCGACTTGCATCCAACAATCATCGGTCGACTACGGGGCCAATGGCGCGCCCACGACCGTGGCCCGCACCAGCGTGCCGTGCGGCTTGAGAGCGCGCACCTCCAGACTGCCCCCGATCAGGTTGATCCTCTCGCGCATCCCGACCAGGCCGAGCCCACCGCCGGACCCGGCAGCGGTGATGCCGGACGACTGGATACCGCGCCCATCGTCAGTGACGGTCAGGACCACCTGCTCACCGAAGTGCAGATCGACCCGGGTGTCCGTGGCCTTCGCGTGACGTACGACGTTGCTCAGCGCCTCCTGCGCCACCCTGTACAGGGTGAGCTCGCACCGGTCAGAGAGCCGCACCTGATCTCCGCTCACCTGCAACCGGATCACAGTCCCGTGCCGGGCGCGAACCTCACCGACCAGCTGGCGCAGAGCGGCGACCGCCCCGAGATCGTCGAGCACCGGGGGCCGCAAACCGTGGATCACCGTGCGCAGGGCATTCACCACCTCACTGGCCAGCTCGCCATCCCGAAGGACCAGCGGAGCCAGATCCGGGGGGAGCCTGGGGTCGTCGCCGAGCAGCTCGAGCATGCGGACCAGATAGATCAGGGTCTGGACGGGGTCATCATGCAGGTCCTGAGCCAGCGTGCGCCGCTCGTCCTCCACGACGGTGAGCAGGTGTGCGGCGTAGGCCTGTTGCTCGCGGGCGCGGTGCTCCTCCTCTGTCAGGTCGACAAGCACGATCTGAACAAGGCGTTCGCCGGAGCCCACGTCAAGGGTGCGAGCGTTGGGCAAGAACACGCGGTCCCCCACCGGGAGACGGGTGACCGACCCCGCCAGGATTACCGCCACGGGGGTGCCGACCAGGTCCGACAGGAGTCGCCCGGGAGCATCTGGCCCGAGCAGGGAGGCTGCGGCGGCGTTGGCCTCGGTGACCACTCCGACGGCGTCCGTCACCAGAACCGGCGCATGCTGCTCATCGAACAGGGCGCGGTATCGCGACTCGGCGACCTCGCTGTCGCGCAGGGCCCCCTCTGCTCGTCGCCGCGCCTGTCCCTCGCTCTCAACCCGTTGCCCGACGATGATCGCGACCCCGTTGAGGATGGCCAGGTTCCCGATCTCGACCCAGGCGTTCGCGGGCGTCAATCCGCCGATGAAGAGCCAGTCGGGGCACATGAGCGCGGTGGCCCATAGCGCGGTTCCGACGGCCCCGTGAACACCGAAGTTCAGTGCGGCGTAGATGACCGGGATGAGCAGCAGGGCGGTGACCGTCGAACGCGGGATATCGAACGGCGGCAGGAAACGCAGGAAGTCGAGCACAATCTCGTCAAGGAACGCCACGAGCAGGACGCCGGCCTGGACAACCCAGAACCGCCAGGAGTTCAGCGGCAGGCGCAACCTGCCGACGGCATCCTGGACACGTACGGGGGCAGCCCCGATCGGGTCAGAGAAGTCAGCGCTGGCCATCGGCCACACTCAACAGCTTGGTCGAGATGGCACGCACGACCGCCTCGGTTCGAGAACCCACCCCGAGCTTGGCGTAGATGTTGTCGCAGTGCCGGTCCACGGTGCGCGTGCTGATGCTCAGCTCTGCGGCAATCTCCCGGTTGTGCAGGCCCGCCGCGAGCAGCGTCAGGACCGCTAGCTCACGCTCGCTCAGGTCGGCCGCACCATGCTCGGGCTGACGCGGGGACATCAACAGCCGAGCCGTGAGACCCGACTGCAGCACACTCGTGCCTCGGGCCACGGATCGCACCGCCTGGACCAGCTCCTTGCCCGGCGCAGTCTTGCTCAGGTACCCCGCGGCCCCGGCCTCCAGCGCACCACGGACGTATTCGTCCTCGTCGTACGCGCTCACCATCAGCACACGGACGTCCGGATGGTCCCTGGTGAGCCGTCGGGTGACCTCGATGCCGTTAATACCCGGAAGCCGGATGTCCATCAGCACCACGTCAGGGCGAAGCTGGTTGATCACGGCGAGTGCGACCTCGCCGGAATTGGCGTCGCCAACCACCTGCAGGTCTGGGTGCGCGTCGAGAATCTGACGGGTGCCATCCCGGTGCAGAGCGTGGTCATCGACGACGACCACGCGTATCACCGGGGCGTCCATAGTGATCAGGTTACGCGTCTCCCCGGCTGGCCGTGGCGGAAATCACCCATTGGCCCATGCGCCGTCCCTGCCTGATGTGCGAGGTCGCGCCTGCGTGTCCATCCGCCCCGTCGGCCATCTGAAAGGGTCCCAGAGTAAGGCGGGCCTCTCTATCTGACACGCCGCCTTTGGCAGAGAATGGTCACTGTGACTCGCATGCGCGCAAGCAAGGAAGCGCTCCTTTTCTCCATATCCACCGTGCTGCTGCTTGCCGGAGGCCTGGCGTGGCTGGTGTCTGCCCAGACACCAGCGCGCGTCCTGTGGATCCTGGGCAGCGTGCTCGGCCTGGGCTTCTCCGTCTACTGGACGGTCAGCGCGATCCGGCGGCGGCAGCTGAGCGTCGACGTCATCGCGGTGCTCGCTCTTGCCGGGGCCCTGGCGGTCAACGAGCCCTTCGCCGGCGCCATGATCACGGTGATGCTGGCAAGCGGGCAGCTTCTGGAGGCCCGGGCTGCCGCTCGGGCGCGCCGTGAGCTGAGCCTGCTGGTCGAGCGGGCACCCCGCACGGCCCGGCGCCTCGTCGAGGGCGGGGTCGTAGAGATCCCGGTTGACGAGGTCGTGGTGGGCGACCTCCTCCTGGTGGGCACCGGGGAGATCGTCCCGGTTGACGGACGGCTTCGCTCCACCGCCGTGCTGGATGAGTCAGCTCTCACCGGGGAGCCGTTGCCGGTCGAGCGGCTCGCGGGCGACGACGTCCGCAGCGGCGTGGTCAACGCGGGGAAGGCGATCAACCTGGTCGCGACTGCGCTCGCTGCGGAGTCCACCTATGCCGGAGTGGTGCGCCTCGTCGAACAGGCCCAGGCCTCGTCTGCGCCGTTCGTCCGCGCCGCAGACCGGTTCGCCATCCTCTTCGTGCCGCTCACGCTCATCCTTGCGGGTGCGTCCTGGTGGCTCAGCGGAGACGCGGTCCGCGCCGTCGCCGTGCTCGTGGTCGCTACGCCGTGCCCGCTGTTGCTCGCGGCACCGATCGCGATCATGTCCGGCCTCAGCCGGGCCGCGCACATCGGCGTCGTCGTCAAGGGCGGCAGCGCCCTTGAACGACTGGCCGCCGGACACGTCATGCTGTTCGACAAGACCGGCACGTTGACCCAGGGACATCCGGTTCTGGCTGACGTCGTCACGGCGAGCGACTGGCTGGATGCGGACGAGGTGCTGCGGCTCGCCGCCTCCCTCGACCAGGTGTCAGCCCACGTCCTTGCGAGCGCCATCGTCACCGGCGGCACCCGTCGCGGGCTCGCGCTGGAGATGCCCGAGGATGTCCAGGAGGTGCACGGCTACGGCCTCGAGGGAACCGTCGGCACCCACCGGGTCAAGCTTGGCAAGGCCTCGTGGATCGTCGGGGACGCCGCCCCGCCGTGGGTACGCCAGGTGCGTCGTCGTGCCGATCTGGACGGCTCCCTGACCGTGTTCGCCGCTGTCGACGACAAACCTGCAGGCGCGTTCCTCCTGGAGGACGCGATCCGGCCCGACTCACCCCGCATGGTTCGTGCGCTGCGCGAGGCCGGGATCACGCGCGTCGTGCTGGTCACCGGCGACCGTGCCGACATCGCAGACATGGTCGGGCGCATCGTGGGCGTCGACACCGTGCTGGCCGACTGCGATCCCGCCGACAAGCTCGCCGCCATCGAGGCCGAGTCGGCTCACGGCGCGACCATCATGGTCGGTGACGGCATCAACGATGCTCCGGCGCTCGCGGCTGCCGGGGTCGGCGTGGCACTCGCCTCGCGCGGGGCGACCGCGTCATCCGAGGCCGCGGACGTCGTGCTGACGGTCGATCGGGTCGACGCCCTGGCCGACGCGATCCTCATTGCCCGGCGCTCGAAAGGGATCGCGCTGCAGGCCGTCCTGGTCGGCATGGGCCTCTCGCTCGTCGCGATGGTCCTGGCCGCATTCGGGTTCCTCCCACCCGCGGTCGGCGCTGTGGTGCAGGAGGTCATTGACGTGCTGGCGATCGGGATCGCGCTGCGCGGGGTTCTGCCCGGCAAGGTGCACACGATCGCGATGGCCCCGGCCGACGTCGCCACCGCCCTCCGGCTACGCGCCGAACACGACGCCGTGCTGCCTCTGATCGAGAAGATCCGATCGTCAGCCGACGAGCTCTCGACCGAGGCCTGCGACCTCGCCCCCGTGCGTGCACTGCTGGACCGGCTTGAGGGCGAGCTCCTCCCGCACGAGCGGGCCGACGAGGAGCTGCTCGTTCCCCTGGTGGACCGAGCACTCGGGGGGACGGACGCTACGGCGGCGATGAGCCGCACTCACGCGGAGATCGAGCACCAGGTCAGGAAGCTGCGACGGCTTCTTATGGGACTCGACAGCGAGACCACCCAGCCCGAGGACGTCGTCGAGCTCCGACGCCTGCTCTACGGGCTGTATGCCGTACTGCGGCTGCACAACGCACAGGAAGAAGAGGGCGCCTTCAGCCTCGTACCGGGCGCGGCCGTGAAGGCTCAGGCGACTGCGACTGCGACTGCGACTGCAGCCACCGAGAGAACTGGCATGCTTCACTGATGAGCTTCTTCGTACTGGAGTACCGCTACGCCGACCTGGAGGCGCGCGCTCGCGTGCGGCCCGACCACCTGGCCTATCTGAAGTCGCTGCAACAGGAGGGCACGGTCGTCCTCGCCGGTCCGGTCGGCGACGGGTCGGGCGCCATGATGGTGCTGCAGGCGGGCTCCGAGGAGGAGGCCCGAAGGATTGTCAGGGACGATCCGTACACGGCCGCAGGGGTGGGCGTCGACCACGTGCTGCGACCGTGGAACGTCGTGGTACCAACCCAGTCCGGGTAGCAGAAGTCCGACTCAGCGCGGGTTCGGCTAGCAGGGTCCGACTCAGCGCGGGTTCGGATGGTAGGCGGGTCGGCTACGTCGCGGGGAAGGCCGAGGGGAAGGCATCCCGGTAGGACCGCCACCGGCCGGCTGGGGTCTCAACGCTCTCAGCCGCCAGGATCGCAATCCCGATCGCGCGGGTGAAACAGTCGCCGCCGGCATCCAGCAACGCGTGGAATGCCAACGGATCTGGTGCCCCGCGGTCCCCCGTCGCCAGGCAGAACACCGTGTCTCCGTCGAACATCGTGTGGACCGGTCGAATGGCGCGAGCCATGCCGTCGTGGGCGATGCCCGACACCTTGGCGCACTGAGCCTTCGTCAGGGTCGCATCCGTTGCCACGACACCGATGGTGGTGGCAAAGGCGGCTCCCAGACGTGCTGGACCACCCGCCCCAACCTTCGCGTCGGCGGCAGCGCGCGCAGCCGCGATGTCGGCCTGGTCGGGGAGCAGCAGCTGGGTGAACTCCCCCGGCAGGCCGAACCGGGCGGCATACAGTTCACCGGTGGCAGGGTCGACGCAGGAGCCAGACGAGTTGACGACGACCAGCGCGGCAACCGTCGTGCCGTCTGCCAGCATCACGCTGGCCGAGCCCACAGCTCCCTTGAGTCCCCCGGCCACAGCACCCGTGCCGGCCCCCACCACCCCGATCGGCACCGGTCCGGAGGCGCTGGACCATGCTGGTTCAGAGAATGCTGCGTCATAAGCCTCTTCGCCCATCGCCGCTCCAGGACGCTTGGTGAAGTCGCCGCCACGGCCGAGATCGAAGATGACGGCGCCGGGCACTATCGGGACGACCTCACCCGGCCCGCCAGTGGGGTAGCCGACCCCCGCCTCGAACAGGCGCTGCATCACCCCGTCCGCGGTCGCGAGCCCGAAGGCACTTCCGCCCGACAACACGACGGCGTGAATCCTCTCGACCAGATTGCGCGGGTCGAGGACGTCCGTCTCCCGGGTGCCGGGTCCCCCTCCACGGACGTCAACCCCAGCGACGGCGCCGCTTTCGGGCGCCAGGACCACCGTGGTGCCGGACAGCCAGCCGTCCACGCGCCGATCGGCATGCCCCACCCGGACGCCGGCCACATCGGCCAGGCTGTTGGTCGGGCCGGGTTGCAGGTCAGTCATCGATGCTCTCCTCGGACAGCCGCGTTACTCGGGCCTGCGCTCGTCATGCTGACCTCCGGAGACCAGGGCAAAGGTGTCTGCTTCGATGGTGGAGCCACATCGTCTGCAGCGCAACAAGTCATCGTGGGTGGGTGGTTGCCGCGCCTGCCCGTCGCTAGTGCCTGTGAAGTAGTCCGTTTGGTCAGCATTTCTGTGCGTTTGGCCGAGTGCGCGGCGGGGGGCGGCTGCGAAACGCTTAGGTGAGGGCGAGGAACGGGCCCACAACCTGCAAACGAAGGGACTGACCGCTCGATCTGCGTCGAGAAGGTACGGATTCGGGCTTGATCGGAGCCATGATGAACGCGAAATCGGTATCTTTGCTGACCACTCGGTGGGGGGCTGCGGCCACTGCGGCGGCCACTGCGGCGGCTATGTGCGTTTCGGCTGCCCCGGCCCAGGCGATCGTTGGGCAAGGTGGCACGCCGGCGCCCCACGCCGCGGTTGTCGCCGCGACCGGTGGCTTCAGCGCCAGCAGGTGGGGCAATCCCACAGCTGATGCCGTGTCCAAGGGCGCGAACGGGACCTATCAGGCTAAGCAGGACCCGGGGTCGCTGTTCACGGTGGACAAGGCGATCGGTGCCCGCGAGCTGTGGTCGCAGACCGATGCGTCCGGGCAGCCGCTGACCGGTCAGGGCGTCAGCGTCGCGGTACTGGACTCCGGGGTCGCCCCGGTTGCCGGCCTGCATGGCGCCGGCAAAGTGACCTATGGCCCGGACCTGTCGATCGAGGGCAACGGTGTGCTGACGCAGCAAGACACCTTCGGTCACGGCACGTTTATGGCCGGCATCATCGCCGGCAGGGGAACAACCAGTCCTTCCTCGGATCTGTCGTCAGCGCCGGCCGACGTGCAGCTGGGCGTGGCGCCGGACGCGGGACTCCTCGCCATGAAACTGGCCACCACGGACGGCAGCGTCGACGTGAGCCAGGTCATCGCCGCGCTGGACTGGGTCACCCAGCATCCGGTACTGCCTGACCGCACCCGCGTCCGGGTGATCAACCTGTCCTACGGCACGAACTCGGCCCAGGCCTACCGTGATGACCCCCTGGCCGCTGCTGCAGAGAACGCGTGGAAGCACGGAATCGTTGTCGTCACATCGGCGGGCAATGGCGGATCGGACACTGGGCGGCTGACCGACCCCGCGATTGATCCCTACCTCATCGCGGTCGGCGCCACCGACAGCAACAACAGCCTCGATGGCTGGGCGCCCGACCACACCACGGTTGCCTCCTTCTCCCAGGTGGGTTCGAAGAACCGTCATGTGGATCTCGTCGCACCGGGCACCTCGCTGGTTTCGACCCGAGCGCCAGGGTCGTTCGTCGACGTCAACAACCCGTCGGGTCTGGTTACCGGCGACACCAGCGGAACGCTGTTCCGCGGCAGTGGAACCAGCGAGGCGACCGCTGTGGTCTCCGGCTCGGTCGCGCTGCTGCTCCAGGCTTACCCGGACCTGACTCCAGATCAGGTCAAGTTCGCCCTGACGTCGTCCGCAGATCCGATCACGAACGCAGACCCGACCGCCGTCGGGGCAGGGACGCTCGACCTGGGTGAGGCGTTCGACACCGCCAGCCACCTGGCCGGGAAGGACAAGCCCGCCAGGTCTCTGCGGGCAACCGCCGTCCAGTCATTCCCCAGCGCGACCGGGCAAGGGTCGATCCAGGCAGCCAGAGCCGGATCCGTCCTCGTCGACGCAAAGGGCAAAGATCTCGACGGTGAGATCGACGTGCAGGGCAACGCCTGGAACCCCGCCACCTGGTGGCAGGCCACCTCCACCAAGTCGGCCTGGTCCGGCGGTAAGTGGCTCGGCGTCACCTGGACCGGCGACGACTGGCTGCCTGCCTCCGACGGCCTCAGCTCCGCGCGCTGGTCCTCCGCGCGCTGGTCCTCCGCGCGCTGGAGCAGCGCTGACTGGTCCTCTGCGCGCTGGTCCTCTGCGCGCTGGTCCTCTGCGCGCTGGTCCTCTGCGCGCTGGTCCTCCGGGCGCTGGTCCTCCGGGCGCTGGTCCTCTGCGCGCTGGAGCAGCGCTGACTGGTCTTAGTAGAATCAATCATGCGTCGCGCACTGAGCCCAACGCAGGTCACATGGCTCCTGTGCGCCGCCCTGGCAGCCAGCGCGACGGTTCTCACGAGCCGGACAGGTGGAGGGCCGATCATCGCCCTTCACCTGCCGGTCGTCGCCGTCGCTCTCGCGGTCGGAGCAGGGTTCTTCTTCTGTGAACAGTTCCTGCTGAATGTGGAGTTCCGTCGGCAGGCGTACTCGTTCACGCTCGCCGGTATTCCGTTGCTCATCGGCGTCCTCGTGTTGCCGCCAGACGTCTTCGTTGTGACACGAGTGGCCGCGTCTGTGCTGGCGTTCGTGTGGCAGCGGGTATCCGTGGACAAGATGGCCTACAACTCTGCGGCCTACGCTTTCGAGGCCGCTGCGGACACCCTCCTGGTGCATCTGCTGCTCCGCCCCCTCCACGGCCTGGACATGCGCACCGCCGCTATCCTGATCGTCCTGCTGGCAGTGGTGGATCAGCTCATCAGCGCACTGGTACTGGTCATGATTCGCGTGCACAACGGCCCGCTGAGCCGGGCGGATGTTGTCGAGGTGCTCGTACCTGCCTTCGTACTGAGCGTGACCTCGGGCATGTTCGCCGTGAACCTGATCATTCTGCTCCAGTACGGAATGCTGGGCGCTGCGGGCGCCGCCCTGCTCGTCGGTCTCGGCTCAGCCGGCTACCGCGCGTATGCCGCCACCCGGCATCGCCACGAGTCACTGACCCTTGTTCACGAGTTCGTCACCGGAGGCGTCGGCGCACAGTCCCTGGAGACCCTCGCCGAAGACCTGCTGTCCCGCATCCGCCGGCTGCTGCGAGCCAGCACCGTCCAGGTGATGATCGTTGACAGTGAGAGTGACAGCGACAGCGAC
>DASRUA010000222.1:0-6282 GCA_035655615.1 Dermatophilaceae bacterium
TCGATCCAGCCGCTGGATGTTGCCGTACTTCTCCCGGTAGCCCTCCCAGTCGAACTCACGCAGCTGCTCGTAGCCCTCGAACTGGGTGAGCACCCCGTCGGAGTGGAACACGACTTTCATCTTGCGGGTGATGTCGCGCCAGCGTTCCAGCTCGGCGTCGCGGATCGTCAGCTCGTCGACCAGCTCCTGCCGGTAGTGCGGCGGAAGCAGCTCGAGGGCATCCAGGGCCCGTTGCAGCACCCAGACCGCCATCACGTTGGTGTACGTGTTGTTGTTCAGCCCGGGCTGGTCGGAGTCCGGGTAGGCCTCGTGGTACTCGTCGGGCCCCATCACGCCGAGGATCTCGTAGCGTTCCTGCTCCTGGTCCCACGTGGTGATACTGGCCCAGAAGCGCGCGATCTCAACCAGCATCTCGGTGCCGGTGAAACGCAGGAACTCCATGCTGCCGGTCACCTGGTAGTGCTGCCAGACGTTGTAGGCGATCGCGATGTTGACGTGCCGCTGCAGGTGAGAGTGGTCGGGCAGCCAGCGACCGGATTGCGGGTTGAGGTGGACCTCCTGGGCTTCTTCGCGCCCGTTGCTGCCGCTCTGCCATGGGAACATCGCGCCGTCGTACCCGGCCAGCCGTGCGGCCTCGCGGGCCGCGTTCAGGCGTGAGTGGCGGTAGTCCAGCAGAGCCTTCGCCAGGATCGGTTGCTGGAAGTTCAGGAACGGGAAGATGAACAACTCGTCCCAGAAGATGTGGCCCCGGTACGCCTCCCCGTGCCATCCTCGCGCCGGCACACCCACGTCGAGGTTGATCGTGTGCGGCGACACCGTCTGCAGGAGGTGGAAGATATGCAGGTGCAAGAGCGTCTCGGTCCGCGCGTTGGCGATATCCAGCTCGATGTCGAACCGGCTCCAGATCCCGTTCCACGCGCCCTCGTGTCGAGCCAGCAGCCCCTCGAACCCCTTGGCCTCCGCCACCGTAAGCCGCGCCTCAGCGCGGCTCTCGGAGACCGCCCGGTCACGGGAGGTGTAGAGGGCGACGATCTTCTCGACGGTCACCGGGCGTGCCTCCTCCAGCTCCAGCGTGAGGTCGTGCCCGATGAACCCGAGCTCGTGGACCAGGCGTCGGTCGACCCCCGTGATCTTGCCCTTGTGCAGGATCCGGGTGCGCGCTGCCAGCGCAACCCGCACATGAGACTGGGTGGTCTCAACCTGAAGGTCGACCGTCTCCTGGTCCACCTCAGCCGCGCCCAGCAGATCAAGGTGCTGGGCATTCAAGCCGCGGTATCGCTTCACGCCGGAGTTCACCACTCGGCCATCGATCCCGGAGCGGATCTCCAGCTGACCAGTCCAGTTCTCTGCCATGAACGTCGTCTCTAGGCCGGCGAGATGTTCGTTGTGCATGCTCACGAACCGGCGCTGGGCGACGCTCGTGCGCCGGCCGTCCGGCTCCTGCCACACCAGGCGCCGCGTGAGGGTCCCTCGGCGCATGTCCAGCTCCACGCGATGGTCCAGGACCTCGGCCCGTTGTATGTCGAACCATTCGCCGCCGGCAACCCGGAACTCCAGCGGCAGCCAGTTGGGGACATTGACGAGATCCTCGTTCACGATCGTACGGCCGGCCACCTCGGTGTGGGCGCGGTTGTATAGCCCTGCCACGTACGTGCCCGGGTAGTTCACCCCGTCGGCCCGGGCCTCGGGCAGGGCGCCGCGGGTCACGAAGTACCCGTTGCCCAATGCGCTCAGCGCCTCGCGTGGCCCCTGGCGCCCGGCGTCGAAGCTCTCATAGACCAGGGACCAGTCGTCCGGCGGCCGCTTCTCGAGGCGCGGCGGGAGATCGGTGGCCGCCTGCTCTTCCTCCAGTCCGCCCTCGGCCAAGGCCCGCAAGGAGACGTCGTCCAGCGTCGTCACGACCAGGTCGGCACGCGACTCGACAAGCAATACCTCGTCGTGCAGACGCGCTATGCCGAGGGAAGCCATCCCTGCCGCCCTGGCCGCGCTGATCCCGCTGGAGGAATCCTCGATGACGAAACAGTTGCTGGGGGGGACGCCCAGTTCCTCGGCTGCGGTCAGGAAGATCGTGGGGTCGGGTTTGCCGTGTGGGAAGTCGCGTCCGGAGATGTCGGCGTCGAACAGCTCCTGCAGCGTCATCCCGGGGCGGATGAAGTCGTACTCCAGCTTCTGTTCGGCGGCGAAAGTGTCCAGCCGGATCCGCTCCAGGAGGCGATTGGCGTTCTTGGACGAGGAGGCTGCCGCGACCCGGATGCCCATGTCCTTGACCGCCAAGATGAACCGGATGGCATCGGGGAAAGCCATGAACCGGCCTTCCTCGATCAGCGTGATCACGTGCGCCTGCTTGTCGGCCGCGTACTGCTCGATCCGTGTGTCGATGTCGGGCACGCCGAAGTGCTCCATGGCCGCGCGTGCACCAGCCATCCGTGGCACCCCGGCGATGAGCTGCTGGTAAACCGCGGGCGTGAAGGCCTCGGGTGTCCAGCGCGTCTGGTCGCGGACGTCGCGCCAGTCGCCCTCCATCAGCGACCGGAACACGTCGCGCCAGGCCAGCTCGTGCGGTGAGTCCACCAGCACGCCGTCCACGTCGAAGATCGCACCTTGAAAGGCCGCCATCGTCACCATTCCTTCGGACTCTTCGTGTACGGCAGTCACCCTGTCAATGGGGATGTCGCATGTTAACCGAACGAGACCCGACCTGATAGAGACTCTCGGGTCCGTCCAAGAGAATGACCTCCTTGGCTTTCCTGACACGCGGCGCCGTCGGCGACTCCCGGTCGACCCGCCAGGAACATCACTTCGGGGCATCGTCGAGCCGCGGTCCGCAGCGGGATCCTGATACGAACAGTGGGGCTAGGTTCTGATGTTGTCCGACCATTCTTTGGCTGGCGAACGCCGTTCCGCCGGCGCACCGTACCACCCGGTCAGCGGACCCAACTGACACGAGGGCGGCTGACTGGCTCGCACCGAACCGACGAGCCCCGACACGTCGTGGCCGGGTTCACTATCGAGACGAGATCGGTCAACGAGAGTCGACCGGATCTGCCGAGTTGAGTGCACTGCCGAGGCGCACGTTAACGCACTGACCGGCATAATCACTCGCCGCCCTCTCTGTCTTGAGTTCGTCCGAGATCCGCTCTGCCGGAACGCGGGCCTCAAGCCTCACACCACCTACCCGATCTGGATAACCTTGTCCACGTTTGTCCCGATCCCGATGCAGTCGCCAGCGACGGTGTCGACCCCGAGCTTGTCAAAGCACAGGTACGACTCACCATTGCGAAGACGGGACGTTCGGCCCTGCTCAGGTGACCCCGGTGGTGCTGTGCTGGCAGAAACGACCCGCCTCCCATAGGGCCGGGGAGGATGCCACTCACTGATGGACACCTTCGCCGGCACGGCCGTTCTGACCAGACCCCCTGGCAGGAGGTGATGGCGCGTGACCGTTGCTGGACCGACGTTCGATCTGGTGGTTGCCGCGAACCGCCTCCCTGTTGAGCGAGTGGTCGACGCTAGTGGCGGGGGCACCTGGCAGCGGAGTCCGGGCGGTCTGGTGACAGCTCTGGAGTCGGTGATGCGGGGCCGCGACGCCGCATGGGTCGGTTGGGCCGGCGAGCCTGGCCCGGCGTCCGAGCGGTTCCGCGACGAAGGAATGTACCTTCGTCCGGTAGGTCTGTCGCCTTTGGAGATCCAGGAGTACTACGAGGGTTTCAGCAACGAGACGCTCTGGCCGATCTTCCACGACGTGATCGTCCCGGCGACCTTCCACCGCAACTGGTGGAACACCTACCGAACGGTCAACCACCGCTTTGCCATGGCCATCGCGGAGGTGGCCGCGCCGGGTGCCACGGTCTGGGTGCACGACTACCAGCTGCAGCTGGTTCCGGCGATGGTCCGATCGATCCGACCCGATGTGCGCATCGGCTGGTTCAACCACATCCCGTTCCCGCCGGTCGAGCTCTTCGCACAGCTCCCCTGGCGCAGGGCCCTGGTGGAGGGTCTGCTGGGCGCAGACTTCCTGGGCTTCCAGCGCACCGCGGACGCCGAGAACTTCCTGCGCGTCTGCCGGCGGTTGCTGGGTATGGCGACCAAGGCCGACACTGTCACCTTCATCCCGCCGGGCGACGCCCCCTCGGGGCGGCGGACGGTCCGGGCCGCCGCGATACCGATCTCTGTGGACTTCCGCGGGCTCAACGCCCTGGCGCGCACACCGCAGGTCATCGCCCGCGCTGCGGAGATCCGTGCCTCGCTCGGCGACCCCAAGATCCTCATGCTGGGCGTCGACCGGCTGGACTACACCAAGGGGTTCCGGCCCCGGCTGAAGGCCTATGAGGAGCTGCTGCAGGACAAGGTGATCGCCCCACCCGACGTGACGCTCATGCAGGTGGCTTTGCCAAGCCGCGAGCGTGTGAGGGCCTACCGCCTTCTGCGCGAGGAGGTCGAGGGCACGGTCGGTCGGATCAACGGGGAGTACTCAGCCTTCTGCTCGCCCGCCGTGCACTACTTGCACCACTTCTACCCGCGTGCCGAGATGGTGGCGATGTTCCTGGCCGCCGACGTCATGCTCGTGACCCCGCTACGTGACGGCATGAACCTCATCGCTAAGGAGTACGTCGCGTGCCGGCACGACCTCGGCGGTGCCTTGGTGCTCTCGGAGTTCGCCGGCGCCTGGCACGAGCTGCACCAAGCCTTCATCTGCAACCCTCACGACATCGAGGGCGTCAAGCAGACCATCATGCGGGCGATCACCGCCCCTGAGGACGAGCGACGGCGCCGGATGAAGGCGATGCGCAAGCGCGTTGCTGACCACGACGTGCAGCGATGGGCCTCTCGCTATCTCGAGGCGTTGGCATCGGCGCCGGCGAAACCACACCGGCCCACCCGAGCCAGCGAAGAGGAGGGACGGAGGGTCGAGCGTGCCCATAGGGCCAACCTCAGGGCGTCGGACAATGCCTCCGAGTGGACGGTCCAGTAACTCAAAAGTGAAGCAATCCAGCCCTCAGAAGACGCCCCCAATTCGGCATGAGCGCGCGTGCGGCAGACCTGCCGGTGCCCGATCCTTCATCGGCCAGTCGTTGCGGGATCGGTCTAGGCTTCACGTGGGAAGCCCGAGAGAGGGTGGGCAAGACGCGGGATAAGAAGTGGGTGAAGCCGGAGCTTCGGATCCATCACGCCCTAGCCCTTTGGGCCGCTGATTGTGCCGAGCACGTGCTTCCGCTCTTCGAGGCGAAGTACCCGGAAGACGACCGCCCCCGCAAGGCGATCGAGGCGGGGCGAGCGTGGGTGCGCGGTGAGCTGAAGATGACCGAGGGCCGGCCGGCCGCGGTTGCTGCGCACGCAGCTGCGCGCGATGCCGACGACCCGGCGGCCAGGGCCGCGGCCCGCGCTGCCGGTCACGCCTTCGGGACCGCACACATGGCGGATCACGCACAGCACGCAGCCAACTACGCAGCAGCGGCTGTCGCCAAAGCCGCAGCCCCCAACGACGCCGAAGCGGCCAAGGCCGGCGAACGTGACTGGCAATGGGAACGCCTCACCGACGACCTTCGGTCGCTGGGATTTCCCAAGGGCCGATAGCGGCCTCGGCCCGTTGTGTCTCACCAGGGAGGGCTTGCGGTTAGACGGTTAGGTGGTTTCTGCAGCGCCTTGAGAGGGGCGACGGTTCACCCGGCGGCGTGTCGGATGCCTTGACGACGTTGACGCCTTTGTTGTTGGGGGCTCTGCAGGATGGATTTGGTCGGGCTGGCTCCTGCGACGAGGTGATGTCTTCGGCTTAGATCGCGGCGAGCTCAGGGTCACTCACTCGTAGGGGTCCTGCCGTTGGGCCGGCCATCAGCGGTGGACGGCCTGCATGCCACCGGGTGCGTAGTGCTCACCGGCGGCGATCCCGAATGGGGCGACCTGGTCGATGGCGGCGAGGTCGTTGTCACTGAGCGCGAACCATACCAGGTGCTAGACATACCAAGCCCCTGCGACTCTGTCGGGCCGTGTCGCAGTAGCGGATCGTTCTACGGACACCGAGGTTGGCTCCAAAAGCGTCCGGCCAGCGATGGCTTGACCGGTCAGAGATCTGGTTCGGCCATACTCCGCGGGTGAGTTCGGCAACGGTGTCCAGAGCTGTGCTGTTCGATGTGGACGGCACACTGATCGACGCAGCAGCCAATCAGCGACGAGTCTGGGCCCTTTGGGCGCACGAGTTCGCCGTCGATCCCAACACGACTTACGGGTTCACCTTCGGGCTGTTGTACGCCCAGGAGCGCACCCGCGCCAACGACGCCCGCCGCG
>DASRUA010000223.1:0-3872 GCA_035655615.1 Dermatophilaceae bacterium
CGGTGGCGGTGAGTCGCGTCAGCTCATCTCGTCCATGGCCGTGGTCTACACGGCCACGATGATGGTCATCCTGATCGTCGCCCTGAGGTTCATCAGCCCGACCCAGCTCGTCGCCCGGGTCAAGGAGTCCAGCGAGGACTAAGCGCGCCGCGTCACTCCCCCACGCGGCGAGTGAGTGGTCTTGGGGATCACGATGTTGTCGATACCAAGGTGCCGGCCGAGCACAGTCTGCGCCGCGCTTGTCCCGTGCTCCTCGGCCAGTGCGGTCACGTCCGCTGCGTCCAGATCAGCCCCCTGGCCCAGCGGGCTATAGGCCTCAACCGCGATCCCCAGGGCGCGGGACCTTGCGGAGAGGGCGGCCTGCTGGAAGGTCGGGTGGAGCTCAATCATGTCCACGCCCAGAGCCTTCCGGCTAGTTTCGAAGGCCTCCGCCGCACTGGCGCGCTCCCCGTTGCGCAGCTTGGTGGTGACGAAGACTCAAGGCCCCCAAGGCGACGCTCAGGCAGGCATCCAGATGTCGCGGATGTGTGTCCCAGGTGGGCAAGTCCCCCTCCGGACACTTCTCTTGACGTCAAAATACCTCTCTGAGCAGCGGAAACGCGGTTTCGGAGCGTGGCATACTTTGCGGTTATGCCGTTCAAAGCGCCGACACATCGCAAGCGACCGACAACTGACCAGCATCGAACGACAAGTCGGAGCTCCAGCGGACCCGACCCCGTCTGCCAGATCAGTGTTCGGAGACAAATCGTTGCCGTCCGAAGGGCTCATCAGACCCGTACGCAGCGGTCCTCGAACCCAGTCCGACCCACGACGAATTGGACCAGATCTCAATCTGCCCGGCCGCGCGAGGTCCCAGGCTGCACCGTTTTGACGAGTGACAGACGAGAGCCTTCATTGCATCCGGCGGGGGTCGGGGAAGCCGAGACTGGTGTATCCGGGCGCGCGTTTGGCGAGAGAGGAACCGAGCACTCCGGTGGCGATGTCGTGATAGTCGTGGACCTCGGCGGTGCTCTTGCCCGGGTGGGCTCGCAGGATGCGACCGGCGTACTGGACCAGTCGTCCTTTGAAGGCGATCGGGGCGGCCAAAAACAAGGTGTCGAGCACTGGGCAGTCGAACCCCTCACCGACGTACGGGCCTGTCGCCACGACCAGGAGCGGCGGGCCCCCGATGCTGGGCTCGAGTTGCTCAAGCGCAGCTGCGCGGACCTTGACCCCCATACCACCACGCAAGACAACGGGGTCACGCCCCTGGGTGCGTAACGCCTCAGCGAGTTGCTCGACGTGGGATGTCCATTGGGTCAGCACCAGGCAATTTCTTCCTCGGTTGAGTGCAGACACAACGTCGCTGACGACCTGCCTGGTGCGGTCGACGTCGGCGACGAGATCTCTATAGATCGCCGACATACCTCCCGGTTCTGAAGGGTCGGCATCGCCTGCGTACTGGAAGCGAGTTGGGTGCAGGAGCAGGACGGGCTCGGGTGCGGGGACCTCGAGCGAACCACTTGCCAGCGTGCCCGCCTGAACGGAAGTCATGGTGTAACGAACGGGGCCCATCTGCAGATGAATCAAATCGTCGAGTTGATCGCGTCGGTAGGGGGTGGCAGTGAGTCCGAGCCAGCGTCGCGCAACGATCTGTTTGACGGCGTGCTCGAAGGCCGCCGCCGGGATGTGGTGGCATTCATCGACGATGACGAGCCCATAACCGGCCGTCAGCTCGGCGATGTTGTCTCGACGGGTGAGGGTCTGCAGCATGGCAACATCAATGACGCCCCGGGTCTTGGTACGGCCGCCACCGAGCTGGCCCGCCTTGACGCCGAGGTACTCGCCGATGCGCTGGCGCCATTGATCAGCCAGAGTCTTGCGGTCGACCAGAACCAGTGTTGAGGTCGCGTGGTCGGCTGCGACGGCACATGCGATCACAGTCTTGCCTGCTCCGGGCGGAGCCACCAGGACGCCCAAGTCGTTCGTGGCCAAAGCGCGTCGAGCAGCCTGCTGGGCATCGTTCAGCTTCGCGGCGAAAGTGAAGGTCTGTGGCTCACCGACGAGGCGATGGTCGGTGATCTCCAGACGGCTCCCGACCTGTTCAATGAGGTTCGTGAGGGTATCCAGCAGTCCGCGCGGGAGAATGAGGCCGCCGTCAAGAGTCTCGTCGTAGCTGCAAAGGAATCGGGGCACGTTCCCCGTGGACGCCCGGCGCCGCTGGCGCTCATAGAACAGCGGGTTGGGCATCGATGATGCATGCTTCAGAGTTGCGGATAGAGCTGGGGTGAGGTCCTCACCCTCCACTGTCACGCCGGCACCCAGCCGAACCCGGACGATCGGGGGTGCCTGCGGGACTGTACGCGTCGACGTCGGTTGACCTAGACGCTTAACCGCAACACCCACACTCACCGATCCCAGACTCTGGGCCAGTCGCGCAACCTCCCGTGGCGAAAGCCGACCCAGGGTCGACAGATAGGCCCATTGGTCATCGTGAGGTTCCAGGGTGCTCGTGTCCAGGAACACTGTGGCGCCACGGCGCCGGCATCGTCCCTGTAAGGGGGCCGCAATCAGATTGCCGAGCCCACCAGTCGGAAGCACGTCCTGGGAGGGAAAGAGCCGGTCATAGCTGGACAGGTCCATCCGACCGCGCAACGCAATGGCCTCACGGAGCAAGCCCGTGCCGACCTGTCTGGCCGTTGCCGCCGGCACCGGTGAGGTAAAGAACAACCAGGCGTGCGCCCCCTGCCCCGAGCGTGACCCCTCCAGCGCTACCGGGACCCCAACCGCGCGGGCAGCCTTCAGGTAGGACAGGGCGTCCAGCATCGCGGCCGACCCGTCGAAATCTGCCGCCAACCACGAGCAGCGATCACCATCGAGCAAGGGGTAGAGCCCGAGATCGACGTCACCGGTGAGGTGAGACGCGAGGATGTCCGCCGTAAGCGGCAGGTACTCGCGGCTGCCTGGGGCGACCCCCTTACGCCAGCCACCGCGAACGGCGGGCATCCATCCCGACCGGCCGGTGCGGGCGTTCTCCCAACGGACCGCGTGGACATCGCTGCGCGCTGCGAACATCGACGCGAAGAAGGCAACCTTCGTCTCTGGAGAAGAGGCGGCGTCCACCAAACCAGGCGGACCGTCGAAGATCCCCATCTGCGCTGGCCCTGGTGGACGCGCTTGGGCTGGCGTCAGCTCCAGCAAACGCAGCAGCCTCGCGTTCTCGAACCCCAGCCGTGCTACTTGGCCCCGCAGCGCTGCCAGTTCCCGATCCAGGGACATGCCTGGCAGTTGCCCTTGGTCGTTCGCCTCGGAATCCAACGGACATGATTGAACGGTAGGTGACCTACCGCTCCAGCGGGAGCGCTACGGTCACCAGGTCCACTCGTTGACAATCGTCAAACGGCCGGTTCGCGACACCGCGCTGGCGCTGTTCGCGTTTCGACGTTGTCACCGTTCCAGTGACCGTCAGAGCCGACCGCCAAACACGGGAAATTGCCCAGTGCGGTCTACCGGAGGCGGCCCGGCCTGAGGTACGGTTATTTCAGATAGTTCGATTATTGCGTTAAGGAGATGACATGTCCCCGAAAGTCCTTTCACGAGTCCAGCCCGAAGGGGATGACGCCGTGATCGCACGAGATGCCTTGGTACGAGTCCGCAAGGCACTGGCGGCTCACCGCGACATCCACAAGCCGGTGCGGTTGACGGTCGAGGAACACGGCGAGACGGTCACAGTGCCCCGCGCAGCCGTTGATCTCCTGGTCGGCGTTCTGGCCAACATGGCCGCGGGCCAAGCGGTGTCCTTGGTGCCGGCGCACGCCGAGCTCACCACCCAGCAGGCGGCCGACCTCATGAACGTGTCTCGACCCTTCGTGGTCCGCCTGCTCCAAGCTGGA